>DASUCS010000034.1:0-3133 GCA_036275935.1 Acidimicrobiales bacterium
CAACACGGGTTCGGCCACGGGCTCGTGCACCTTTGGGCGGAGGACGGCACGCTGCTCGCCATTGCGAGTCAGTCGTGCATCGTGCGCTTCTGGAGCCCGGAACATCAGCGTGAGCTGCTCGCGCAGAAGGAGTCGTCATGAGCGATCGCTACGGCATCACCGTGCCGTTGTCGGGCCGGCCGTTTGCCGCACAGCGCGAGTGGATCAAGGAGCTCGAAGACCTCGGCTACACCGACGTGTGGACCGCGGAGACGGACTCCTACGACGCGCTGACACCGATCGCGCTCGCGTCGCAATGGACGTCATCCATTCGGTTCGGCACCGCGATCGTGCCGGTGTACACGCACGGCCCCGCGCAGCTGGCGTCGCAAACCGCATCAGTGGCCGAAGCCGCGCCCGGGCGGCTCGTGCTCGGCATCGGTTCGTCGTCGAACGTGATCGTCGAGCGGTGGAACGGCATCACGTTCGAGAAGCCCTACCAGCGAGTGCGCGACACGATTCGCTTCCTGCGTGCCGCGATGACGGGCGAGAAGGTCGTCGCCGAGTACGAGACGTTCAAGATCAACGGCTTCCGTCTCGGTCTCGTGCCGAAGGAACCGGTGCCGATCATGGTGGCGGCGTTGCGGCCCGGGATGTTGAAGCTCGCCGGCCGTGAGGGCGACGGCGCCATCATCAACTGGTTGTCGCCCGACGACGTGAAGAAGGTCGTGCCGTACGTGCACGAAGGCGGTCCGGACAAAGAGGTGATCGCCCGCATCTTCGTGTTGCTCACGGAGGACGCCGACATGGCGCGGGGGATCGGACGCTCGATGATCTCCGCGTACCTGAACGTCCCGGTGTACGCCGCGTTCCACGAGTGGCTCGGACGCGAGGAGCTGCAGCCGATGTGGAAGGCGTGGAAGGACGGCGATCGCAAGGCGGCCGTCGCCGCCATCCCCGACAGCGTCGTCGACGACCTGATCGTCCACGGCCCCGCCGAACAGTGCCGCGAGACGATCGAGCGCTACATCGCCAACGGCGTGACGACGTCGGCCCCGATGGTCGTGCCCTTCGGCGATCCCCAAGAGGCGTACCGGTCACTGGCCCGCAAGTAGCAATGGTGGTCGAACAGTTGTTCGACTAGGCTTGCTGACCGTGGAGGTCGTGCTGCAGGGCACGCTGCTCGGGTCGGCCGAGCCGTCGATCGATGCGTCGTTCGCGGGAGCCGGGCGTCGGTTGTTGGCGGACGGTGCGTGGGTCGAACACGCGCCGGGGTGGCTGGCCGGAGCAGAGGAGCTCTTCGTCACGGTCGCGGGGATCGTCGCGTGGCGCAGCCCGATGGTCACGATGTGGGACAAGCGGCTGCAGACACCGCGCCTCAACGGTTCGTTGCCGCCGGAGCGTCGTCCGCCGATCGTGACGGTGATGCGTGACGCGCTGTCGGCGCGCTACGGCATCGAGTTCCGCTCCATCGGGGCCAACTGGTACCGCGACGGACACGACAGCGTCGCGTGGCACGGCGATCGTGTGGCGCGTGAGCTACCGGAGGCGACGATCGCGATCGTGTCGCTCGGGGGACCGCGCCGGTTCCTCTTGCGACCGAAGGGCGGCGGCTCGTCGGTGCGCTTCGACCTCGCGTCGGGCGATCTCCTGGCGATGGGTGGCTCGTGTCAACGAACGTGGCAGCACTGCGTGCCGAAGGTCGCCCGCGCTGCGCCGCGCATCTCGCTCACGTTTCGCCACGAGTACCTGGACTGAGTCAGCCGCCGAGACCGCAGTCGGGGATGCCGGCCGCGCTGACGAGCGAGTCGTACTCGTCGAACGGCGCCTTGGTGCTCGGCGAGAGCTGTTGCGGGTTGTCACGTGCGCTGATGACGGCGGCGTTGCCGACATCGATCGCGTGGGCGATCGCTGGGTCGTGCGCCGCGGGATCGTCCTTCATCGTCTGAAGCCGCTTCTCGATGAGGGGCAGCACGGTCGCGACCATGAATGGCTGCCACTGCGCCGTCGTCGGCTGCTGACTGCCGAACGCGTTCTTGGCGGCCGCGCCGAGCTCTGCGTCGCTGTTCTGGCAGATCTTCTGGAGGTTGGCCAGCTTGTTGGTGGACGTCGTTGTGGTTGTCGGTGCGGAGCTCGGGATCGTTGTGGTGGACGCGGAGTTCGATGACGACGAACAGGCGGTCCACGTCAACGCGAACAGCAGGACGAGTACGGCGGGTGCACGGCGTGACGACATCGGTCCGATGGTAGGAGCGGCAGAAATGTCGACATTCAGGTTGCGTTGCTGATCGAACAGGTGTACGATCCACCTCACATCCAGTACGTGGATGCTCGGAGTTTCACGCTCCCTTCCCTCACATCACTTGGAAGGTTCGATGCTGGCTCCCTCACCGCTGCGCCCAGTCGCGACGCTCTCGGACGACGAGTTGCGTGCGACGGTGGCCGACCTGGCGCGTGATCGCGCGCAGCTGGACGCGCGCGAAGCAGAGGTGTTGGCAGAGTTCAACCAGCGTCAGGCGTTCGTCGTCGATGGGCAGCTGACCGCGAAGAGTTGGCTGGTGCATCACACCGGCGTCGCCTCGGCGACGGCCGGATCGCGGGTGTCGTTGGCACAGAAGCTGCGGCACATGACGCTGCTCGCCGAACTCCTCGCCGCTGGTTCGGTGACGGTCGATCACGCTCGAGTGATGGCGCGAGCGCTCAAGCCTTCGACCTACGAGGCATTCCTGCGCGACGAACGGCTCCTTGCTGAACACGCGACGACCTTCGATGCGGACGACTTCGCGCTGGTCATGCAGAAATGGCTGCTGGTCAACGAGCCAGGGCTCGCCGGGGCCGGGCAGGAGGCGAGCGTCTTGTACGTGTCGCCGATGCTCGAGGGGCGCCAGCGACTCGATGGCGAGTTGGATCTGGAGGACTCCGCCGAGTTCTTGGCCGAGCTCGACTGCGTGTACGACGAGTTGTGGCGCCAAGACCAAGACGACGTGAAGCAGCTCCACACGAAGTCGCGCGCACCGGCAGAGCTCCGCGCCGCTGCCCTCGTCGAGATCGCCCGGCGCTCATCTGCCGCCGGCGACCGGGATACGGACTGCGATGAGGCAGCCGCCCCGTCGTCGACTGTCCGCCGTTCGTTCCGTCGCTCCCAGTTCGTCGT
>DASUCS010000035.1:0-4851 GCA_036275935.1 Acidimicrobiales bacterium
CAACCCCACCACGGCGTACGCCATCGCGGCAATGACGAATGCACCCGGGATCGTCAGGATCCAGGCCCACACCACGCGACCCGCGACGCCCCACCGAACCGCGGACAACCGCCGGGCGGCACCGACGCCGACGATGCCGCCGGTGATGGTGTGCGTCGTCGACACCGGGATACCGCGCGCAGAAGTGAAGAACAGCGCGGCGGCCGCTGACGACTCCGCGGCCACGCCCCCCGCGGGCTGCAGCTTCGTGATCTTCGTGCCCATCGTCTTCACGATCCGCCAACCGCCGGTCATCGTGCCGAGCGCGATCGACAGATGCGCGGCAAGCACAACCCACAGCGGCACAGCCGCGCCCTTGGACAGGTGACCCTCGGCGATGAGGACGGCAAGGATCACCCCCATCGTCTTCTGCGCGTCGTTCGCCCCGTGGCCGAGGCTGAAGGCCGCCGCCGAGACGAGCTGACCCACGCGAAAACCTCGGTTCAGGCGATCCACTCTTCGGACTCGATGGAACGCCCACATGATCACGATCGTCAGGATCATGGCGAGCGCGAGGCCGATCAGGGGCGAGAGCACGATGAACACGCCGATCTTGCGCAGTCCATCCGACTTCAACACGCTCCAACCCGACTTGGCGACCGCCGCACCCGCGATGCCGCCGACGAGGGCGTGCGACGAGCTCGTCGGAAGTCCGACGTAGAACGTGATGAGGTTCCAGCCGATCGCGCCGAGCAGTCCTGCGAACACGACCGCGATCGAGATGAAGTTCGGGTCGACGACGTCGTTCGCGATCGTCGACGCGACCTTCGTTCCGAAGACGAGGAACGCCACGAAGTTGAAGAACGCGGCCCACGCGACCGCCATACGGGGCGCGAGCACACGGGTCGACACAACCGTGGCGATCGAGTTCGCCGCGTCGTGGAATCCGTTGGAGAAGTCGAAGGCAAGCGCGAGCAAGATGACCGCGACAAGAGCGATGTCCATGGATGACGGTCAGGCGTGCTTGAGAACGATCGACTCCACCACGTTCGAGACGTCCTCGAGCGTGTTGAGCGCGGCTTCCATCGCCTCGATGATGTCCTTCCACCGCAGCACATCGAGCGCGTCGTACTCACCGGAGAACAGCCGACCCAGAGCGTGCCGGTAGACCGCATCGCCCTCGGACTCCATCGAGTCGATCGTGTTGAGGTGCTCCTGCGTGCCCTTCATCGCGGGAAGCTTCTTCATCAGCAGCACGTTCTCTTCCGCCATGCGCACGAGGATGTCGGCTTGTTGCTTCAGCTCGGGAATCGCCGAGCCATGCACCGTCAGCCGTACGCGCGCAGCAACGGCGAGCATGTCGTCGACGACATCGTCCAGCTCCTCGGCGAGCGCGTGGATGTCCTCGCGATCGAGCGGTGTCACGAAGCTCGTGTTCAGGCGGTTCAGGATCTCCTTCGTCAGCTCGTCGCCTCGCCTCTCACACGACACGACGCCGTCGTGCGGCGTGGTACCTGCGTCGTCGCTGAGAAGCTCACGAAGTTGGCGGGCGCACTCGAGCGCGTTCGCCGATGCGTCGTTGAACAACTCGAAGAAGCGATCGTCCGTGGGGAGCAGCCGGAATCGCATGACAGCGATTCTGTCGCGTCAGCGGACCCCGGCGAGATAGCTCACTCGCTCGGAGATGTGCAGGGCATGGTCGCCCAGCCGCTCGTAGAACCGGGCGACGAGGGCCATCTCCAACGCCGGCTTCATCGGTAGCTCGCCGCCCTCGAGCAGCCCGGCCAATTCGTCGTGCAAGGCATCGAGCTCGTCGTCGACCTCGTCGATCCTCGCAGCCGCCTCGCCGTCCCGATCGGCGTACGCGTCCGCTGCGGCCCGCCACATCGAGACCCCGAGGTTGCCCATGCGCTCGACGAGGCCCCGGACCGCGGGGGTGAGCTCACCGCCGAGGCCGCGCGCCGCGCGACTGGCGATGTGTTCCGCCAGATCGCCGCTGCGTTCGAGCTCCGGAACGATTCGCAGGACCGACAGCAGGAACCGCAGGTCCGACGCTACGGGCGCCTGCAGGAGGAGCGCGCGCTCTGCGACTTCCTGGATGTCGTCGTTGATCACATCGATGATCTTGTCGCGCTCCTTGATCCCCATCGCGATGTCGCGATCCCCTGACAGCAACGAGTCAGTTGCCGCGGCCAAGCTCTCGGTCACGAGCGCGAACAGCTGCACGACCTTGGAGTCGATCTCGCCCATCTCCTGGGTGAAGGACTTGCGCAAGGCGTCCACAGCCTTCCCACGGTAACCCTGGGGCGGAGGTTCAAACCGGATGCGAGCGATTCGTCACACGAATCGAACTTCGCCGGCCTCCTCGTTGTCGACCACTCGAGCGCAGGTCGGGCAGTACCACCTCGGCTCGACGGGCGTTCCGCACGAGTCGTGCTGCACCGCGATCACGTCCGGATCGCGCGCCGCGCCCCAGTGCGCGAGCAGCCGCAGCGCCCCCGCGAGCTCCGCTCCCGACGCCGTCAACCGGTAGTCGAAGCGGGGCGGACGTTGCGAGTAGGCGGTCGCCACGATCACACCCTCGTGTTCGAGGTGCCGGAGCCTCTTGGACAAGACGTTGGGCGCCAGCCCGTCGAGGCCGTCCAGCAACTCGTTGAAGCGCCGCGGTCCCTCGAGTAGCGCGTTGACCAAGAGCAGCGTCCATCGGTCGCCCACCCGCCCCACCGCCTCTTCGAGAGCCGTGGCGGCATCGGCGCGGGGGTTCTGTGGCTCGCGTGCCATCACCTCATCCTGACCCCGTGCCATTGGTTGTGTCATGGAGATGCTCCTACTAACTTGCAACTAGCAATCTACTAGGGGGGATTCGACATGACCGTGCTCGACGAGCTTTCTTCCGCCGCTTCGCAGGTCGTCGCCCACGTCGGGCCGTCCGTCGTGCGCATCGGCCGGGGCGGCGGCCGCGGCTGCGGCGTCGTCCTGGGCGACGGGGTCGTGGCCACGAACGCGCACAACCTGCGGGGCGACGAGGCCCTCGTGACGTTCGCGGATGGACGCCGAGCGGTCGGATCGGTGACCGCCACCGACGTGGACGGCGATCTTGCGGTCCTGCGGGTCGACACCGCTGGTGCTCCCGCCGTGGGCTGGGCCGAGGGGGCGCCAGCCATCGGCGACGTCGTTTTCGTCGTGACCAGATCCGCCGCCGGCGGCGAGCGCGTTTCGTTCGGCATGGTCAGCGGGACCGAACGCGCTTTTCGAGGTCCGCGCGGCCGCCGCATCAAGGGAAGCCTCGAACACACGGCACCCCTCCCCCGCGGCTCGTCGGGTAGCCCGGTCCTGACCGCATCCGGTGCTGTCGTCGGCATCAACACCAACCGACTCGGCGACGGTTTCTATCTGGCGCTTCCGGCCGACGGCGAGCTCCAGTCGCGGTTGTCCACGCTGTCGAGCGGCCAGTCCCGGACGCGGCCCCGTCTCGGTGTGGGCCTCGCGCCTACGCACGTCGCTCGCGCGCTACGGCGCTCCGTGGGGCTGGAAGAACGCGATGGCCTCCTCGTCCGCGTCGTCGAAGACGGTTCGCCCGCGGCCAACGCCGGGATGCGCGAAGGCGATCTCATCATCACCGTCAACGGAGCTGCGGTGTCGAGCGCGGACGATCTGTTCGATGCGATGGAATCCGCCCAGGACTTGCGGCTCACGGTGCTCCGCGGCGCCGAGGAGATCGAGATCACGGTGCAGCTCGACACCGGCGGGTAGAACTTCCGGCTATCCGCGAACACGCCCACACCCGTGAGAGTCGCTCATCCGAGCGTCCCCGCCGAGTGTGGGCGAGTTCGTTTTTGAATTTTGGACGCGTGGGGTTCGCCAGCCCTGCACGTCAGCTTCTCCGCGGCCGGATGCCGTTCCAGTTGCCTCCGACTGCCCCAACTAGTGCAGATACTGCGCCCCCATGCACGCGCCGGCTAGAAACGGCCGCCGCCACGCATGGCAGTACTCCCTCTGTTGTATGTGTACGCATCGCCACCGGTGTCGCCACACCGGATTGAGCGTGAGGGTAACGAATGCCAGGCTTCGTGGATAGAGGGACAAATGGCTCATTTGGCCTGGCAGCGTCCGAACTGCTGGTAGAGCCCCCACATCTCGTGCGGGCGCAACAGCACTGCAACACATCGCTTGGTTGGCGAGGCCGCGGATGAAGGAGCGCGTTTCCAACCTCGTGTCGCCGCTGCGTTTTCGAGACTTCAGGCTGTTGTGGACCGCACAGGTCTTCAGCGAGCTCGGCGATTGGGCGGGCCGCCTGGCCCTGGCGGTGCTCGTCGCCGAACAGACCGGCTCGACGTTCCTGACCGCGCTCGTGACCACGGTGAGCGTCCTGCCCTACGTCGGGATCGGTCAGTTCGTCACGACGTACGCCAATCGCTTCGAGCGACGGAAGGTGATCGTCGCGACCGACATCGGGCGAGCCGCGCTGTTCGCGACGCTCGCGATCCCCATGCCGGTCTGGTTGATCCTCGTGCTCGCGTTCGTCGCAGGGTGTCTGACGCCCCCATTCGAAGGTGCGCGCAACTCGCTCACCGTGCTCACCGTGCCGGAAGAGCGCTACGGCGACGCGGTCGCGCTCGCCAGCATGACGTTCGACATGTCCGTCCTGTTCGGTTACGCCGCCGGCGGCGCGCTCCTGACATTCGTGGGGGCGCGGTCGGCATTGCTCATCAATGCCCTGTCCTTCCTGATCTCGGCGGTGCTGCTGAGTCGCATCCCCGCGGCCCGCAATGCACCGCCCGATGGACCGCCGGTTCGCGTCCGCGACGGCTGGCGCGCGATGGTCGACGATCCGTTCATCCGACGGTTCTTCATCGGCTACATGTACGTCGG
>DASUCS010000036.1:0-16887 GCA_036275935.1 Acidimicrobiales bacterium
CGGTGTCGTCGGCGCAGCCGAGCGCGACCAAGGCGACGACAGCGAGCACACTCAAGCGACGCATGACAGATGGTTCTCCTGCGACGAGGATGACCGCCTCGCGGAATGGAGACCAGAGTCGTTAGACCCTGTCGTCCTCACCACCGCGACGTCGGTATCAGGCAGGTCTGCGAGGTCGCCCCCCGGGGGGAGGCGTGCCACTCGGTCAGTGCGGAAAGCAGACAAGGCGCAGCCCGATCGTGCGCATACGGCGTCCTTGGCCGCACGAACAGTTGCAACCGAGATCGAGAATGTGCCCGGAATCGCTCGTCCACAACGGTGCCCCGAAACGTTCACCAGACAACGGTTGGAGGCGCGCCACGAAAGGCCGGCTCGGAGCCGACACCGCGCGTCCCGATCTGCGACGCGACACGACCGGTAGCCCGCAGCGACCTGTACCGCCTGACGCGTTGAATGTGCCGAGCGTGGGGCTGACGCGATCACAATGTGGCCGCGCGGCGACGAGTTCCGTAGCTCGTTGACCACATACGTCACGCGGCCAACTCTGTGGTCATTCGGCGACGTAGAACGTCGTCATCGGTCCAATGTGGGCACGCAGCGACGTCCGGCTCGACGGTGTCAGCCGGCGAGGGCAGAGAAAAGGGCGGGACCTGTCACAGGCGGGCGGTGACCGGTGTCTTCATGTCGACCCCCGAACGACAGGAGACACGACATGTCCGACACACGGGTTCCGAAGGCCGAGATCACGGGGCTGTACGGCTACGCCCTCAAACGGTTCAGCCGGAAGCTGCTGGGCGACATCCCCGAGCCGGCCGAGGTGATGTGGCACAACCGGCCGGTCCTCAAGGCGATGAGCAGCCTCGGGCAGAAGGCGCAGAAGTGGGACCAGCTCGATCCCAACCTGAAGTCGTTCGCCCACATGGCCGTGGCCGCGCAGATCGGCTGCTCGTGGTGCCTCGACTTCGGCTACTTCCACGCCCACAACGAAGGGCTGGACGAGGCCAAGGCCAGCCAAGTACCCCGGTGGCGTGAGTCGAATGTGTTCACACCGCTCGAGCGCGACGTCATGGAGTTCGCCGAGGCCATGAGCGAGACGCCACCGCACGTGACCGACGAGCTCTCCGACCGGCTGCTCGAACAGCTCGGAGCCGCCGCGATGGTGGAGCTCGTCGCGTGGGTCGGGTTCGCCAACATGACGACTCGAAGCAACACCACGCTCGGCATCGAGTCACAGGAGTTCTCGAAGGCATGCGCGCTTCCGCTCGCAACGACGACCTCGGCACAACCAGCCGCATGACCGACGACGCGTTCGCGCTCCACCGCAGCCTGCTGTTCACCGTCGCCTACGAGATGCTCGGCTCGGCGTCGGATGCCGAGGACGTCGTCCAGGAGACATGGCTGCGGTGGGCGAACGTCGACCACGCCCAAGTGCGCGACCCGCGGGCGTACCTCGTGCGCATCGTCACGCGTCAGGCACTGAACCGACTGCGCTCGCTGTCGAGACGGCGCGAGGACTACGTCGGTGAATGGCTGCCCGAGCCGCTGCTCACGAGCCCTGATGTCGCGGCTGACGTCGAGCTCGCGGAGAACGTGTCGATCGCGATGCTGACCGTGCTCGAGACGCTCGCCCCAGCTGAGCGCGCGGTGTTCGTGCTGCGCGAGGTCTTCGACATGCCGTACGAAGAGATCGCCGAAGCCCTCGACAAGACGCCCGCGGCGATCCGCCAGATCGCCCATCGCGCCCGCGACCACGTCGCGGCACGACGGCCGCGCATGGCGGTGACGACGACGGAGCAACAGGAGGTCGTCGAGCGGTTCCTGGCCGCCGTGCAAGGCGGTGACATGCAAGGACTTCTGGATGTCCTCGCCCCGGACGTCGTCGTCGTGGCCGACGGAGGTGGCATCGCCCAAGCCGCATTGCGTCCCATCGTCGGAGCGCGAGCGGTTGCGTCGTTCCTCTCTCGCGCCGCGAGCACCGCGGACTTCGACGTGAAGGTCGCGTGGTTCAACGGATCGCCCGGCGTGCGCATCGAGATCGGTGGCGAGGTCGACACGGCGGTGAGCCTCACGGTCGCCGACGGACGCATCTCGCGCATCTACGCAGTGCGCAACCCGCACAAGCTCGTCCACCTCGACGAGGTGAATCCGCTCGCACGATCCTGAACGATCCTGACTGTGCCGAGCCTGCCTACGGAATCGCGCCGGCGTCCTTCAACCGAATGATCTCGTCCCAGTCGTAGCCGAGCTCGAGCAGCACCTCTTCGGTGTGCTGCGCGAACTCGGGTGGCATCGAGCGCGGCGCCCATGGAGTGCCGTGGAAGTCGACGGGCGACGCCACCATCGTGACCGGATCACCGCCGTCGGCTGTCGGCACCGACACGTAGCCACCGGCCGCCTGCGCCTGGGGATCGGACACGACGTCGTGCGCGTGTTGCACCGGGGCCCACCACACGTCTTCGCAGTCGAAGATGTCCGCCCACTCGGCCAACGGTTTCGTGGCGAACACCGCCGACAGCTCCGTCACCAGTTCGGCGGAGTTCACCCATCGCACCTCGATCGTGTTGAACCGAGGATCGTCGGCCCACTCCGGACGTCCGATGGCGCGCAGCACGTCCGGCCAGTGGCGATCGGCTTGCAGACCCAACATCCAGAACCGCCGACCGTCGCCCGCCGTGTACGCGTTGATCAACGGGTTCGGCGGAGCCTTGACGCTCATCGGTACCGTCGGGATGCCGAGCCGCAGCGACATGCTCAGGTCCCAACCGATCATGTACATGCCGATTCGCAGCAGCGACGTCGACACCAGCTGTCCTTCGCCCGTTCGTTCTCGCGCCAGCAGCGCCGCGGCGACGGCACCGGCCGCAGCCATGCCGGCCATGTGGTCGCCCATCCCGCCGCGCTGGTACGGCAGGTCGAGTCCGTCCGGTGTGAGCGCGGCAGCCACGCCGGCGCGCGACCAGAAGGCACCGACGTCGTACGCGGCACGATCCCGCTCGTCGCCCTCGGTGCCGTACCCGCTGACGGACGCGTACACGAGCCGCGGGTTGCGTGCCGACACGCTCTCGTAGTCCAGTCCGGCGCGTTCCAATGCCACCATGCGCGCGTTGGTCACGAACACATCCGCGTGATCGACGAGCTGCGCGGCGACGCGCCGTCCGTCGTCCGTCGACAGGTCGAGGCCGACGCTGCGCTTGTTCCGGTTGTCGAGCTCGAAGGGCGGGCTGGAGCCGTCGCCACCGAAGGCCGACAGCAGGCCGCGGAACGGGTCACCGTTCGGAGGCTCGATCTTGATCACGTCCGCACCCCAGTCACCGAGCACGGCGGCCGCCGAGGGGCCCGCGACCCAGAGCCCGACCTCGACGACTCGGATCCCCTCCATCGGACCAGTCATGGGCGCGGAGCCTACGAAACGGCCCCTCCGCTCGCCGGTGCGATACTCGACCGATGAAGGCCACCATCCTGCTGTGCGACGCGGCCCAGGCCAGCGACGGAAAGCTCAACATGCTCGGCGCGGGATGGAACGTGATCGGGCCGCAAGCGGCCCCGTTCGCGATCGCCCTGCTGATCGACGTCCCGTGGGACGCGACCGGCCGATCGCACCACTTCGATCTCACGCTCGTGGACGCAGACGGGCGTCCGGTCACACCGATCGGTGCCACCAACCACGTCGGAGTGGGGGGCGACTTCAACGTCAATCGGCCCGAGGGGCTGCGGGAGGGGAGCGACCTGCGCATGCCGCTGGCGATCACCTTCGGGCCCCTCGCTCTGCCGCCCGGGCAGCGCTACGTGTGGCATCTCGACATCGATGGCGAGCGCGACGAGTCCTGGATCGCGCCCTTCGACGTCCGCCCTGCCTGACGATCGGAACGACGCGCGAAACGCGCAGTACGTCGGGAATTGCCCGACTGGACATCCTGCGAAGACTCGGTACTTTGAGCCTCCGTGGGCACGCGTGGGCAGGACTGGATGGCGCGGCGCGGCTCGATGCGCGTCTGGTGCATCGCGATCGCACTCGCGGCGGTGTTCACGATCGTCCTGGACTTCGCCGCGCTCGGTGCGCGCTCGAACGCCAGTGTCGGCGTCGACGTCGTCGGACCGGCTGCCATTGCCTTGCCCGCGGCACCGCTCGCCTCGAGCAGCGCCGCGAGCGAGCGCACAACGTCCTCACCGCCAGCCGACGACGACACCGACGCCAACACGCACGACGCGGTCGTCGAGGAATCGGTCACCACCACCGTGCCGCACCCCCAGGCGCCGAACGACACGCTTGCTCCCGGGCTGGGTCGCACCGAGATGCTCGACATCGCGCGAGCGCCGGACGCGCTCGGCGCCGGTCCGGTGTTCGCCTACACCGCGAGCGACGCAAGCGACTCGACGGATCTCGTCGCTGCGCTCGGCGGCGCGCGGCTGTGGCGCGCCCCGCTCGACGGGATGTCTCCCGTCACCATCGGTGGCGTTCCGGCCGGCTTCGCCTACCCGCACGACGGCGAGTGGTACAGGCCGTTGTCGACCTCAGCCGCGGGCACGACCGTCGTCTCGAACCTCGCGGCCGGTGGCGCGATCTGGGAGTGGACGGACAGCTCTGGAACCCAGTTCGTGAACCACTACGACCTCGGCCGCGAGATGCAGGCCTCTTTCTTCATCCGGAGTGCCGACGGGCGCAAGCTCAACCCGACCGAAGCCGGCGACCGCTTCGCCGACTCGCGCATCGCTGTGGCGCTTCGGCATCAGGCACCGCTTGCCAGTGGACGCGTCGACGGTGCGCGCCAGTCGACGCTCAGCGTCCCGCTCGAGTGGTCACCACCACGCGTCGACTCTCGTGCCGGCACCACGCATCCGGTCATCTATCCCGACGTCCGCTTGGGCAAGGAGCTCGAGCTCGCATTCGGAGGACGTCCGAACGTCGCCCGCTACGACACGATCCTCACGCTCCCGGCTGCCGCGAAGGACGGTGACCTCGAGGCGCCCACGGCCTACCTACGCAACGAGTTCAACCATCTCTTCACCCTCGACGCCACGTCCGGAGTGCTCGAACGGGTCGAACCGAAGCCGTTCGACAAGAAGGGTCTCGACTGGACGCCGGCGTCCGGTCGGGGTGCGGTGATCGCCAGCGATGCCGACGGGTCGCACGCGTTCGCGATCTACGCGGCGACGACGTCGGCGGGTGGCACGATCACCCGGTTCACGGCGCACGACTTCCACACCGGCCAGGGCTCCGGCGGCGCCACCGATGTGGGCACCGTCAAGATTCGAGCTCTGCGCATCGGCAACTTCCCCGCGGGCACGACGCGAACGACGTCGTACATCGTGACGGGGACCCTCGCATCCGTGCAGATGGACATCGCCGCGCTGGCCGCAGCCGGCGTGCGCTGATCGACCTCTCAGAACAGACGTGTCGTCGCGAGGTCGGCCCCCTCGCGCATCGACCGGAACTTGGCCCACACCAGTGAAGGGGCCACGTCGCCGAGCCCAGCGGAGGTGTCGAATCCGCAGTCGGTGCCGGCGATGATGCGGTGCGGGTCGCCGACGGCGCCGGCGACGCGTTCGAGCCGGTCTGCGATCACCTCGGGATGCTCCACGTAGTTGTTCGTCGTGTCGACGACGCCGGCGACGAGCGACGTGCCGGTCGGCAGGGGATGACGCGAGAACACCTTGTACTCGTGCTCGTGGCGCGGATTCGCCATCGAGAAGAGGAACGCGCCGACACGCGCCTCGTAGACGTGATCGATGATCGCGTCGAGTGGAACGTCGTGATCGTGCGGCCCTTCGTAGTTGCCCCAGCAGACGTGCAACCGGATCCGCGAGCGATCGATGCCCTCGAGCGCGGCGTTGATCGCCGCGACGACCATGTCGATCCACCCGAGGAAGTCCTCGAGCGGTCGATCGGCGAACAAGGTGTGCCGCTCCATCGCAAGGTCGGGAGCATCGATCTGGAGCAACAACCCGCGATCGACGATGGCGTGGTACTCCGTCGACAGCGCGGCACCCAGGGCGTGCACGTACTCCTCTATCGAGGGGTAGTGGCGGTTCTGCATCGCCGACGCGACGATGCCCGGTGACGCGGCGGTCATGAACGTCTCGACGAAGGGCGCGCCGGCGACGAGCGCGCACTCTGCGTCGACCTCGGCAGTGCCGCGGTACGTGACCTCGCCGATCGCCGCCGGTGCACCGAAGAGGTTCACCTTGATGCGTTGGAACCGCGCAGCTGGAGCTCCAGGAAGTCCGGGTGCTCGGACAGGTCGCGCATCATCGCTCGCTGGCTGGCGTCGCCGAAACCGGTCATTCGGTGTTGCACGTAGGTGAAGAAGCTCTCCCGGGCCTGTTCACCGTCGTTGCCGATGTCGACGCCGGCGGAGTGTTGCGCCGCGATCACCTCCGCGGTCGCGGTCTCGATCGTGTCCCGGAGCGCCAGGTCGTCCACCGGCTCGCCGCGGCTGCGCCGACCGTGCAGTTCGGCGAGCTCCTTCGGCCGGGGAAGGCTGCCGGCGTGGGTGGTGAGAATTCGGGCATCGCTCGTTCGCACGATGGGATGCTGTCACTCGTGACGAAGTGGACCGACGCCGACATCCCCGACCAGCACGGTCGCATCGTGCTCATCACCGGTGCGAACAGCGGGCTCGGACTGCGATCTGCGGAGGCGTTGGCGCGCAAGGGAGCACGTGTCCTGCTGGCGTGCCGCAACGCGCAGAAGGCTGCCGCGGCTCTCGAGGCGGTCGAGGCGTGCGCGACGACGGCAGCCCCCGAGGTCGTGTCGCTCGACTTGTCGGATCTCTCGTCGGTCGAAGCCGCCGCCGACCATGTGGCGACGCGCGTCGACCGCCTCGACGTGCTCATGAACAACGCCGGCGTCATGGCCATCCCGCTTCAGCGCACGGCGGACGACTTCGAGATGCAGTTCGGAACGAACCACCTCGGGCACTTCGCGCTCACGGGACGCCTGCTCCCGCTGTTGCTCGCGGGAACCGAGCCTCGAGTGGTGACGACCTCGTCGCAGGCGCACCGCATCGGCAAGATGCAATGGGACGACCTGCAGGCGCGGACGCACTACTCGAAGTGGCCGGCCTACGGGCAGTCCAAGCTCGCCAACCTTCTCTTCATGCGTGAGCTGGCGCGCCGCTCCAAGGAGCACGGTTCGCCGCTGCGTTCGATGGCGGCGCATCCCGGTTACGCGTCGACCCACCTCCAGTCCCGCGGCGCCGAGATGACCGGCAGTCGCATTGGGGCCCGCACGATGGATCTCGGCAACCGGGTCTTCGCTCAGTCCGACGCGCAGGGCGCATGGCCCCAGCTCTACGCGGCGACCATGCCGAACGTGCAGAGCGGGGACTACTACGGGCCGAGCGGACTGTTCGAGATGCACGGCAGCCCGAAGAAGGTCGGCATGACGCACCGTGCCCAGAACGACGCGGACGCCCGTCGGCTGTGGGACGTCTCCGAGAAGGAGACCGGCGTCACCTACGACTGGAAATGAGGGCTGCGGCTGCCGATTGAAGATCGATGAGTGCGTCGGTCGTCGTCGTGGCGGTGTGGCTGGTGGTGCTGGCGATCGGAGGCATCGCCGCGGCTCGCCGAGCCCAGCGCAGCGCGGACGCGGCTTCGATCGCGGCGAAGGTCGGCTTGCGATTCGACGGCGTCGACCCGTTCGACTGCACCCGCATCGCGTTCCAACTGTTCCGCAAGGGTGACGGTCGTGAGGCCACGAACGTCATGTGGCGCGACGCCGACGACGGTCACTCGTACCGCGTGTTCGACTTCACCTACTGGGACGAGCACCGGGACGAGTACGGGCGGGTCACGAAGACCAACCACCGCTCGTCGTGTGCCCTCGCGCTCGTGGGCTCGGCGTGGCCCGACATCACGATCTGGCGCGAAGGCATGCTCGACAAGGTGTTCAGCGCGATCAACGGTGGCGACATCGACTTCGAGTCGGAGGAGTTCAACCGCCTCTTCGCCGTGCACTGCAGTGATCGCAAGTTCGCCAGCGCGCTGATCGACCCGCAGATGCTCGAGTTCCTGCTCGGGACGGGCGGCCAACTCAGCTTCGAGTTGAAGGGCCGATGGCTGCTCGTGTGGAGCGATCCGGTCCCGCCCAAGTACATGCCCGGCCTGTTGCACATCGCCGAGGAGTTCGTGCAGCACATCCCGAAGGTCGTCTGGGACCTGTATCCGTCGACCTTCGTCGACGATCGAGGTCGACCGCTCGCGCCCGGCGATGACCCGGTCGACCGCATGAAGGGCGAGCTCGAGCTCGCAGAATTCCGCCAGAAGGTGAGCGACGATCCCTGGTCCGTGCTCGAAGAGAGCCCGTACGAAGCACTCGAGCGCCACGACGGCATCGAGTACGACCTCGACGGCCACGCGCTTCCCAAGGTGGAAGAGGATCCGTGGGGCCGCAAACAGGAACAACCCGAGCGCGCGCCAGACTCTTCTGCATGATCGAACTCGATGCCGAGCAGGTGCGCGTGCTCGGTTGCCTGCTCGAGAAGGAACGCACGGTCCCCGACAGCTACCCGATGACGCTGAACGGGCTCGTCACGGCGTGCAACCAGAGCTCGAACCGGTTCCCGGTCGTGTCGTACGACGCGTCGACTGTGCAGCGCACGGTCGACTCGCTCAAGGACATCGGCTTCGTGCGGTTCGTGCATCCCTCCCACGGCGAACGCACGACGAAGTACCGCCAGGTGATCGACGAACGCCTCGCGCTTCTTCCGACCGAGGCCGCGGTGCTGTCGGTCCTTTTCGTTCGCGGCGCGCAGACCGTCAACGAGATCCGCAGTCGCACCGAGCGGCTCCACTCGTTCGACAGCGCCGAGGAAGTGATCGCCACGCTCGAAGGCCTCACGCGGCGCGACGAGCCGCTCGCCCGCGCGCTCGATCGCCGGTCCGGCGAGCGGGAAGGGCGATGGACGCACGTGTTCACGCAGGAAGAAGCACCGGCGTCCGCGGCCGCGCCGGCTCCCACCGCCGCACGCTCCTCCCTCGAAGCTCGCGTCGACGAGCTGGAGGCGAAGGTCGACGCGCTGTACCGGATTCTCGGAGAGGAACCGCCCACCTCTACCGTCTAGGGCCATGTTCGAATGGTCCGAAGAGCACAAGATGATCCGGGACGCAGTCCGCCAGTTCGTCGAGGCGGAGATCGTGCCCAAGCGGGACGAGCTCGAGCACGGCGACCTGCCGCCCTACGACCTCCTGCGCAAGCTCTTCGCCACCTTTGGGATGGATGCCATGGCGCGAGAGGGCTTCAAGCGCCGCATCGAAGCGGAGAAGTCAGGGGAGAAGCGCAGCCGGGACGAGGGCGACGGCGGCGGTGGGGGCGCGGGCATCACGATGATCCCGATCATCGAGCTGTGCCGGCACTGCCCGGGCATGGTCACGGCGATGGGCGTGTCGATGGGGCTCACGTCCGCGGCGATCATGAGCCGCGGCACGATCGCTCAGAAGGAGAGGTGGGCGCTCGATCTCCTCACGTTGGACAAGATCGGCGCATGGGCGATCACCGAACCGAACTCCGGATCGGACGCGTTCGGGTCCATGAAGTCGACGGCGCGCCGCGACGGTGACGAGTACCTCCTCAACGGGTCGAAGACCTTCATCACCAACGGTCCCTACGCCGACACGACCGTGTTCATCTGCAAGCTCGACGAAGGCAATCCGCCCGCCGAGCGCAAGATCCTGTCCTTCGTGCTCGACCGCGGGATGCCGGGCTTCGAGCAGTCGAAGCCGCTGCGCAAGATGGGAATGCATTCGTCGCCGACGGGTGAGCTGTTCCTGACCGATGTGCGCGTCGGCAAGGACCGTCTGTTGGGGGAGACCGAGGACGTGCCGTCGGGCGGTCGTGAAGGCGCCAAGGACACCTTCTCGATGGAGCGCAGCGGCGTTGCCGCGATGGCACTCGGCATCATCGAGCAGTGCCTCGAGACCTGCATCGAGTACTCGAAGAACCGCGTGCAGTTCGGCCAGCCGATCGGTGAGTTCCAGCTGATCCAGGAGAAGCTCGCGAAGATGGAAGTGGCGCGGCTCAACGTGCAGAACCTGGTCTTCCGCACGATGGAGATGGGTGCGGCAGGTCGTGGTCTCACGCTGGCCGAGGCGTCGGCGATGAAGCTGTACAGCGCGCGTGCTGCGGTCGAGGTCGCGATGGAAGCGGTGCAGCTCCACGGTGGCAACGGCTACATGTCGGAGTTCCACGTCGAGCAGCTCGCCCGCGACGCCAAGGTCCTCCAGATCTACGCCGGCACCGACGAGATCCAGATCACGCACATCGCCAAGGACCTGTTGCGCCGGTAATGCGAGCGATCGTCGTCGCGGGCGGCGACCGCGATCTCGACGCGATCCCGAGTGCGTGGTCGGACGCGATGGTCATCGGCGCGGACTCGGGCATCGACTTCGCGCACACGCTCGAACTGAAGGTCGACGTCGCCATCGGCGACATGGACTCCGTGTCCGCGGCAGGACTCGAACGCGCCGAAACGGAGGGCGCGCGGATCGAGCGACACCCCGCGGAGAAGGACCAAACCGATCTCGAGCTCGCCCTGCATGCCGCTCGAGACGCCGGCGCGACCGACCTGCTGGTGATCGGCGTCGGTGGGGGTCGGCTCGACCATCTCCTGGCCAACGTGCTGCTGCTCGCCGCGCCGACGTGGGCACCGTGCCGCATCTCCGCGCTTGCGGGAACGGCCCGGATGCACGTCGTGCGAGGCGGTGAACCCGTTTCCCGGCTCGACGCAGAAGTGGGGGAGCTGCTGACGTTGCTCGCGATCGGCGGCGAGGCTCATGGCATCACCACGACAGGACTCAAGTACGCGCTTCGCGACGAGGCGCTGGCGGCCGGCACGAGTCGCGGCGTCAGCAACGTCGTCGAGTCGACGCCGATCACGCTCGAGTTGGAAGATGGCACCTTGCTCGCCGTGTTCCCAGGACGCTGAGTGGACGTCACCGCCAACCTCGAGGCGCCGTGCTCGCCGGAGGCGCTGTTCCAGCTCGTCTCCGACCTCGGCACCTATCCGAAGTGGCTCGACATCGTCCCGCGTGCAGTGGCCGATGGCGACGTCGAACCCGCGTGGATCGTCGATCTCCGGGGGAAGCTCGGGCCGTTCGCTCGGTCGAAGCGCTTGCGCATGGTGCGCACGACCAACGACGCGCCAACCGCGGTGGTGTTCGAGCGCAAGGAGCGTGACGGACGTTCTCATTCCGACTGGCGCCTGTCCGCAGACGTATCCGGAACGGCAGACGGCAGTCGGCTCACGATGCGCCTGCACTACGGCGGCGGCCTGTGGGGCCCGATCCTCGAACGGCTGCTGACGGACGAGATCGAACGGTCGAAGCCGCGGTTGCTCGAGCTGGTGTCAGGAGCGAGCGAAGGCTGACCATCTCCCGCCGCGGCGCTCGAGCGTCACGGCCAGGCCGAAGCACTCGGACAGTGAGTCCGAGGTGAGGACGTCGTCGATCGGTCCCGATCCGAGGACGCGGCCGCTGCGCAGCAACAGGACGTGGTCGTACCCCGCGGGGATCTCGTCCACGTGGTGCGTGACCAGGATCGTCGCCGGTGTGGCCGGATCGCGCGCGAGAGCGGCGAGCCGCTGCACGAGATCTTCGCGGCCGCCGAGATCGAGTCCGGCCGTCGGCTCGTCGAGCAGGAGCAGACCGGGATCCGTCATGAGGGTGCGCGCCAGCTGCACCCGTTGCCGTTCGCCGGACGACAGCGTCGTGAACGGATGATCCGCGAGTGACTCGCAACCGAATCGGCCCAGGAGCTCGACGGCCTTCGCCCGGTCGGCATCCTCATACGTGTGCCACCACGGTTCGAGCGCCGCGAACTTCGCGGTCATGACGACCTCCGTCGCGGTGAGTCCCGGCCGCAGCAGATCGGCGAAGGAGGCGGACACGACGCCGATGCGGCGCCGATGTCGGCGCACGTCGACGCGTCCCAACAGCTCGCCGAGCACCTCGACCGAACCGGACGACGGATGCAGGTACAGCGAGGCGATGCGCACGAGTGTCGTCTTGCCGGAGCCGTTGGCGCCGAGGACGATCCAGCGTTCGCCGTCGCCAACGGTCCAGTCGATGTCGTGCAGGATCGTCGATCCGTCCCGGACGACGCCGACGTGCTTCAGCTGCAGTGCGCTCATGACCGTGCCCTCACGAGAGGGCGACGTCGGTCTCCGCCTCTGCAACCACCATTGCGAGGTCGTCGCCGTAGCTTCGGAAGCAGAGTGCGATCAGCAAGGCCCCGACAACGTACAGCGGGGTCGTGCACAGGAGTGCGACGCGAAGGTTGTCGTGGAACACCGTCGACAGTCCGCCCACGATCGGTGCGCCGAGGAACGCGACGGCCATGACGATGTTCGAGATGCCCGATGCCTGCTCGCGCAACGCGACAGGCGTGACGTCGAGCAGCATCGCGAACTGGGGCCCGGCGGGCAGCGCGGTGAGGGTGGCGCCGACGCACAGCAACGGCGCTGCGATCCACAGATTCGTGGTCGTGAACGCGGCCGCGAACACACCCGCGCCGGCGAGGTAACCCCACACCGACACGTGCACGCGGGCGCGCAGCACCCCGCGCCGGAGGAGTCGGTCGGCGAGGAAGCCGCCGCCGACGAGTCCGGCGAACGTGCCGATGCCGATGACCGGCGCGAGCGCGCTGGCTCCGGTGCTCGTCAGATCGAACGTCCGCTTGAAGTACGACAGGCCCCATACGGAGATGCCGGTGAGGAAGATCTGGGAGACGCCGATGCCGAACGCCGCGCGCTTCCAACTCCGCAGTGCGAACACCTGCCGCCAGAGCTCCCAGCCCCTCGCCACAGGGACAGGGTGCAGCTGCGCGTCGCGCTCGTGGAGGCGCAGCGTCTCGCCTTCGAGCTCGGCCAGCGTGTCGCGGAACGCCACATCCTGGACGCCGCGGCGCGGCTCGGATCGTGAGTAGATGAGCGCAGCGCCGACGAGACCGATCGGCACCCACATCCAGAACGCGGCGCGCCAGCCGTAGGCGTCGACCAGCGGACCCGACAGGATCAGCCCGACGAACGCGCCGACGCCGGCGCCCGCCTGGAAGATGCTCACCTTCCCGGCGCGTTGCTCGGCCGGCCACCAGTCGGCGATGAGAGGCAGCGCCGCTGGGTCGGTCGCTTCAGTCGGCGCCGTCAGCGCACGGAACAGGATGAACACAGCGAACTGCGTCGCGAAGCCGGTCACCGCCAGCAGCGCGGCCCACACGGTGAACATCCCGGCGAGCACCCTGGTGCGAGCGCGGTCGCGGCACAGGCGCGCGATGAGCAGCGCACCGAGCGCGCCGGCCGCACCCGTCGCCACCCGGATCAACCCGATCTGGAAGTCGGTGACCGAGAAGGCCGCCTTCAGGCTCTCGATCGCCTGCGACTGGCTCTGGTCGATGCCCTGCTGCAGACCGTTGGCGAAGCACAGCGCCACCATGGTGAGTGCGCCGGCGCCGACGGCCACGCGAGTCCTGGTGGCCGTCACGAGTGGTTCTGTTCGGCGTCCGCGCCGCAATAGCCTTCAGCCATCGCAACCGCGCTGGGCCTGCTCGCCGTCCTGCTTCTCATCGTGCTGACCGGGTTCTTCGTGGCCGCGGAGTTCTCGTTCGTCGCCGTCGATCGGAACCGCATCGAACGTTTGGCGAACGAAGGACGCAGTTCGGCCAAAGCGGTCGATCGGATCGTGCACCGGCTGGCCTTCTATCTGTCCGGCACGCAGCTCGGTGTCACCGTCGGCTCGCTCGTGCTCGGATTCATCGCCGAACCCGTGGCGGGCGCAGTGCTGGAGCCGATCGTGGGCGACCGGTTCGCCCTGATCCTCGGGTTCGCGCTCGTGACGGTCGGCTCGATGGTCATCGGCGAGCTGATCCCGAAGAACATCGCCATCGCCCGTGCCGAGCGCGTCTCGCTCGCAATCGGACGCCCGATGCTCGTCTACGCCGCGGTCTTCGGGCCCGTGTTCCGCGTCCTGAACCGCGCCGCGAACGCGACAGTGGCCAAGATGCACATCGAGCCGCAGGAGGAGCTCGGCTCGGTACGCACGCTCGAGGAGCTCGAGCTCCTCATCCGGTCATCCGGCGAGGAGGGCAACCTCGATCCGGAGGCGTTCACGTTGCTGACGCGCACGCTGCGCTTCAACGACAAGACCGCAGCCGATGCCCTCATCCCGCGTGTCGATGTCGCCCACGTCCATCCCGACGACAGCATCGGGACACTCATCGCTCGGTCGCTGGAGACCGGCTTCAGCCGGTTTCCCGTGTGCGGCGTCGACCTGGACGACATCGTCGGCGTCGTGCACGTGAAGGACGTGTATCGCATCGAGCCCGGCGCTCGCGCGATCGCCACCGTGGCCGAGGTCATGACGGAGCCGTTCGTCGCGCCCGAGAGCCGCGATCTCGCGTCGCTGCTCGTCGAGCTCCGCACCGGGGGGCACATGGCGATCGTCGTCGACGAGTACGGCGGTACGGCCGGGATCATCACGCTCGAGGACGTCCTCGAAGAGATCGTCGGCGACATCGCTGACGAGTACGACCGTGACGCGCCCCGGCTCACCACCGTGTTGCCGCACGGCACGTACGAGCTCCCCGGGACGTCGCACCCCGATGAGGTGGCGGAGGCGTGCGGGCTCGAGATCCCGGACGGTGAGTACGAGACGCTCGCCGGGTTCGTGCTCGATCGACTCGGCCGCATTCCCGCCGCGGGCGACGGCTTCTTCCACGAGGGCTGGTGGATCTCGGTGGTCGAGATGGACCGTCGCCGCATCGCCCTCGTGCGTCTGACCGCGCCCCGACGCTCGAAGGTGGCGGGATGATCGGCTGGCAGATCGTCGCCGTCGTCGCGTTGCTCGCCGCGAACGCGTTCTTCGTCGCCAAGGAGTTCGCGCTCATCGCCAGCCGGCGGACGAAGCTCGAAGGGCTCGCCGACGAAGGATCGCTCAGCGGCCGGCTCGCGTTCGAGGCGGCCAACGAGCTGCCGTTGCAACTGGCCTCGTCGCAGCTCGGCGTGACGATGGCGTCGCTCGGACTCGGCGCTGTCGCGGAGCCGCTCGTGGCGGACGCGCTCGACAACCTGCTCGGAGCCCTCGGTGTGCCGAACGGCGTGAGCGACACGATCGCGCTGCTCGTCGGCCTGGCCATCGTCGTGTTCTTCCACATGGTGATCGGCGAGATGGTCCCGAAGTACGTCGCCCTCGCCGACCCGGAGCGCGTGCTGACCAGCGTCGCCATCCCGAACCGCGTCTACGTCGCGGTCTTCCGTCCCATCATCCGGGTCTTGGGTTGGCTCGGCAACGCTGGCACCCGTCTGCTCGGGACCGAGCCGCGTTCGGATCTCGCGACGGTCCCGACCGCGGACGAGCTCGCGTCGATGCTGGCGGCGTCGAGAGAAGAAGGACTCATCGAGGAGATGGCGCACGATCTCTTGTCGGGTGCGCTGGACTTCGGCGAGCGTCCGGTCCGCGATGTGATGGTCCCACGTGACGCGATCACCTGGGTCGCACGTGACGCGACCGTTGCCAGCGCCGAAGACGTGATCGTGGAGACCGGCCACACCCGTTTGCTCGTCGTCGGTCGCGACCTCGACGACGTCGTCGGGTTCGTGCACGCGAAGGATCTGTTGACAGTCCCCGCGGAGGCGAGGGACCGAGCGCTTCCGCTGGCTCGGATCCGGCGGGTGTTGATCCTTCCCGACGATCGGCCGCTCGACGAGGTGCTGGTCGCGATGCGGCGCTCGAGGACGCACGTCGGCGTGGTCGTCGACCAAGATCGGCACGTGTGCGGATTGGCGACGCTCGAAGACGTGCTCGAGCAACTCGTGGGTGAGATCAGCGACGAGTCGGACGCGGGCGGCGCGCCGGTTCGGCGGGTCACGCCTCGACGTCGGACGCCGCGGTGAAAGAGCTCCTCCAGTCCGCCCTCGGGGGCGGGGAGATCACGAACCTGCGCCGCCTGTCGGGCGGTGCGTCGCGGGAGACCTGGGCGTTCGAGCACAACGGTGAGCCGTTGATCGTCCAGCAGCAGCGTCCGGGTGGCGCGGTCGGGTCGTCCGCGGCGATGCGCAACGAGGCGAAGCTGCTGAAGGCGGCCGCCGTTGCGGGCGTGCCGGTTGCTCGTCTGCGCTACGACGGAACCGAGCGGGACGACGACGTGCGGCCGTTCATCATCAGCGACGCCGTTGCGGGGGAGACGATCGCGCGCAAGATCCTGCGCGACGACGAGTGGGCCGCGGTGCGGCCGAAGCTGGCGGCGCAGTGCGGAGAGGCGCTCGCCGCGATCCATCGCATCCCCCTCGATGCCGCGCCGGAGCTCGAACGTCAGGACCCGATCGAGCAGTACCGCAGCGTGCTCGACATGTTCAAGGAGCCTCACCCCGCGTTCGAGCTGGGCTTCCGGTGGCTGGAGGCGAACCGGCCGCCTTCGACGCGCGTGTCGGTGGTGCACGGCGACTTCCGTCACGGGAACTTCATCGTGAACTCGTCGGGCCTCGCTGCGGTGCTCGACTGGGAGATCTCGCACCTCGGCGACCCGATGGAGGATCTCGGGTGGCTGTGCGTGAAGGCGTGGCGCTTCGGCGGTTCCAAGCCGGTCGGAGGGTTCGGCGAGTACGGCGAGCTGTTCGGCGCGTACGGCGCGGCGTCGGGTTTCGAGGTCGACCCTGAAGCGGTGCACTGGTGGGAGGTGCTCGGCACGTTGAAGTGGGGCGTCATCTGCATCATGCAGGCGTCCGCCCATCTCGGCGGGTTCTCCCGGTCGGTCGAGCTGGCGGCGATCGGGCGGCGGGTGTGCGAGCAGGAGTACGACCTGTTGCGGCTGCTGCCATGAGCGAGCACCCCGGGCTACACGGCCGACCGACCAGTGAAGAGCTCGTCGAGGCGGTGCGCGAGTTCCTCGAGCACGAC
>DASUCS010000037.1:0-2404 GCA_036275935.1 Acidimicrobiales bacterium
CCGGTGTTGCCTACAACCGCGCACCGTTGCAGCGCGCGCTGCGATGGGACGGCTTCTTCCCGATCGGGCACGACTCGTTCCTCGGACCCGACGACATCGCGCGGTACGTCGACGGCGCCGAGCGACCGGACGGCTGGGATCTGTTCGCGGCTCGCACGCCGGGTCCGTCGGTCGCCGAATTCGAAGCCGTCGGGGTGACGTGGTTGGTCGAAGGCGCGTGGCCGGTGGGCGACTGGGTGTCGGAGCTGGCCGGCCGCATCAACGACGGACCACCCCGCTGATCAACGCGGGGGCCAGGGAACGCCCATGTTGTTGTGGGCGGGCACGGCCTCGGCCGACATCACCCGCTCGGCGAGCGGCCGCAGCAATGAGATGAGCTCGTCGGCGCCGTCGTCGCCGATCCCATCCACGATCGGTGCGGCAACCCTGTCCGTACCCTCCTCGATGCTCTGGCGGAGCTCCGTGCCGGCGGGTGTGATGTGGACATCGTCGTCGACGAGGCCGCGTTGCCGTACCGCGTCGACTGCAGTTGCCCATTCGTCCTCCGACCAGCCGCGCCGTGTCCGCATCCCGGTCTCGGGAGATCGTCCCGTGGCCACCTGGAGCACGAGTGCCTCCGACGGTGCGACGTCCGCGTCGACCAACCGCGCCACGTGCCCGTCGCCGCGGTGTTCACGAACTGCGCACAGCGCTTGCCACAGACGCAGGTGCGGCTCGTCGGGTTCGGGCACGGCTTGATTCGCGGCACCCAGCGGACGCCCGGCCATGTTGCACGCGGCGACGGCAGTGGCGGCGAGCTCCGCCGCGCGCTCGACCGACGCCGAGGTGATGATCTCGTCACCGAGCACTCGCCGCAAGGCGTGGTCCACTGCCGTGAGGCGGGCATCGAGCAACGCCGACGGTGACGCGTAGCTCCACGCATCCGGAATCGCGCGGGCCACCATCTGCGGGTGGAAGTTGTAGAAGAGCGCGCTCACCACCGGCGCCGCCACCGCGCCCAAGGGTGCGGCCCGGCAACCGAAGTAGCTCATCCATCCGCCCTTGAGGCCGAGAGCGTCGGTTTCCGCCTGCGTCTCGGGAGCGAAGTACGTGACGGCGTGCACCGGCTCGCCGTACTGCCACAGTGCGCGCGCCCGCACGGCGCGATCGTTCGAGCTCACCGACTCATGTCACTAGTGCTGCGCAATGACGTCCGCCGTCACCAACCTCTGGAGTGACTGGGCGAGCATGTCGGCCAGCGATCCTCGCTTGGTGGTGTCCGATGGCTGTCGGGGATACGCCGTGCCGCCATTGTCCGCCGCGACCGTGTCGAGAATGCCTTGGACGATCGCGCTCACGTAGTTGGCCGAGGTGCTGCCTTGGTCGGTGAGCGCGGGGGCGTTCGCGTGCGACGAGTGGATCAGCTGCAGCGTGCGGATCACGAGCGTGGCGGCCTGCGCGACCGTCAGGTTCGTGGTGGGTCCGAACGTCCCGTCGGGGAAGCCGGCGATGATGCCGGACCCCGCGAGCTGTTCGATCTCGGTGCGCACCTGTGCGTTCGGCACCGTGTCGGGATTCACGTCGGGGAACGTGTGCGTCTGGGACAGCGTGACGCCCGCGACTTGGAGAAGTCGCGCGAGGAGGCTGGAGACCTGGCTGCGAATGAGTGGGTCCTCCTCGCCGAAGGTCCCGTCGGCCTTGCCGAGCGAGATGCCGTACTCCTTCAGGCAGTCGGCCGCGAGTCCGGCGTCAGCGAAGCCATTGGTGGACGCGTTGATGCACGCGGCCGCGTAGCCGTCCGGTGGCACGATGGTGCAGAGGTTCGTCGCGTTGTTGAACTCCGCCTGCACGATGTAGGTCGCGCCGTCACCGCCGGTGAGCGGTCCTTGCGTGTCGCAGAGATCGGCGATCTCGCCCCCGTTGCTCTCGCCGCCGATGCCCTTGCCATTGTCGTACCAACCGAGGGGCGGGCCGTCACCGGTCGCCAGGCTCACGCCGGGATCTGTGACGGCTTCGATCAGCTCGTGCGCGACCGTCGAGGTGAAGTTGTTGAACGCATCAGCGTCGCTTCCGCAGCCGTTGGCATAGCCCGGATCGTCGAAGTCGGGCAGCACGGCGTAGGGAACGATCATCGACTTGTACGAGACCGCTCCGTGGTAGCCGCAGAACCCGACGCCGCCGACGCTGGCCCCGTCGGTGAGCGTCTTGCCCTGCGGAAAGAACAGGGCGTAGAGGGTGTTGACGTTGCCGCCGGCATCGGTCTGCGGCGCGGGAAGCGCCCCGGCGTCGAGCTGGGCCACCAGCTCGTTCTCGATGTTGCTGGAATCGATGGTCACACCATCGTTGGCCAACGACGGCGTGATCGTCGTCTGGCCGTGGTACGAGCCCCGTCCGATGTGCTGAGTGGGTGTGTCGTACTCGAGGA
>DASUCS010000038.1:0-14230 GCA_036275935.1 Acidimicrobiales bacterium
CGCCAAACACCTCGGCGAGTCCGGGGTGCGCTGGTGTGCGGTCGGCGACGAGAACTACGGCGAAGGCTCCTCCCGCGAACACGCAGCGATGGAACCCCGGTTCCGGGGCGGGGTGGTGATCTTCGCCCGCTCCTTCGCCCGAATCCACGAAACCAACCTCAAGAAACAAGGCCTACTGCCCCTGACCTTCGCCGACCGCGGCACCTACGACCAGATCGGCCAAGACGACCGCATCAGCGTGGTGGGACTGGCCGACCTGGCCCCGGACCAGCCCGTGCGCTGCCGGATCACCAAACCCGACGGCACCACCATCGACTTCGACTGCACCCAAACCTTCAGCCCCGAACAGATCGAATGGTTCAAAGCCGGCAGCGCCCTCAACATCATCCGGCAGAAGCAGACCGGGTGAACGTCGACGAGCTGTTCGCGCTGCTGGAGAGCTGCGCGGGGTTCTACGACTCCCTCGGCGACGACGGCGATCCGATACCAGTGCTCGACCACAGCCTTCAGTGCGCCACGTTGTTGGCGGGCGACTTCCCTGACGACCCCGAACTGCACGTCGCCGGGCTCGTGCACGACATCGGCCATCGCATCGCACCCGGCGAATCCGCGCGTCACGGTGTGATCGCCGCCGATGCGGTGCGCGAGTTGCTCGGCACGCGGGTGGCGGCCCTGGTGGAGCTGCACGTTCCGGCCAAGCGCTACCTCGTCACCCTCGATCCCGACTACCGCACTGCACTCAGCAGCGGCAGCCGTGTCAGCCTCGCCCGCCAAGGCGGCGCGTTGTCCGACGAGGAGCGCTCGGAGCTCGACGCAGACCCACATCTGCACGACGCACTCGCACTACGTCGCTGCGACGAAGCGGCGAAGGTCGTTGGACTCGACGTGGGTGCGCTCGATCGATGGCGACCGGTCGTCGAACGAGTCGCGGGAGCCGTCCGATGACGCGTGTCGATCCGCCGTTCACCGGCCTCGACGAGCGCGACATGTTGCGCGCCTGGCTCGAGTACCACCGCGAGACGCTCTTGATGAAGTGCGACGGGCTCACGCCGGAACAACTCGCCGAGCGGTCGGTCCCGCCGTCGACGATCACGTTGCAAGGACTCATCCGTCACATGACGGAGGTCGAGCGCAACTGGTTCCTGCGCATCTTCGCCGGTGAGACCACGCCGCCGATCTACTACAGCGACGACGATCCCGACGGTGACTTCGACAACATCGATCCGTCGAAGGTCGCCGAAGAGATGGCGATGTTCCACGAGACGCTCGAACGCTCACGCGAAGTGGAAGACGGTGCGACGAACCTCGACGAGAACGGCGCGGTCGAGCGTTCAGGCGGCCGTGGGCCCGTGTCGATGCGATGGATCCTCGTGCACATGATCGAGGAGTACGCCCGCCACAACGGGCACGCGGACCTGCTCCGCGAGTGCATCGACGGCTCCACCGGCGACTGAGCTCCCTCGATCAGGCGGCGACGAACAACTGGCCGTAGTAGGTGGACAGGACGATGTCCGGCACGATGCGGTCGCGCCACTGCTGCGCGACCCCAGTCCATGCGGCTGGGTCGATGCCCAGCGCGCCGACGATCTTGGCGATGAACTGCTCGTCGGTCGACCAACCGATCGTCTTCGCCGCGATCGCGTACAGAGCGATCGAGACGCCCTCGATCGGCGCGAGACGCGGATCGTCGGGCGGGAACCCGTTCTCCGGGTACACGGCCTCCATCGCGCGCTTCGCAACGGCTTCACTCTCGGCGACGAGATCGGCCGAGGGCGTCGCGTTGGGGTCATAACTCTCGGGAAACGGATGCGCCGCGGCCTGGGTGGCGATCTCTGCCTCGATCTCGGGCGAGAACGCTCGCCCCTCAGCCGCGAGCGCTTCCTTGCAGGCGCGTATCTCCTCGCCCGCCTGCCGCTGGAACGCCATCATTGCGTTCGCCATCGCCATCGGATCTGACATTGGCCCCCGCCCTTTCTGCTGCCTGCTCGTTGCTCTCGGTTGCTCAGTCGGTGCCGGGCCGCCGGCTGGCCTCGTGGTCGGCGTCGACGTCGTCCGGGATCTTCCCGGACGGATACGTCGCCGCGAGCTCCTCACGCGTCGGTGTGCGCTTCACGCGTGCCTCGGGCGGGAGCAGATCGACGATCGCCTGCATGATCGCCTTGGTGTCGTCGTCGAGATCGTCGCCCTTCAGCTCGACGGGCTCACCGACGCGAATCGTGATCAGCGGCGGGTTCGTGACGTTGAGGAGGTTCGGCACCTTGCTGCTGCGCGGCCATACGCGCTCGGTGCCCCACATCCCGACCGGGATCACGGGCACGCCCGTCATCTGCGCGAGCCGCGCCGCACCCCAGCGGCCTTTCAACTCGGGATCGAAGAAGGCAGGGCCCCGCGGGATCGTTCCCTGCGGCATCAGCGCCACGATCTGACCGGCTTTCAGCGCGTCGGCCGCCGCGAGGAGCGGTTCGTCCGATCCCGTGCCGCGATCGACGCGGATGCCGCCGAACGCCTTCGCCGCGGGACCGATGACCGGCGCATCGAACACTTCCTTCTTGCCGAGGAAGCGCACCGGACGTCCACGCTTCGACAGTGCCATCCCCATCGCCATCGGGTCGAAGTAACTGCGGTGGTTGCCGACGATGATCGCGCCACCGGTTTCGGGGATGCGTTCCGTCCCGGCGATGTCGAAGCGGGCGTAGGGCACGAGCAGTGGATGCGCCGCCGCCATGACGACCTGCTGCGGTTCGATGCCCAGAACCTTCGGCACACCGGCGGGAACGTCGAGATGCAGGATCGGCCAGCGTCGCAACGCGGCTCGCACCATCAAGCGCGGGTCGGGATTCACCGCGAACGGCTTACCGACCGCGCTCAACAGCGGCACGTCGAACCAGCTGTCCGAGTACGCGTACGACTCGTCCATCGACACGTCGTTGTCACGCGCCCACGCCTGCACAGCGCGCAACTTGCCCTTGCCCCAGACGAACTCACCGTCGATGGTGCCGTCGTACTTGCCGTCGTTCTCGCCATAGCGCGTCGCGACCACCGCATCGAGGCCGAGCGCATCGGCCAGCGGCTTCACCAAGTCGTACGGCGTCGTCGTGGCGAGCACGACCTGGCGACCGGCGGAGTGGTGCTCCTCGATGAGCGGCGCGGCCAGGGGCTGCACCGCTCCCGCGAGTGTCTCCGCCGCGATGCGGCCCGCCTCCTGGGCGACCGATCGATCCCATCCTTGGGCGAAGCGAGCTGCCTGACGAGCCAGCTGCATCGTCGGGCGACTCTCACCGACGAGGTTGAACAAGCGGTAGACGAGCGCCTCGCCGGGAAGGCTGCGATCCCGCATCAGCCCGACCTGCTTCAGCGCATCGCCGATGACGGGCCCGCTCGCCCCCCGCAACAGCGTGCGATCCAGATCGAAAAAAGCAGCCGCGCCTCCCACGAGCCGGACCGTACTCGCGCGATCAACGCCCGAACAGGGGGCCAGACCGCCTCGCACGAGGCAGTCACAGGTCGAACGAAGCGCCCGCCAGGAGTCCGCAGGCCGACAGGGCGCCGTGAGACATCAGAAAAGTGCGAGGCCGAAGGCCCAAGCGATTTCTGTCGAAAACAGAAGAGAGACCGGCGGGGGGCTGCCGGTCTCTCTCAGTGCTCGAGCGGAACCCGGGGGGAGGGTTCACACGCTCGGCGTCTTGCTTGTGAAGATCTTCACACGAGGCCCCGTGATCTGTCCAACAGTTCTCGCTGATAGGTGCCATCATGTCCGGCGATGGACCTACGGCAGCTGGGAGCCCTCGTGGCGGTGGCGGATCACCGGTCGTTCTCGGCCGCCGCCCGAGCCCTGCACACGGTGCAGTCGAACATCTCGACCCACGTGGCGCGCCTCGAGCGCGAGCTCGGCGTCACGCTGGTCGACCGGGCCACCGGCAAGCTCACCCCGGAGGGCGAGATCGTCGTGAGCCGGGCCCGGCGAATCGAGACCGAGCTGGAGGCCCTCGTCTCCGACGTCGCCGCCGTGCACAGCGAGGTGGAAGGCGTTGCGCGGATCGGCGTCATCGGCACCACCGCCCGCTGGCTCGTTCCTCCGCTGCTCGAAGCCATGGCCGACGAGTATCCGCGCGTACGCGTCGTCGTGGTCGACGCCACCACGACATCGTTGCTCCCCCAGCTCCACACCGGTCAGCTCGATCTCGCAGTGCTGGCGTTGCCGATCCGCGATCCCGACGTCGACGCCGAGGCGCTCTTCGACGAGGAGCTGATCGTGATCGCGCCGTCCGACCATCCGCTCGCCGCACAAGATCGCGTCACACTCGACCAACTCGCGCAACACCAGCTGTTGCTCGAGCCGCCAGGCACGGCGTTCCGCGACGACCTCGACGCGCAGGCGAAGGAAGCAGGCGTGACGTTGTCGACGAAGGCCGAGGTCGACGGCATGCGACTCGTCGCGTCACTCGCGTTCGAGGGTTACGGCGCGGCAGTGCTTCCTGCGTCTGCCGCACCGCGCATTCCGATGGACGAGCGTCGGTGGAAGATGGTGCGCGTCGACGGACTGACGCGTCGATCGGTTGGCCTCGTGCGTCGACGGCGCGGGCTTCCTTCTGCTCCCGCACGAGCACTGACCGAGGTGCTCAAACGCACGGTCGAAGCGGAAGCGGATCGTCAGGAAGGCATCCACCGGTCGTGAACGCCGTCGAGCTCCCGCTGCGCGCCGGCGTGCACGGTGCGGTCAGAGCACGACGAGCGTTCCTGGGCGACCGCGAAGTCGTCCTCACGCAGTGCGACCCGTCCGTGCGCCGGGGCGCGCTGTCGCCCGCTGACGGCGAGACGATGGCCGATGCTGCGCATCACGCCGTCGAAGCGCAGCTGCCGCTCGTCGTCACCATCGCGTCGAGCGGCGCGGACGTCACCGAAGGCCTCGCCGCCAGCTTCGGTTGGGGCGTCGCGGCCCGAGCGATCACCGCGTGCTCCGGGGTCGTGCCGGTGCTGATGGTCGCGCACGGTCCGGCGGTGTCCGGCCCGGCCTTGCTGCTCGGTCTCGCCGATCAGGTCGTCATGACGACCGACGCGTACGCGTTCGTGAGTGGGCCCCAGATGGTCCACCAGATCACCGACGTCGTGGTCGACACCGACGAGCTCGGGGGTGCCGGCGTGCACGCGGCACTGACCGGCCTCGCCGCGCTCGTCGTCACGGATCTCGACGCCGCGCTGGAGAGCATCGGGGCACTCCTGTCGTTCCTCCCGGCTCATGTCGACGAGCTGCCGCCCCGCGTCGCCACTGACGATCCTGCTGACCGGTCGACTCCCGAGCTGCGCGACCTCATTCCTGCGGTCAGCACGGGCAGCTACGACGTGCGCAGCGCGATCGCGTCCATCGTCGACGACGGTGACCTGTTCGAGCTCCGTGCGAATTGGGCGCCGAACCTCGTCACCGCACTGGCGACGATCGACGGCTACGCGGTCGGCATCGTGGCCAACCAGCCGCAGTCGGTCGCAGGCACGTTGGACATCCCCGCCTCGCAGAAGGGGGCCCGATTCGTTTCGTTCTGCGACTCGTTCAACCTGCCGCTGCTGACGCTCGTCGACACCTCGGGCTTCTATCCGGGCAAGGATCTCGAGTGGCGCGGGATGATCCGCCACGGAGCGCAACTCGCGTTCTCCTACGCGCGCGCGACGGTGCCTCGCGTCGCGGTCGTCTTGCGCAAGGCCTATGGCGGCGCGTACATCGTCATGGACTCGCGGCACATGGGCAACGACCTGTACGTCGCGTGGCCGTCGGCCGAGGTCGCCGTCATGGGCGCGAAGGGAGCGGTCGAGATCCTGCACCGCCGGGCGAGCCCGACAGAACGCGCCGAGCTCGAGCTCGACTACGAGGACCGTCTGCTGAACCCCTGGCCGGCGGCCGAGCGCGGCTCGGTGGACACCGTCATCGACCCCGCAGACACCCGGCGCATCGTCGCCGCCGCCATCGCCACGCTCGCCGACAAGCAGGAGCATCTGCCGCCACGCCGCCACGACAACGGGCCGTTGTAGCTTGGGCATCGATGCCTGAATCCATCACGATCACCGACAATCGCACGGGCGAGTCGATCGAGGTACCCATCGTCTCCGGCGGCGTCGACGCCACCGAATGGCGGAAGTTGCTGCCGAACATCTGGTTCTACGACCCGGCGTTCATGACGACCGCGGCGTGCAGCAGCTCGATCACCGAACTCGACGGCGAGAACGGGATCTTGCGGTATCGGGGCTATCCCATCGAGCAGCTGGCCGAGCAGTCGACCTACCTCGAGGTCGCCTACCTCCTCCTCCACGGCGACCTGCCGACGTCCGACCAGTTCGACGCGTGGACCCACGACGTCACGTACCACACGTTCATCCACGAGAACATGCGCAAGCGGTTCATGGAGGGCTTTCACTACGACGCCCACCCGATGGGCATGCTCGTGTCCGCCCTGGCCGCGCTGTCGACGTTCTATCCCGAGGCCAAGGCCATCGACGACACCGATGTCAGGCACAAGCAGATCGTGCGCCTGATCGCCAAGTTGCCGACGATCGCCGCGTGCGCGCACCGCTTCTACTCCGGGATGCCGTTCGTCTACCCGGACAACAACCGGCCGTTCACGGCGAACTTCCTCAACATGATGTTCAACCCGGTGGAGTGGATCGACTACGACAACCCGGTCCTTGCTCGCGCGTTGGACGTGCTGTTCATCCTCCACGCCGATCACGAGCAGAACTGCTCGACGACCGCGATGCGAGTCGTCGGCTCGTCACACGCCGATCCGTACACGGCGTGCTCGGCCGCGGCGGCCGCGCTGTACGGCCCGCGCCACGGCGGCGCCAACGAGCAGGTCGTGCGCATGCTCACCGAGATCGGGTCGATCGAGAACGTGCCCGACTTCGTGAAGTCCGTGAAGGAAGGGTCCGGCGGTCGCCTCCAGGGCTTCGGTCACCGCGTGTACAAGAACTACGACCCGCGGGCCAAGATCATCAAGAAGACCGCCGACGAGGTGTTCGAGGTCACGGGCAAGAACCCGCTGCTCGACATCGCGCTCAAGCTCGAAGAGACCGCGCTCAACGACGAGTACTTCACGAGTCGCAAGCTCTACCCCAACGTGGACTTCTACTCCGGTCTCATCTACCAGGCGATGGCGTTCCCGATCGACATGTTCCCCGTGCTGTTCGCGATCCCGCGCACGTCGGGTTGGCTGGCGCACTGGGAAGAGCTGCTCGACCAGGACTCGCGCATCTCGCGCCCGCGCCAGCTCTACACGGGCGAGCCCGAGCGCAACTACACGCCGATCGCTCAGCGCAAGTAGCGGCCCTGCTCCACGACGTCAATCACCTCACGTTCGCGGTCACCGATCCCGAACGATCGATCTCGTTCTGGCGCGACCTCCTCGGCTGTGCGGTCATCGCGCAATGGCCGGACGGTGCGTATCTCGCTGCGGGCACGACCTGGATCGCGCTCGTGCGCGGTGAGCCGCTCGTGTCCGATGCCGATTACTCACACATCGCCTTCAACGTCACGGCCGACAAGTTCGCCGACGTTGCCCGTCGGCTCGAAGCCGGCGGCGTCCACGCGTGGCACGAGAACTGGACGGAAGGTGATTCGTTCTACTTCACCGACCCCGATGGTCACCGACTCGAAGTGCACGTCGGCGATCTCCGATCTCGCCTGCGGCGGCCGTGGAACGGACTCGAGGTCGTCGGCGACGCACCGTCGAGCAACCGCGGCAAGCAGTCGGCGGCGGGCTTGGTGCTGCGTTCGCATGACGATCGCATCGTGATCGTCGAGCCGACCTACGTCGACCATTGGAACCTCCCGGGCGGCGAGCTCGAGCCAGGCGAATCACCGCGTGCTGCGTGCGCGCGCGAGGTTCGCGAGGAGCTCGGGCTCGACCTGCCGATCGGCCGCCTCCTCTGTGTCGACCACATCCGGTCGCGGGATGCCTTCCGGTTCCTGTTCGACGGCGGTCGAGTATCCGACGACTTCCTCGAACGGTGCACGCTGCCCGTGGACGAACTGCGCTCGGCTCGGTTCGCGACGATCGACGACGCCGCTGCCGTCTTGCATCCGCAGTCGGCGAGTCGACTTCGGCACTGTCTCGAGGACATGGCGTCGACGCACTACTTGGAGGACGGTGAGCCATGCATGCGGTGACGATCGTCGACGGCCGGCTCGAGTGGACCGAACATCCGGATCCGGAACCGGGAGCTGGTGAGCTGCTCGTACGGGTGCGGGCCGCCGGATTGAACAGCGCCGATCGAATGCAGGTCGCCGGGTTCTATCCCGCGCCGCCAGGAAGTCCCGCGGACATCCCGGGTCTGGAGCTCGCTGGCGAGGTCGTCGCGGTGGGCGCGGGAGTTCAGCGATTCGCCGTCGGTGACCGGGTGATGGCGGTCGTGGGCGGCGGTGGACAGGCGGAGCTCGCGTTGGTGCACGAGCGGCACGCACTGCCGGTACCGGAAGCGATCGCGTGGCCCGAGGCCGGCGGCTTCCCGGAGGTGTTCACGACCGCGCACGACGCGCTGTTCACGCAGTGCGAGCTGGCGATCGGCGAGCGGGTCTGCGTCCACGGCGCGGCGGGGGGCGTCGGATTGGCCGGCGTGCAGCTTGCCGCCGCGGCCGGCGCGTCGGTGGTCGCCACGGTGCGCAACGCGCAACTGCGGGACGAGGTCGCGACGTTCGGCGCAACGGTCGTCGATCCCGAGGAGTTCGGTGGCCACGGACCGTTCGACGTCGTCCTGGAGCTCATCGGCGCGCCCAACATGGCCGCCAACTTCGACGCGCTCGCGATGCGAGGGCGAATCGTCGTCATCGGCGTGGGCGGGGGCGGCGACGCGAACGTGAGCCTCATGGCGATCATGCAGAAGCGCGCCGTGCTGCGCGGTTCGACCTTGCGTACGCGATCGCTCGAGGACAAGGCGGCTGCGGCGCGCGCCGTCGAGCAGCACGTGCTCCCGTTGATCGCCGACGGACGTGTGCGCGTGCCGATCGAGGCCACGTTCCCGATGTCCGACGCCGCCGCGGCCTACGAGCGCTTCTCCGCCGGCGGCAAGCTCGGCAAGCTCGTCCTCGTCACCTGACGTGCCCGACCGTCGTGCATCGCCACCCCCCCCACCCGCCTGGCGCTGCACGATGGTTTCGGTCAGAGGGCCAGGCGGAAGCCGAGGAGGTGGACCTCGGGGTTCACGTCCCAGTCGAGCGACTCGTCACGTTCGAATCCGAGCTGCGCGTACAGGGCGTGGGCGCCGGTCATCCACGGTGTCGAGTGCAACAGCAGATGCGCGCACCCTGCGGCACGCGCTCGATCGATGCACGCCAGGACGAGTGCCCGTCCCGCGCCCGAGCGTTGGACTGAACGATCCACCGCCAGCATCCGGATCGCCGCGGCGTTCGTGAGGTCGTATTCGGCGAAGGGCGAGCTGTCGTCCGCGATGTAGGTCACGCCGCCGAGCACACGTTCGTCGTCGTCGACCGCCACGAGCACCTCGGTCGCCGGGGCCTCCGCGCGGGCCCGCACATCCGCCAGCTCCTCTTCGTAGTCGGGTTCGGGAACGTGCCCCTCGAGCTTCGTGTACGCGTCGACGGTGAGCGCGCCGAGCCGCGCGTACTCGTCGGGCTCGATCGGCCGGATCTGCACGGCCGTAGGATGACACGCTCCATGGAATTCGATCTCCCCCAAGACCTTCGAGACCTGCAGCAAGAAGCGACCGAGGTCGCACTGAAGGTCGCCGCCGATCGCGACTTCCCCGAGGACTCCTGGATCGTCGGTCACGACGCCGAGTTCGCCAAGGAGCTCGGCGCTCGCGGCTGGCTCGGCATGACGTGGCCGATCGAAGAAGGTGGCCACGGACGCACCGCGCTCGAGCGCTTCATCGTGTTCGAGGCGTTGATCGCCAACGGCGCCCCGGTCGCGGCCAGCTGGTTCGCCGACCGCCAGATGGGCCCGACGCTCCTGCAGTTCGGCACGCCCGAGCAGCGCCGGCGCTGGCTGCCCGGCATCGTCGCCGGCGAGTCCATGTGGTGCATCGGCATGAGCGAGCCTGACGCGGGAAGCGACGTGGCGTCGCTGCGCACCCGAGCCGTGCGCGACGGAGACGATTGGGTCGTCGACGGGCAGAAGGTCTGGACGAGCGGTGCTGCGTTCTCGGACTGGTGTTACCTCGTCGCCCGCACCGACCCGGATGCGCCGAAGCACGCGGGTCTGTCGGAGCTCATCGTCGACATGCACTCCCCAGGCATCACCGTGAGCCCGATCGTCGACATGACGACGAGCCGTCACTTCTGCGAAGTCACCTTCGATGGCGTACGTGTGCCGGCCGACAACCTCGTCGGCGAGGAGAACAACAGCTTCCGCCAGCTCATGCGCCAGATGGAGCACGAGCGCGGTGGCATCGACCGGCTCGTGTCGAACTACGCGCTCTACCGCGACCTCATGGCGTCCGGCATCGTGGACCGAAACGATCCGATCGTGCGCCAGGAGCTCGCCGGGATCGAGACGTGCTATCGGATCGGTCGGTTGCTCGTCCTCCGCGAGACGTTGCAACAGGCACCGAAGGGATTCTCGGCGGCCACGAAGACGTTCGGGACGGAATTCGAACAACGGCTCGCGTCGTTCTGCGCTCGCGCACTCGGGCCCAACGCGCTGCTCTGGGGTGCGGCGCACGGTCTCGGTGCGCGGGCCGCTCGCGCCCTTTGCTACGCGCCGGCGTACACGATCATGGGCGGCACCACGCAAGTGCTCCGCAACGTCCTCGGCGAGCGCGTCCTCGGCCTGCCGCGCTGACTCGACTGACCCGCGGGTCAAGTACGGTCGTGCCATGACGATCGCCTCGACTGCGTCCGGGAAGGTTCAGGGACTCGACAAGGACGGCGTCCTTCAGTTCCGCGGCGTGCGTTTCGGCACTGCGCAACGCTTCCGTGCGCCCGAGCCGGCGCGCCCGTGGGACGACGTGGCCGACGCGACGAGCTTCGGACCGATCATGCCGCAGAACCCGTCCGGCCTCGAGTCGATGCTCGGCAAGTCCGACGCGACGCCGACGGACGAGGACGCGCTGTTCCTCAACGTGTTCACGCCCGCATGCGACGACGCCCGCCGGCCTGTCATGGTGTGGATCCACGGCGGCGCGTTCACTGCGGGGGCCGGCTCCATCCCGTGGTACAGCGGCTCGAACCTCGCCCGCAAGGGTGACGTCGTCGTCGTGACGATCAACTACCGGCTCGGCGCGTTCGGGTTCCTCTACGTCGACAACTTGCTCGGTGCGGAGTTCGCGGGGTCTGCGAACAGCGGCATCCGCGACCAGGTCGCCGCGATCTCGTGGGTGCGCGACAACATCGCCGCATTCGGAGGCGATCCGGACAACATCACGTTGTTCGGCGAATCCGCCGGCGGCATGAGCATCGGCACGCTGCTCGGCGTGCCCGGCGTTCCCTCGATGATCCGCAATGCCATCCCGCAGAGCGGTGCGGCCGAGAACGTGCGCGACGTCGACACCGCGAGCGAGGTGGCGGAGCTCATGCTCAGCCAGCTCGGGCTCACCGCCGCGAGCGCCGATGGGCTGCTCGAGCTGCCCGTCGACGCAGTGCTGGCGGCGCAGGCTGCCGCCACGACGCAGCTGCAGGCGGCGGGTGCGGCTCGCCTGCCGTTCGCTCCGATCGTCGACGGCGTCGTGCTGCCCGAAGCGCCCCGCACCGCCGTACAGAACGGCTCGGCGGCCGACGTGCGTCTCGTGATCGGCACCACCGCCGACGAATACCGGTTGTTCAGCATCATGGACCGTGCCAAGGGCCCGCTCACGCCCGAGGTGCTGCGGGGACGCATCGCCAAGGTCGTCGGCAACGACCGCGCCGACGACGCGATCGCCGTGTACCGACAGGGACGCACGTCGGACGACGACGTCTTCAACGACTTCATGACGGACTGGATCTTCCGCATCCCTGCGATTCGTCTCGCCGAAGCCCAGTCTGCGCACCAGCCGGACACGTACGCGTACCTGTTCTCCTACGCGTCCACCGCGTTCGGCGGCGCGCTCGGTGCATGCCATGCGGTCGACGTGCCGTTCGTGTTCGACAACCTCGACCGTCGCGGTGTGCAAGCGCTGCTCGGCGATTTCACCGACGAGACCCATCGTCTCGCTGCCGCGACCGCCGGAGCGTGGGTCGCGACCGCGCGCAGCGGTGCTCCGTCGCACGACAAGTTGCCCGAATGGCCGCGCTACTCGCCGTCGGCTCGCGCGGTGATGGAGCTGGGCGTCACGCAACGCGTGCTGGACGACCCTGGGTCGGCTGAGCGTCAGCTCTGGGACTCGCTCGCGCCCTGACCTCGCGACAGCAGCTGCTCCACCTCGTGACGCGTCGGCAGCGACGCGAATGCACCGGCCCGTGTCACCGCGCACGCGCCGGCCGCGGACGCTCGTTGCAACGAGTCGCTCAGCGGTCGACCCTCCGCGAGTGACGCCGCGAAGCAGCCGCAGAAGGAGTCGCCGGCGCCGGTCGTGTCCACGACCGGTACCGAGAACGCCGGCACCCGGCGCCGCGCCTGCCCCGGGCTGAGGACCAGCGCGCCCTTCTCGCCGCTCGTGACGATCGCGGTGCCCCGGTACTCCACGGACCCCAGCCCCTCAGACTCGTGCTCGTTGGGCACGAGGTAATCGACCCGGTACAGCAACGCCTCGGTCAGCGGTCGCGCGGGAGCGGGGTTGAGGATCGTGACGACGTTGGCGGCGCGCCCGGCCGCGAGGGCGGCGGCCACGGTTTCCAGCGGACACTCCAACTGCGCGAGCAGCACATCCGCGCCCTCGAGCGCGGCGGACGGGAACGACGCCGCCGCGTTCGCTCCCGGAACGACGACGATCGAGTTCTGACCTGTGGCGTCGACGATCAGGTGCGCGCTGCCCGTCGGCAGCTCGGAACGGCGGACGTAGCTCGCATCGATCCGTTCGTCGTGCAGCGTCTGGACCAGCAGATCGCCATCCGTGTCGGCCCCGACGCAGCCGACCATCACGACCTCGACCCCCATGCGGGCGGCCGTCACCGCCTGGTTGAACCCCTTGCCGCCGAGGCCGAACGTGTAGTCCGTCGCCGTGACCGTTTCACCCGGCGCCGGGAAGCGCTCGACCCGCACGGTGTGATCGACGTTCAAGCTGCCGACTACGACGACCCGCGCCACGCCGACCCTCCTTGCAGCCAAGCCCGCACACCCGTGAGGTACCGCTGATGATCGACGCCGAACGCGACGGACCATGTCCCTGCGGCATCCGTTGCGAATCGCCCTCGGCGATCGAGGACTGTCGCCCCCCATGCCGCCGATCGGCCGGTGTCGACGGCCAGCGGGCCGGTGAACCAGCGCAGCGCGCCGTGGTCGACCAGGGACCACAGCGCGGTGAGGTCGTGACACGGCCAGGCGCCCTCGCCGTCCGGCCCGAGCTCGATGAGCCCCGTCTCCCAGATCGCCGACCACACGCGGTGGATCAGGTCTGCACCCGGCAGCGGCGATCGCGCGACTTCTTCCAGGATCGGTTCGGTCAACGGAGACCGCAACGTGGCGTCCAGCGGAACCAGCATCGGTGGTTCACCGCCGGCGAGCGCGCCGGGTGCACCGAACGCCTCGATCACGCGCGCCGCCGCGCCCGGGTCGTGGCCGATGTTGGCCTCTGCTGCCGCGGTCACGTTCCCGCTCACGGCGACCGCTCCGCCCATGACGACCAGGGATCGCAGCAGCGATGGAAGGCGAGGCTCGAGCGACAGCGCGGCGTCGACGGTCGTGAGTGGCGCGAGCGCGACGAGCGTGAGCTCGCCCGGTGCCGCGCTCGCGAGTCGCACCAGTGCTTCCGGTGCGGGCTCGGCCGCCGGAGCGGCAGTCGCGGGTGGTTCGATGCCGACGCCACCGAGTCCGTCGCCCGCCATCACCATCTCGGCGCCGTGGGTCGTCGGCGCCGGGCCGGACGGTCCGGCGAAACCTTGGTGCACCGGCGCGTCGCAACCGGCGGCGCGCAGGACCGCCAGCGTGTTGCGGACGGTGTGCGCCAGGGTCGTGTTGCCCCAACCCGCCAGCGCGGCGACGAGGTCGAACGATCGATGCGTGGCCGCGCACCACAGCGCGCCGGCATCGTCGGTGCCGGTGTCGACGTCGAGGATGACGCGGTGCCGTCCCGATACCTTCTCGTCCATGGACGCCGAGAGTGTTGTCGAATGCGTCGCCCGAGTGTGGGACGACTCCGCGGTGCCCACCCTCAC
>DASUCS010000039.1:0-3319 GCA_036275935.1 Acidimicrobiales bacterium
GGAGCCGGCGCCCGAGCTGGTGCAGGGATGCTGTTCGTACGGCGCGCACTTCACGAGCGGCAAGGACCGTCGCCACGTCGAACAGCTGGCCAACAAGCTTTCGGCCGACGAGTGGCAGTTCAAGAAGGTGTCCGAGAAGCGTGGCGGTCCGATCAAGGTCAACAAGGACGGCGATGTCGTGTCGCGCCTCGTGGACGGCGCCTGCATCTTCTTGAACCGCACGGGCTTTCACACCGGTCCGGGGTGCGCGCTCCATCAAGCGGCGCTGCGCCGCGGCGAGCGCCCTCTCGACTGGAAGCCCGAGGTGTGCTGGCAGCTGCCGTTGCGGCGTGAGGACGAGACCGATCAGTACGGCCACGTCACGTCGACCGTGCGGGAGTGGAAGCGTCGCGACTGGGGCGAGGGCGGCGAGGAATTCCACTGGTGGTGCACGGAGTCGAACGAGGCGTTCGTCGGCACCTCCCCGGTCTTCGAGACCATGAAGGACGAGCTGATCGAGCTGTGCGGCGAGAAGCCGTACCGGATGCTCGTGGCCCATCTGGCCCAGGCCAAGCGGAGCCGGACCGAAAATGGCACCTGGCTCCCCCATCCGGCGCTAAAGGCTCGCCCGTCGCGACCGACGTAGAACGTGATGCTGAGTTTCAGCGCCGACGAGCTCAACAAGGCGGCCCACGAGGTGGGCATGAGCTATCCGGAGCACGTGCTCGACCAATTGGTCGCCGCCATCGACAGCGGCAAGCACGTCGTGCTGACAGGCCCTCCCGGCACCGGCAAGACCACCCTCGCCTACCTCGCGGCCGACGTCGGCCAGCACGCCATGTTGTGCACGGGTTATCTGCCGACCACGGCCACGACCGAGTGGACCACGTTCGAGACCATCGGAGGCTTCCAGCCGACCAACGAGGGGTTCATCTACCGGCCCGGCCTCTTCGTCGAGGCCATCGAGTCCGGACGGTGGCTCGTCATCGACGAGCTCAACCGTTCGAACTTCGACCGTGCCTTCGGCCAGCTCTTCACCGTGTTGTCCGGTCAGCCCGTCGTGCTGCCGTTCAAGCGGGCCGGGCAGCCCAAGCCGCTCTCGCTCGTGCCCTACGGCGTCGAGCCGCCCGACGAGACCGAACCGATCCGAGTTCCGCCCCGCTGGCGGATCATCGCGACGATGAACGTGTTCGACAAGAACCTTCTGTTCGAGATGTCGTACGCGCTCATGCGCCGGTTCGCCTTCGTCGAGGTCACGTCGCCGACCGAAGAGGTGTTCTCCGCGTTGCTCGAAGGCCCTGGGTCGATCGCGCGCAAGCTGTTGCCGCTGCGTTCGTTCCGCGATCTCGGTCCGGCCGTGTACCTCGACTCGGCTCGTTTCGCGGCTCGTCGGCTGAACGACAACGTCACGGAGTCTCGGCTGCTGTACGAGATGTTCTACGCGTTCTTCCTTCCGCAGTTCGAAGGAATGGATGACGCGCAGGCCTCGAAGCTCTACCGCCTGATTGCACAGGTGCTCGAGCCGGCGGAGCAAGAAGAAGCCCGGCGAACGATCATGGAAGTGCTCGGCGTCGACGTCGTTCCATGATCTCGAACGACGCCACCGTCGAACTGTGGAATCGGCTCGTTCGACCGTTTGACCCGGCCGCTGCCGTCGAGGCCCTGACCGGACTGCAGCCGAACACCGCGAAGCAGGTGGTCGGCATCGGGCTCGCGACATCCGGCGCGGCGGACACGTTGCTCGACCAGATGCACGAGACCGTTCGCTCACTCGCGATCGCGACGACCGACAGCCCGTCGCGCTGTGAGGGCGAGATCCGCGGCCCGGTGCTGTGGTCGGAGACGATGGCGGCGCGAGCGTCGAGCCCCGGAGCGAGCAACGTCTTCATCTGCTCGTCACCGGTGAAGGCGTACGACACCGCCGAGAACCAGGTGCTGCGCTACGCACTCACGCGACTCAAGCGCGCGGCGCGCGACGCCGCGCTTCCGGGCAACTCGCACGCCGAGGACGACATGGTGCGCCGAGCGCGGTTCAACGGCACGAGAGCGATGCGATCGCTCGAACATCGAACGCTCGCCGCGGTGAGCGACGTGCGTCCCACGGGCCGCACCGTGCAGAAGACACGCATCGGCAATCGGGCCCGCACCTACCGGCCGGCGGTGGCACTGCTCGAGTTCGCGCAGGAACCCGTCGATGCGGAGACGGTCGCCGAGTACTGCGACGATCACACGCGCCGCCAGCACGGATTGCTGCTCGCAATCGCCGATCGGCTCAAGATCGGCCCGTTCCGAGTGCACGGCCAGTGGCTGTCCAACAAGGGCCTGCGCTACATCCACCGCCACCGTTCCGAAGACGGGATGTACGGGGTGCTGCTGCGCAACCTGCTGCTCGACGTCCCGGACCCGGCCAACGGGGTGGACGCCGCTCGCGCCGAACAGAACCTCATCGCCCGCTCGCAGAACCATCCGGTCCTGATCGTGCAGGGCCCCCAGGACATCGACATGGCGATCCGCCTGACCACCCGCCGCTGACTCGCTTGTGCGGTTCTTACTCGCGACCGTCGCGAGCACGCACCGGCAGAACGGTGGATTACTGGGCGCGCAGTTGTTGGAGGCCCGGCCACAGGTCGTCGCCCGTGGTGCGGTAGTCGTACAGGCTGGCACCGATGCACCCGCGGTCGAACACGGCGTTGTCGAACGCGGTGATGTCGTCGGAGTTCGACTCGTCGCCGATGCCGCCGATCGGGTGAACGACGGCCTGCGGGTTCCCGATGTGCTCGCGTATGCGATCGATGTTGGTCGCCGTGTAGAGATACGCGTCGCGCCACTGGTCTCGGCGCACCGACCAGTACGACATCGGCTGCCACACGTCGTAGTACTGCGCGAGTCCGGCCCACGGGTAGTCGGGCCAGTAGTTCGGGTTGACGTCCTCCATGATCACCGGCGGCAGCACGATGGCGGACAGCACTTGGCCGGGAAGCCGGCTGCGAAGCCACGCAGACAACGACAGGATCTGTTGGTTGCGGGCGTTGACGTCCTCCACGCTGCGCGACTCGATGTCGATGCCGAGGCCGTCGATCGGCAGGCTCGCGATCGCGGTGAGCCGTTGCATGTCGTTGTTCAGGTCGCTGAGGTCGGGCAGGTACCAGGCGACGACGCGCATGCCCTTCGCTCGCGCTCGATTGATGAGGGACAGCAACCGTTCAGGTTCGAGGATCGGCGTGTCGGCGTCCCAGCGCGTGGCCTGGATGTACACGGTCTGCACGCCGAGCGATGCCATGCGATCGATGTCCGCGAGACCCACGGCGCCACCGCCGTAGGTCTCCGACCAGTCGTAGAC
>DASUCS010000040.1:0-15628 GCA_036275935.1 Acidimicrobiales bacterium
GAGGCCGAGCGACACGCGGGTCTGCATGAACGGCGTCGCGATCTCGTCGAGGACCGACTGTCCCGACTTCCTCAGCTGCGGAAAGACCTCACCCTCTTCTTCCTTCACGTGGTGCTCGATGCCGGCCTTCACGGAATCGAGCGCCGCGCCGAACCCCGGATCGTCGGGCGCGAGCGCCAGCATCTCGCCCAGCGTCTTGCGTGCCAGCTCGTGTTCGGTGTTGCCCTCTTGCACTGACTCCTCGCCGGTCACCGTGCCCATCTTCGGGTACAGCACCTTCTCCTCGAGCTCCATGTGACCCTTGACGGCGGTGGCGAGCTCGTCGACGAGCGGCGCACGATCGCTGCCTTCGGCCTTCTCGATCTTGCTGAACAGCTGCTCGACGGTGCGGTGATCGGCCTCGAGGATCTTGGTGACATCCATCGCGTTCTCCTTCAGGACTTCCGTGCGGTGGCTTTGCCGCCCTTGCGGCCGGCCGCCTTGTGCTGTGCGGTCGTTCCGCCCTGCTTGCTGCTGCCGCTCCCGCTGTGGGATTTCTTCCCGCCGCGCTTCGAGGCGCCCGGGGAGTTGGCGATCTTGGCGGCGCGCTCCTTGGACATCCCCTTGTCCTTGAGTGCTTCGTATTGGTCCGTGTTCTCGACGTTCGCTGACTTCGATGGCATCGGTACGTCACTTCCCTTCTGTGTTGCGGAGTGCGGGCTGCAGTGAACGAGTCCAGAACTCGAAGAACCCGCGTTGGTCGGGCCCGATCTGATGGAAGTAGAGGTGGTCATATCCCGCGTCGACGAACTCCCGAACCGACTCGAGCACAGGGTCGACGTCCGGACCGCACGGCACGGACTTGGTTGCGTCCTCCTCGCCGACGAGCTGAGCCGCCTGCTCGAAGTGGGTGAACGTCGGCAGGTCTTGCGACAGCTGACCGGGCACCCCCGCGTTCGGCCACACCTGGTGCACCGTCTTGCGCGCGGTTGCCGCGTCCTCGGCCCAGCAGACGTTCAGTTGCGCATAGCGAGGTCCGTGCCCGCCGCTGCGTTCGAACTTCGTGATGACGTCACGGTCCGGGCTGTGGCCCCAGTACCCGTCGCCGATCTCCGCGGCCAACGCGACGGCTTCATCGCCGAACCCGGACACGATGATCGGTGGCGGGTCGTGAGGCGGGTCGAAGATGCGGGCGTTGTCGACGTCGTAGAACTCGCCGTGGTGGTCGACCGTGTCGCCCGTCCAGAGCCGACGGATGATCTCTACGGATTCCCGCAGCATGTCGCGGCGGACCGCCGGCCGTGGCCAGCGGTGCCCGAGGACGTGCTCGTTCAGCGCTTCTCCTGTACCGACACCGAAGAAGAAGCGGTCACCGAGCAGCAACGACGTGGTCGCGGAGGCTTGAGCGATGATCGCCGGATGAATGCGCGTCGTCGGACACGTGACGCCGATGCCGACGTCGATCCGCCCGGTCGACGCGGCGATCGCACCCACGACGCTCCACACGAACGGGCTGTGTCCTTGCGCGCTGACCCACGGGTGGAAGTGATCGGAGATCGACACGAACTCGAAGCCGGCGTCCTCTGCCGCGCGGGCGTTGGCCACGAGATCGTTCGGAGCGTGTTCTTCGCTCGACAGTGTGTAACCGAAGCTCGTCATTCAGACGGTCCTTGCATCGCTCGCGGAGTTGTCGTCCCTATGCCCGCACCGACGATCGCGAAACCGCGTGTTCGCGACGTGGGTCATCCAAGCGAATGAGGGGTAATGGACCGCGACACGGTTTGGCGAGCAACGCGAGGTGAGGCAATGACGGCAGCGGTGGAACGCGACTCCTTCAAGATGAATCCGGTGAGCCTCGGTGCGCTCATCGGAGCGGTGGTGGCATTCATAGTGATCGGCGCAATCGTCGATGTGCTCTGGGTCGCGCTCGGCGCCGTCATCGGCGGCGGGATCGGGTACGGCATCCGGCGCTTCGGTCAGCGGGCACGCACGTTCGCCGATGCGGTGGAGTTGCAGGACGTGACGAAGACGCAATTGCTCGAGGAGGCCGCTCGACTCGACATTCCGGGCCGCACGACGATGAGCAAGGACGAGCTCGCGCAAGCGGTTGCCGAGCGTCGCGCCAGCTGACTCGGTGTCGACGGGCGATAGGTCACCTTCGCCACGAGGTCGTCGATCAGGAATTGTCAGCCGGGGGTCTCACGGCGTCCGTCGACGTGCACGGCGAATCGGCCGGCGTCGCGCGGATGGACCGGATCCTGTGAGGCGAACGGCCATCCGCCGAAGCCGTTGGCCCGGTAGTCGTTGAACGCCTGACGAACGCCGGCTTCGTCGTTCATCACGAACGGCCCGTACTGCGCGACGGGTTCGCCGATCGGCCGTCCCTGCAGGAGCAGCACCTCGGCGCCGCTCGCGCCGGCGACGATCGGAACGTCGACGTCGCCTCGTAGTGCCACCCCGGTCGAACTCACGTCATCGGTGGTGGCGACGCGCGCTGATCCCTCGAACAGGTACACGGTGCGCGCCGTGTCACCGCTCGCGGCCGCTGGCATCGTCCAGCGTGCCTCGGGAGCAAGGACGATGTGCCAGATCGCGAGGTCGGCGTCCGGTCGCGCCGCCCACGAGTTCGGCGGTGGAGGAGGCGGTTGCAGTCCTTCGAGCGCGCCCGCGATCACGGTCACCTCGACGCGACGGCCGGCGTCATCCGTGGCGTCGAGACGCGGGATGTCCTCGGCCCACAACATCGTGAAGTACGGATCGGCCAACTTGTCCGCGGCGGGGAGGTTCAACCAGATCTGGAACAGCTCGAGCACGTTCGGCTGCGCGCGTTCGAGCAACGGGAACATCTCGCTGTGCACGACTCCTCTGCCCGCGGTGAGCCATTGGACGTCGCCGCGGCCGAAGCGAGCCGTGGCGCCGAGCGAATCCGAGTGATCGATGAACCCTTGCCGCACGTACGTGACGGTTTCGAAGCCGCGATGCGGATGGCCCGGGAAGCCCGGCACAACCTCGCCGTGATACATGCGCCATCCGTCGTGCCCGGCGAAGTCGGCGCCGATCTCGCGACCGTCGAGCGGCGCATCCGGTCCGAGCCGATCGTTGCCGGCGGGATAGCGATCGAGATGGTGAACGCAGAACAGGAAGGGATCCACGGCCGGCCATTGGAAGCCGAGGGGCACCATCTGAAGGACTGGATCGTTCACGGGTGCAGGCTACGAATGGATTCGAAGGTCCGGCTCTCGCTGGCAGGATCTGGGGGTGGGTGGGACCGCAGAACCGCGTCGGATCAAGGTGTTCGTGTCGTCGACGTTCCGCGACATGCAGCTCGAGCGCGAGGAGCTGATCAAGCGGGTCTTCCCGCAGATCCGGCGCATCTGTGAATCGAGGGGAGTGGCCTGGAGCGAGGTCGACCTGCGCTGGGGCGTGACCGACGAGCAGAAGGCCGAGGGCGACGTGCTGCCGATCTGCCTCGCGGAGATCGACCGGAGCCGTCCGTACTTCATCGGGTTGCTCGGCCAGCGTTACGGCTGGATCCCCGAGGAGCTGCCGTTCGAGCTGGCGCAGCAGCTCGGCTGGTTGAGCGCCGTCGCCGACCGTTCGGTCACGGAGCTCGAGATCCTCCACGGCGTCCTCAACGATCCCGAGGCGTCGGGCCGTGCGTTCTTCTACCTCCGCGACCCTGCGTGGGTCGACGCGCTCGGCCCCGAGGACCGTGAGCTGTACGTCGACCCTGACGCGGACAGCGTTGCGAAGCTCGAGGTGCTGAAGGAGCGGATCCGTTCTTCGTCGCATTCGGTGCACACGTACGGCGATCCGATCGCGCTCGGCGAGCTCGTCCTCGCGGACCTGACCGCGCTCGTCGACGACGTCTATCCCGAGTCCGACGTGCCGGATCCGCTGACGGCGATCGCCAACGAGCACGCAGCATTCGCGGCGGCGCGGTTCGCCGGTTACGTGCATCGCCCGCCGCTCGAGGATGCGCTGGCCGCGCACGTCGGTGGTGCGTCGACCGGCGCTCTCGTCGTGACTGGCCCGCCCGGCGCCGGGGCGACGGCACTGGTGTCGAACTGGGCGACGGCATGGCGCGCGACGAATCCCCAGGACGTGCTCGTCGAGCACTACGTCGGCGCGACCGCTGATGCGGCGGACTGGACCGCACTGGCGCGCCGGCTCATCGGCGAGCTGGCCAGGGCCCACGACCTCACCGGGATCGCGGCGAACGCGGTCGGCGACACGCCCGCGGCCGTACGCACCGCGCTGGCCCAAGCGATCGACCGCGCCGGTGCGGCCCGCCAGCGCACGGTCCTCGTGCTCGACGGTGTCGATCAACTCGACGACGTCGACGGCGCGACGGATCTCGCATGGCTGCCGTCGGTGCTTCCCGCGCGGGTGCGCGTGATCATCACCACGCTCGCCGGGCCTCCGCTCGACGCGGCTCGCTATCGGCAGTGGTCCGTGCTGGACGTGCCACCGCTCACCGACGCAGAGCGTCGCGAGCTGATCGTCACGTTCCTGGCGAGGTATGCCAAAGCGCTCGACACCGTGCACATCGATCGGCTCACGGCTGCCGATCCGACCGGGAATCCGCTCTACCTCCGCACCGTGCTCAGTGAGCTGCGCCAGCACGGCGATCACTTCACACTGGGCGAGCTCATCGAGACACTCCTACGGGCGCCGACGGCGGACGATCTGCTCGAACTCGTCTTCGGGCGCTACGAGCGCGACTACGAACGAGATCGCGCCGGTCTCGTGCGGGATGCGTTCGGTGCACTGTTGGCGTCGCGGAAGGGTCTCTCGGAGCCCGAGTTGCTGGATGTGCTCGGCGCCGGTGGCGATCCGCTGCCGCACGCCGTGTGGGCACCGCTGTTCCTGGCCGCGGAGGAGGGGCTCGTGACGGCCGGCGGCTACCTGCGCTTCGCCACCGACGTGCATCGCCAAGCGGTCGACGATCGCTACCACCCGGGACCGGCCGCGCACGCACAGCTCGCGGCGTACTTCGGGGGCCAGCCGCTCGGGCCGCGGGTCGTCGACGAACTGCCGTGGCAACAGCTCGCGGCGAACGACCTCGACGGCATGGCGCGCACGATCAGCGACGTGTCGTTCACCAACGCGGCGTACCGACGCGCGCTACCCGACCTCCGCCGCCTGTGGACGCGTGCCGAAGCAGCAGGTCACTCGATGGCGGAAGGGTACGCGCCGCTCATCGCGACACCAGAGAACGATCCGGACGCGGCCTGGCAGGTGGCGCGGCTGCTCACCGATGCCGGACACCTCGATGCCGGCGTTCGGCTGCATCGCTTCCTCGTCGACCATGCCCGACAGCAGAACCGGGGCCTGTCGTCCGCGTTGGTGAACCTCGGATCGGCCCAGTGGCTGCAGGGCGACATGGACAGGGCCGACGCGACGCTCACCGAGGCCGTGGCGATCGAACGGACGACCGGGGACAGCACCGCCCTGCGGGCGGCACTCGGAAACCTGGCGATGGTGCGCCGGGACCGTGGTGATCTCGCCGGAGCGCACGAGCTGTTCGCCGAAGAAGAACGGCTGTGCCGGGAGGCGGATGACCAAGCGGGCCTGCAGGCCAGCCTCAACAACCAGGCCCAGCTGGCGCGCCAGCAAGGGGACACCGAGCGGGCACTGCACTGTGCGGAGGAGATGGAGTCGGTGTGCCGCGCCATCGGCGACCGTACGGGGGTGGCGCGGGCGCAGGCGGCGAGGGCCACGGTGCTGTCGGACGTCGGACGCATCGAAGAGGCGCTGCCGCTGTACCGCGCCCACGCTGACGTCTGCCGTGACCTCGGCGACGCGCGCGGGCTGACCGAGAGCCTCGTCAACCAAGCCGTCGACCTGCAGCGACTGGGCCGTCTGGACGAAGGCGCGGCGGCAGCGCGTGACGCCGAGCAACATGCACGTGGCGCGGGCGACATGACCCTGTTGGCGCGTGTGCTGGCGCTGCGGGCGAACGGCGCGATCGACGCCCGTCAGTGGGCCGAGGCCGAAGCCCTTGCCCGCGAGGCCGAGCTGGCGGCGCGAACAGAGGATGCGCCCGCTCCGCTCGCGCTCGCGCTCGGGGCGCTCGGCATGGCGCGCCGCGAACAGGGCGACAGTGCGGGCGCCAGAGCGGCACACGAGGAAGAGGAACGGGTGGCGCTGCGGATGGGCGATCCGGGGGCGATCGCCACGGCGCGCATCAACCTCGGCGCGGTCGACATCGTCGAGGGACGGCTGCAGGAAGCGCTCGCTCGGTACCAGCAAGCCGAAGAGGCGTACGTCCACATCGGTGCGAATCACGCGCTGTTGCCGATGCTCGCCAATCGCGCGCAGGTGCAACTGCATCTCGGCAACGCGCCGGCTGCGCTCGCCGACTACCAGCGGGGCGCGGCGATCGCGAAGGACGCCGGCCTCGTGGTGCAGCAGCACCAGATGCTGACCGAGGCAGTCCAGCTGCTGTACGGGCTCGGGCAGGCGGCGTCGGCGGAGCCGGTGTGGGCGGAGCTCGAAGCTGCATGCCGGGCGGTCGGCGACGTCGCCGGGCTGCAGCGCGCCCTTGGCGAGCGCGCGCTGCTGTTGCTCGGCCGGATGGACCTCGACGGTGCCGCACCACTGCTCGACGAACAGGAGCAGGTCTGCCGCACGCTTGGTGATCAGAACGCGCTGGCGGCGTGCGTCGGCAACCGCGCCATCCTGCTACGGCACCGCAACGATCTCACGGGCTCGTTGCGGTGCATCGACGAGCAGCTGCAGCTGTCGAACGCGACGGGCAATGCCCAAGGTGTGCTCTTCGCCACGGCGAATCGCGGCGAGGTGCTCGGCGTGATGGGACGTCGTGACGAGGCGCTTGCGGCATTGCGTCACGCGCGTGACATGGCGACGCAGTGGAACGTGACCGCGATGGTCGCCCAGCTCGACCAGCTGATCGCGCAGTTCAGTTCGTGACGGCGCGCCGGCGAACCGGCTCGAAGCCCGAGCGCGCCAGCATCTCGGGCAGCTCTCGAGTCGTCTCCCGCTGTCGATCCTGAGCTGCGGGATCCAGCTGGTCCCACTCCACGAGAAGCGGGTTCGTCTTGGCGACATCGTCGCGCTCGGGTGCGTACGTCCAGCCGTCGCGCCGCCGCTCGTCGAGCCACCGGGTGTGCTCGCGCGCAGCGAGTATCTCGACCTTCGTGTCCGACAGCACGAGCTGCGGCGCGCCCCAGCGTCGCATCGGGATGATCTCGCACCCGATCGAGTCGAACGCTGCGATCGTGTCGTCCGCCGCACGACGGCTCGATTCCTTCTGGTCGTCGGTCAGCTCGTCCCATGGCTTGGCGAAGTCGCCCTCGGCACCGCGCACGAGGTAGTCGTCGTGCATCGCACGCGCGAGCTGTTCGCGCACGCCGCCCTCGACGACTTCGGGTGTGCAGGCATGATCGAGGTACGGGAAGACGTGATACGCAGGGAACAGCGTGTCGTCCGCTCCGGTGAGCAACTCCCCGATCCCGGTTGCGGTGGGCGTGCGGACGATGACGGGCACGGTCCCGTCGCCCATCGTCTGGCGGGCGAGCAACGCAGCAGAGAGCGCGGTCGCCTCGTCCTCGAACAGCACCGCCACCCAGGTGGGCGAATCGGCCAGCAGCGACTCGAATTGCTCGACGGCGCCGGGTCGAGGGGCCTCGAAGTCGAGGTCGAGTGTCGTCGCGGTGCACGCGTCAGGAAGGGCGGGATGCTGCAGCCGCAGCGCTTCCCACCGTCCGGTGGCGACGCGGTCGACCAGTGACACACGCAACGGTTTCGGGTTCCCATTGACGGCCCACGTCTGCGCGGCGGCGACGACGAGGCTGCGCCCGAGCTGGCCGAGTCCGAGGATCACGAGGTGCGGCTCGCGCTCGCCGGCGAACGGCGGGAATTCGGTGAGCAAGGCCCGGGCGGCGCGCTCGTGGAGGTTGAAGAAGTCCACGCGAACCGGAGCGGCGTCGCCGAGATCGCCGCCGCGCAGCAGCTCGCAGAGCTCCGCATCTCGCAGCTGCACCGAGCAGCGCAGCGCGGGGCGCTGTGACGACCGCTCGACCTTGCGAAGGTTGTGCGCGATGGCGACGTTGTTGGCGTCGGCGCCACAGGCGACGATCACGTCGCGCGCCACGCCGAGCCGCAGCGCAGGAATGAGATCTCGATCGGAGGGGTCCGCGACGAGCACGAGGCTGCCACGCCGGCGCAGCGCGGAAACGCCCGGCGCGTCCGATCGTGCATCCACGCCGACGACCGCCCGTCCGGCGTCAGCCATCGCCGAAGCGATGCGACTGCCCGTGGCGCCGAGGCCGAGCACGACGGTGTGGCCGGAGAGGAACCGGATGCGGAACCGCACGAACTCGTCGCGGAACACCACGCTGATCGTCTGCGCGATCGTGCCCAAGGCGACCAAGGGGGCGATGAACCGAGCGATCTCGAGCCGCCAGTTGAGATCGCTGCTCTCGCCGTAGTCGAGGGTGACGAGCTGGATCGTCAGGTACACGGTGTCGAGGAACGAACGATCGATCCCCGCTTGCCGCGCCTGCTGGCGGAACCCGCCGATGCCGAGCACGAGCACGACGATCCAGAACGCGCCCAGCAGGTACCACCGCCGCCGCGCCGAGAGTCGCCTCACCTCGATCCCACCCCGCACACGAGGCCGAGGTTACGACCTGGCCCTAATTCACGTCTCGTACCGCCAGGGTGAGCACCGGTAGGTCGGGGATGCGGTCGAGTTGTTCGGCCGCGGCCCGCAGGTCGGGACGGGATTGGATCATCCGGAGTTGGTCGGGACGGCTGACGTTCGAGCCGAGCTCGGGATAGCGGGCCACGAGGTCGTTGCGGGTGGCACGCTGCTGCGGGGTGAGCGGATCCTGCGTGGCGATGACGCGGAATCCATCGGGCACCGGATCGCGATCCGTGAGCAGGCGGAGCTCGCGCACGGCTCGAGCGGGAGCGGCACGGTGCGTGCCGTAGTGGTCCTCGAGCGACGCGTCGACGACGACGTCGGCGCCGCCACGCTCGAGGTCGAGCGCCAGCGTGGGGCTGCCGGGGTCGCTGCCGAGCAGCTGCGTCGGATCGTTCGCGGCAGTGATGAGCGACGCGCCACTTCGCACCTGGGGCAGCGCGGCGCGCGCCAGCCGATGTACGGCCTCGACCGAGGGATTGGGCGTCGGCTCGGCCCGCCATGCGTCGACGGTGCACAGCAACGCGCCCACGACAGTGACCGTCGTGAGCACGCCGACCGCCGCCGGTTCGAGCCACCGCACGGGTCGGCGCGCGACGACGAGCTCGTACGCACCCCACACCACCGCCACACCGGCGCCGAAGCCGAGCGCTCGGGTCCACTCCGGAATCCAGAAGAAGAGCGGTCCGAGCAAGCGCGCCAGCGACACGACTGCGGCCACGGTCCCGACAGCGACGACGACGAACAGCGCCGTCGCCTTGCTGTGTTGCCGCACGACGAGCACGCCGACGATCGAGAACAACACGAGACCGACGGGAACGACGAAGACGCCACCGACATCGACGGTCGTGGTGAACGGTTCGAGGGGCTGGTCCCAACCGAGCCAGGGCGCCCGGTGCGACAGCTCGACGGCGACGGCCCGCCAGCCGTCCGGCAGCCCCAACGCAGGCGCGGGCGGGTGGCGCATGGACGCGACGAGGTCGGCCAGGTTCCCGGTCTCCTGCTGGAGGAGCGCGAGCAGCGGTGGGATCGCCGCCAACGCGACGATGACGCCCGCGATCGCGAGTGACAGGCGCGGCGCGCCCGCGCGAATCGATCCGACGACGGCGACGATGACCATCGCAACCGCGAAGAGCACGAGCGACGCTTGTGCCTCCGCGAGGAGCACGGCGACGGCAACCGCCGCCACCAGTGACACTCGTCCACCCATCGCCGCGTCCCACGTGAGGAACAGAAGCGCGACGCACAACAGGGTGAGGGCATGCGGCTCCCACGGATCTGCAAGCCACTCACCGCCGAGACCGTGCACCAGTACGCCGAGCAACGCCGTCACGACGAGCATCGCCACGACGCCGCCGCGCCGGCGAGCGATGGCGATGCTCGTCACGATCGCAGCGATGTTCAGTGCGATCACGCCGAGTTGCATCCCCGCGTAGCGCGAGCCGAGCACTCGGTATGGCAGCGCGAGGGCATAGAACCACAGTGCGCCCGGTTGGTTGAACCCGTACCGGCCGTAGGACCCGAGCAGTGGGGTGTGCGCGCCGACGTCACGCGTCCTCAGCTCGATCAGCGCGATGTCGCCGCCCGGGTTGGGCCAGTCGTGGCCGACGACGCGAACGGCCAGCACCACGAGGGGCAGCACCAGCGCGGTGCTGGCAAGAACGAAGAGCCAGCGCTCGCGCCGGGCGTCGACCACTCGCTACGAGGAAGAGGTGGCGATCGGTCGTCCCACCGTGACTTGCCCGCGCACCTCGGGATCGAACGTGGCGCCGAGCTGTTCGTCGGCTTGCACCCCCAGCCCGTCGAGCACCTTCGTGAAGAAGGCACGGGCTGCGGCCGCGAGCACGACAGCGACGACGTCACTGTCGTCGAGGCCCTGCGCGCGCAGCCGTTCGACGTCCGCGGCGGTGACGGAGGACGCGTCGGTTGCGACCTGCGCCGCGAACTCCATGACGGCCCGGTCGGTCGCGTCCAGGGTCGCGCCGGACGGGTCGCCCGCGATGGTGCGCATCGTGGGCTCGTCGTCGCACTGATCGCGCAGGAACTTGCAGTGCGCCGCCATGCAGTACGTCGATCGGAGGGCACGCGCCGCAGCGATCGTGGCGACCTCGTAGCGACGCCGATCCATTCCGCCGCGAATCGCTCCGTTCAGCTGGTTCCACGCCTCGGCCACATCGGTGCGGTGGCCGAATGCCGGCGCGTAGTTGGGCAGGTACCCCCACGAGGCCCGTTGCTGCTCGTACCACGCGGCGACGTCGGCCGCGCTCTCGTCCGGTGTTCCGATGAACATTCCACCCACCTCCTGGGTCAGAGCCGATCTACCATGTCGACGCGGGAAGTGCCCAGTGGCGTCGGGGGGAGCGCGGGCGATGCGGCAAGGGTCGGCTCAACGGTGACGACGTGGCGGCCGGGCAGCGGCGCGTACTGGGTTGCCGTCCATCGCGACGACGACGCGACGCGCATCGAGGCCGGAGGTGAGCTCGATCTCTCCGCCCGCGAGGCAGTCCGCGACGCCGTCGTCGACGCACTCGGCGGTCCGGCGGCCGGTGAGCTGATCATCGACCTCCGTGAGGTCACGTTCATCGACGCGGTTGCAGTGCATGCCGCGGTGATCGACAGCGCCGATGTCGCACGCGCTGCGGGTGTGCGGTGCCGAGTGCTGCCCAGCGCGCGGGTTCGCAGGATCTTGGAGATCGCGGGTCTGGACGAGGCGATCAGGTAGCGACCGGCTCGTCTTCGTCTTCGTCGTCGTCCTCGAACGTCAGCTTCGGGAGGCCGGGCAACACGACGCCGGCTCGCACTGCGATCACCGCGGCGCCGACGCAAGCCCCGATCGCCACCGCGGTCGCGGTGCGATCGAGCCCGAACGAGAGCTCGGTCGGCAGGACCGGGTTCAGCAGCACTGCGAATCGTTCGATGCACCATCCTCCGAGCGCCGACACGGCCGCGAGGATCCCCACGACGCTCAGTGCGTGCTTGCGGAAGATCACTGCGAGCGCCGATGCCACGACCGCGATGAACGGGAGCGCGATCTCGAGCGGGTTCGGTCCGGCCGCCGACGGGATGCTGTTCCACGATCGCCAGCCCACGAGCAGCGCGGCGATCGACGCCACGAGCACGGCGATGGCGGCGGCAAGCGCCGACTTCCGACCGAAGACAACCAAACCGATCGTCAACACGATCGCAATGACGAAGTACGGGACCGGGCTCACCGACTTCACCCACGTGAGCTCGCCGTGAACCGTCACCGGCTTCCCGTCGACCACGAGCTGCACCGTCCAATCGGGGAAGATCACGTCGCCCGCCGCGTGCTGCGGCGGATGTTGCGGTGACATCCAGTGGATGCGGTGGTCGTGCCAGGCGTACTCGCCACCGCCACCGATCACCTTCCACTGCGGCGGCTCGGTCGTCTCGGTCTGGTCGGTGACGTTGTCGGGCGCCTGGACCGTGCCGTACCGGCTGCCGTTGATGTACGTCGCCCTCGAGAGCTGGTTCTCCTCGACGGTGCCGTCAGGTCGGATGTGCAGCCAGGGACCGCCCGCGTAGCCGTTGACGATCACGTCGTGGCCGGGCTTGGCCTTCACGTCGAGGAACCCGTCGCCGCCGACGACCTTCACGCTCACCGCGTCGGTCGCGGGGTCGACGTGCGTGACGACGGATCGGTAGTCGCCCGGCTTCGCCGGATCGGCGCCCGCGGGCCCGGCGGTGATGACGACAAGCGCGAGTGCGAGCGCGAGCGTCCAGACGGTCGGCTTACGCACTTCGACGCCGCCCGCTGACCATCGCCGCGATGCCGACGATGAGGGCGATGCCGCCGACGACCAGCGCGGCAATCGCCAGCCCGTTGCTCGACTCCTTCTTCACGACCGCCGCGGTGACAGCCGGCGACGTCGAGCTCGACGTGCTTCCCGACGAGGAGGCGGTCGACGACGGTTGGTTTGCTGCGGTCAGCTTCAGCACGGGTGCGGGGCGATCCGGTTCCGGTTGGCCTTCGACCGAGTCCTGGATCCACGACACGTCCTGGCCGTTGTCGTACGACTGCACGACCGGGAACTTCAACGAGTCGACGTCCTTCGGCAAGGGGCCGACCGACACCTCGAACTCGTCGAACTCACCCGGCTTGATCTGGCCGCCCGACCACACGATCTCGGAAACGGCTTGGGTCAACGTTCCGTCATCGGTGGTGATCGGAGTGGCCAGGGGTGCCGTGGTCGCCTGATACGTCCAACCCTGCTTCGGCTTCACGCTCACCGACGCGATCGGATGGTCGGTCGGGAACTTGATGTCGATCTTCACCGTGTTCGTATTGTCCTGCTCGTTGGGGACCCGGAAGGTGAGCTTCGTGAAGCCGCCCTGCGGTGCCTCGTCGGGGTTCACCGTCACGTGCGCGAGTGCAGGTATCGCAGTCAGCAGCACGACGGCGGCGGTCGCAACACCGACGGGCAACAGGCGGGACGTACGCATGGGCTGGGTTCCTCCGGGGTTGGTTCAGGGATTGACGTTGACGGTGAAATTCGCGGTGTTCTCCTCGAACTTGGAGACCTGGGCGCGCACGACGATCGTCCACGCACCCGCGATCGTGAGGTCGTTCGAGTCGAGCAAGTAGTGGCCGGGACCGGCGACGGACGGGTTGCGCACGATCGGGCCGATGTTCGCCGACGGCAGCGAGATGTCGAGCTCGACCGCCTGCGCGAGCGCGGCCGGACGTCCCGATTGGTCCAGCAGGTAGAGGTGGATGGAGTTGCCGCCGGCTCGGTTCGGATCGACGACGAGGTTCACGCTGGCCTGACCGATCGGTTTCGTCTCCGAGAAGATCGTTCCGATGCCCGCTGCGGTGCGTGCCGGCGGCGTGCTCACGAGCGCCGCCGTGAGCACGAGGATCACCACGAGGCCGAGCGACTCGAAGCGCACGGTTCGCAGCAGGTGACGGAACGCGTCGCGGCCTCTCGCCGCGGCTTCCTGGATGGCGGGCACGAGACGGAAGTGGTTGTACGCCGCGATCAGCACGATCGGGATGACGAGGCCGACCTTGACCATGAGGACGCGGCCGTACGTCGTCGAGGTGAGCGCGCGCCATGCCCGCACCTCTGCCCATCCCAAGGTGACACCGGCGATCGTGACGCCCAGCACGCACACCGTCGCGAGCAGGCTGAAGCGTCGCACGACGCCGCCGAGCGCCACCGGGTCGCGCTCCTTCCCGCGACGCAACAGCGTGAGCACCAGGAACACCAGCCCCCCGAACCAGGTGGAGGCGGCGACGACATGCACGGCATCGGCTGTGCTCACGAGCAGCTCAGGCGATGTCGTGGTCGTGTGACCGGCGAGCGCGAACGACAACGGTGCGAGGAGCGACCCGCCGATCGTCAGCACCCGGGCCCATCGCGACTGAGGCTGCAGAAGGCCGATCGGGAGCACCACCAGGCCCACAAGCGCGAGAAGCGTCGAGAGCCCGACGGCGTCGGCCAGCACGTCGGCCAGCACGCCGTTCTTCGTGATCGCCGTCAGTCCGAGCCCGGTCGCCAGATCCGCTTCGATCGGCAGGGCCACGAGCACACCGAACCCGCCGATGACCGCGGCGCCGAACACGATCCGCCGCAAGAGCCGACGATCCGATGCCCCGTCGTGTACGAGCGTGAGGAACAGCGCACCACCGGCGGCGAGGAACACGCCGACGTAGCCCAGCGCGCGTCCGACGGTGCCGGCCGCATCGAGCGCCCGCTCGGAGTCAGCGGAGAAGTTCTTCTGCACGCACGAGTCGCTGGCGTCGGCGCCTTGGCCGACGACGAACGTGAACGCACCACGCACCGGGTGCGAGTCGGCCGAGATGACGCGCCACGCGACGACATACGCGCCGCTGGGGATGGTTCCGTCGATCCCGACCGACACCGTGTTGTCACGGGCCAGGACGTTGCCGTCATCCACTTGCTTGCCGTCGCAGTCCACGACGCGCATCCCGCCGAGCGAGGTCGACACCGCCTCGTTGAAGGTGACGCTCACCGACGTCGGTGGCGCGTCGAGGTGCGAACGGTCGGCCGGCGACGTCGCCTGCGGCACGGCGTGCGCGTCGGCGCGCGCCGCGCCGATCAGCACCAGTACAACGGCGAGCAGCGCGCCGTGCGCGATGCGACGACTCACGCCGTGAGCAACCGTCCCGGCTTGGCGCGGCGATCGGTCATCGATCGAGCGAGCAGCCACAGCGCCGCGAGGCCGATGAGGTCCAAAACGTGCGGTGACTCTGCGGCGAACGAGACCCGCCCGGTCACGACGTCGAGCGTGGCGGTGATGGCCAACGCGCCGACGAGTGCGGTCACCATCGGGAGCAATCCGGACACCCGACGAGGCTGCCACGCGACGACCAGCAGGCCGACGCCGATGGCGAGGTCGAACGAGCCGACTTCACGAGCGACATGGACCGAGGTTCCGGCCACCGAGCCGAACAACGGGGGCGCGGCCAGCGCGACCTGCACGAGGCCGACCCACACGAGCACGTAGCGAACCCAGTCACGAGACGGCCGAACCGCGCCTCGAACCGGTTCGGCGGCGGCCATGACCGCGGCGGTCAGATCGGGGACCCGCTCCGCGGGACGCACTCGCATCGAGCGGTTGAGCCTCTCGATGCGCTCGCTGAACTCGTGGCACGCCGTGCAGCTCCCGACGTGTGCAGCCACCAGTTGCTGCTCGAGCTCGGACAGCTCGCCATCCGATCCGGCGGAGAGCGCCTCTTGGCAGTCGGAGCAAAGCATGCCTGAACAGTCGCTCGGCGGAGCCGTTTGGTTCTCGGATCGGCAATTCTTCTCTTGCCACGCAAGGATGGGGTCATGGACGACGTGACCGGCGACGCGCGGCGCGCGGCCGCCGGCGATCGTGCCGCCCTGTCGGACTTCGTGCGGGCAACGCAGCCCGACGTCTGGCGGCTGTGTGCCTTCCTCGTGGATGCGGCGACGGCTGACGACCTGACGCAGGAGGTCTATGTCCGCG
>DASUCS010000041.1:0-5556 GCA_036275935.1 Acidimicrobiales bacterium
AGCCAGTGCGAGGTTCTGCGTCACGGGAGAGTTCGAGCACTGGCTCAGGCCCGTCGAGGTGCCGCGACCGTGCAACGTCACGGTGTACGTGCCGGTGAAGTCACCCTGGCACGTCCCGCTGCCGTCGATCGTCCAGAGCGCCGTCCCGTCCGGGTTCGGCTGCACCACCGTTGTCCCATTCGCCAGGCACACGAGCGGCAATGCGTCGCTTGCCTTCGCGCTCGGCAACCCGATCCCGAGCAACACCAAGGTCGCCGCCCCGACCAACATGACTCCACGAATTAGGCGATTCATCGCCTACTCCCTTCTTTGTGCCTCCGCGCCACCCACGCCGAGACGACCCCAGTCATCCCGTTGATTCGACGCACTGGTCCGCGACCCCTTCTGCGCGAACGCCGAAAAGGAGGCGTAACCAGCAAGTTCGGACCCGGGTTGCCCGAGTCCGAGCCGGCTCAGACCGCGGCGTCGATCTCGAAGTCGGCTTGGAGGTCGGTCACTCCGGTGACGAGCGGCCGGCCCGACACGTAGAACAGGATCGGCCGGGAGTTGACCGTCCGCTTGTTCTTCTCGTCCCACAGGATGCCGAGGCGCACGGTGTACGAACCGGTCGTGAGCTTCGCCGGGAACCGGATCCGGCACGTTGCGGTCTCACCGGCCGCGAAGGACCGAGTGCGTGTCAGGTAGGTGCTGTCGATGTACACCGGCACGCCGGCCTCGGTCACGATGATCACCGAGAAGGCGGGCTTGTCGACCGCGGCGTTGAACTTGACGGTCGCCTCGAGTGACGCGGCCTCACCCGCACCGAGGTGCGCCGACGACTTGCCGTCTTCGCCGACGAGATCGACGTGCTGGATCTCGACCGGCGAGCGACCGTCGGCCTGCCCGGACTCCAGCGCTGCGGAACGATCCAAGAGGTCGTGGTACACGGAGATGGCCTCATCGGTGCCGCCGAGGAACATCGGCTCACCGTCGTGCACCACGAGCACGCGCTCGCACAAGTTGCGGATCGCGTTGAGGTTGTGGCTCACGACGAGGATCGTCGTGCCGTTCGCCTTCATCTGGCGCATCCGATCGAACGACTTGATCTGGAAGCCGATGTCGCCGACGGAGAGCACTTCGTCGACCAACAGGATGTTCGGATCGGCCGCGACCGCGACCGCGAAGCCGAGACGCACGAACATGCCTGACGAGTAGAACTTCACCGGCGTGTCGATGAACTCCGGGATCTCGGCGAAGTCGATGATCGAGTCGGCCCGCTCGTTGACCTCGGCGCGCGTCATCCCGAGCAGCGAGCCGTTCACGTAGATGTTCTCGCGGCCGGTGAGCTCTGGATGGAAGCCCACACCAACGGAGATCAGTGGCGCGATGCGTCCGCGAACCGACACTCGCCCCTCGGTCGGTGCCGTGACACCGGCCAGCATGCGCAGCATCGTGCTCTTGCCCGAACCGTTGCGGCCGATGACCCCGACGGTTTCGCCCGGGTCAACCTTCAAGTCGACGCCGCGGATGGCCCACCGCTTGGTGCGCTTCGTGCCCGGACGGAACTTCAGCGCGCGCGTCAGCAGCATCGGCGCGTCGTCGTACTTCGTGTAGCGCTTCCCGACGTTGACGAGCTCGACGTGTGCCGTCGATCCGTGTGCGGCGCTCACAGCAGGTCCACGAAGACGCGATCGAAGCGGCGATGCAGGACCGCCGCGATGACGAGCAGCCCGCCCATCCACACGAACGTCCACGGCAAGGCCGCGGCCCAGCCCGGGTCGTGGACACCGACGGCCTCACGGAACAGCTCCACCATCCCCGTCGCCGGGTTGAGCTGGATGACCGTGCGAATGACGCCGTGCATCTTGTCGATCGGATAGATCACGGGCGTGGCATACATCCATGCGATCAACGCCGCCGCCACCACGTAGCGCACGTCGCGGAAGTACACGTGCGCTGCGGACAGCACGAGCGAGAACGCCGCGGTCAACATGAGCAGCACGAGCGTGGCCGGGATCAAGAGGAAGATGTTCCAGCCGATGCTCACGCCGCTCACCAACGCGAACGCGACGAGCACGGCAACCGCCGGAAGGAACGCGATGAAGTTCGCGCCGATGACGACGAACGGAAGGATGGCCCGTGGGAAGTACACCTTGGTCGCCAGGCTCTGACCGTCCACGATTGACGTCGCAGCCGAGCTGATGGACGAGTTGAAGTACGACCACGGCGTGATGCCCGCGAACACGAAGACGCCGTACGGGACGCTGGTCTCGAACCGAATGAGGCGGCTGAACACGACCGCGAGCACGAGCGCCTGGAACGCCGGAAGCCCGACAGCCCAGAGCAGACCGAACGACGCGCGGCGGTAGCGAACGAAGAAGTCCTTGCGCGACAGCATGATGACGAGGTCGCGCGCTCGCCAGGAGTCGACGAAGATCTGGCGCAGCTTCGATCCTTCGCCCTCGAGGTCGAAGCCCTCGAGTGCTGGGGACTCCACTTCCGCGCATACTAGGGACGTGGCGGGAGCCGACCGAACGTCAGCGTCGCTCGCGTCGTCCGCATCGACGTCGGTGTCGCCACCGGCAAGTGCGCGCAACTTGGTCATGCTCGTCCTCGACAGTCTGCGGTACGACGTCTGGCTCGACGCGGCCACACCGAACCTCGATCGGCTCGGCGAGGTGGAGCGCCGATGGAGCTACGCATCGTGGACCTCACCTTCACACTTCAACCTGTTGACAGGGTTGCCGCCACACACGAGCCCGACACGCGTGCACGCGTCGCTGCTGTATCGCGACGAGTACGCGCGCTACAGCGAACGGCTCGGCGTCGACGGCATCGACCTCACCGGTCTGCTTCCGGAGCTGTGGCTGCCGACCTTCTTGCGCGAACGGCTCGGCTATCGCACGGGTGCACTCGTGTCGATGCCGGTGCTGAATGCCGCGACCGGGATCAGCCGCGGCTTCGACGTGTACGAGCTCATGCCGCGCCACGACGACCTGGGCGCGATGGTCGATCGCATCGAGTTCTCCGATGACCGGCCGTGGTTCTGGCTGCTGAACGCAGGCGAGACGCATTACCCGTACACCGTGGCGGGAGACGCGCCGAGTGAGCTTCCAGTGCTGCACGGAGTTCATGGCGTCGTGCGCGACCCGAACCGCGAGGAAGGCGACATCACGTCCTTCAACGCAGCGGAACTCTCTGTCTTGCGGACCCGACAAGTCCGGGCGCTCGAGCACGTCGACACCGTCACGTCACGGCTGTTCGACAAGGTGCCGTTGAACACCTGGCTGATGGTGACATCCGACCATGGGGAGCTCTTCGGAGAAGAGGGATATTTCGGACACGGTCCCATCCAACACGAGAAGGTCTTCGAAGTGCCCTTCGTCGAGGGTCTGCACCCGGATCACAGGTAGCCGAGCAGTCGCAGTCGGGCTTCGAGATCCGGGCTCGCGGGCGGTGAGTCCTCGCTCGGCGAGGACGGCTCGCGGGGGTGCTGGAGGCGGTCGGCCTCGTCGAGCACCGCTTGCAACCGGCCCATGACGTCGGGATGGCGGCGCGCCACGTCGTTCGCCTCGAGTGGATCCTCGTCGAGGTCGTGCAACCGGAGTGCACCTGCGTCCTTGACGAGCTTGAAGCGACCGTCGCTCGCGCACGAGATGGGGCTGGCGAGTCGATCGACGATGTCGGTCGGGAGCTTCCACGCCGCGACGAGACGTCGCTGTGCCTCGGGATCCCAGGTTGCGATGCCGTTCGTCTGTGCGACGGCAACTCCGGATCCGTCGTCGGACCATGGATGCGCATCGACGTCCAGCAGGTCGGCGACGAGCGCCGGAAGACCGACCAACGAGAACGGCAACGGGCGCGTCGACACACGAGGACCGGAGACGATGAGTGGCACCCGGATGAGACGGTTGTCGACCGACAGCAGGTGACCGACGAGGTGCCCCTCCCCGAAGTTCTCTCCGTGGTCGGAGGTGACGATCACGACGGTGTCGTCGAGACGACCGGCGCGGTCGAGGTCGTCCACCAACTGACCGACCCAGTGATCCATGGAGCTCACCGAGCGGTCGTACAGGTGGTGCATACGTGCGAGCACTGCCGCCGGGACATCCAGATCCCCGACACACACGCGGGCACGCGCGTCGTGCGTCTGCCAACGTGCGGCGTCGGTGCCGGCGCGCCAACGTCCGACCGCGCTCAGGTCGTTCCAAGGTCGCGGCGGCAGGTACGGCGAGTGACACTCCATCAGGTTCACGAACCAGAAGAACGGCTGATCGCGCGACGAGGCGGCGAGCAGGCGCCGCACGGCCGCGGCAACCGCGACCAGCCCGTCGTCCGTGTGGGCGCGGACGGCGTCGAGTTGCCACTGCAGCCGGTCGCGCCACGACTGGCCCGGCCGATGGCGGCGGACCGAGACCTGTTCGAAACGATCGAAGCCGATGCCGAAGCCGCCCCACTCGGACACGTACGGGTTGGCGCTCACCGCGGCGGTCGCGTACCCGTGCGTTCGCAGAACCTCAGCGAGCACGCGGCCGCGTTGACGCTCCAGCGCAGCTGCAGGCGCGATGCCCGATCCAAGCCCGAGCGCGCGGGGCAAGAGTCCGGTGAACATCGACGCGTGAGACGGGGTCGTCCAGTTGCACGTGCTGTAGGCCGGCGCCGCCGCGCCGCACCGCGCGAGCGCGGCCAGGTTGGGAGTCGCGCCGGAGGCCGCGCCGAAACCCTCGACCGCGTCGGCGCGCGCGGTATCGAGCACGACGAGCACGAGATTGGGACGCACTGCGGCTCAGATCATCACGGCGCGATGGCGAATCGATCCGCGCACCATCACCACGACCTCGGCCAGATCGACGATGGCCAGTTGCGGTCCCGCGATCGGACCATCGGTACGGATCCGACGTACGAGATGAGGAAGCGCGAGCACGGCGGCGCGCTTGTCGAACGGCGCCACCAAGAGCCCCACGAGCGCGAGCGCTGCCGTCGTGTGCGTCTTCTTCCAGAACCATCGCCGATGCACCAGCCTTCGCAGCTTCGGATGGCGTCGTACGACGAGCGTCAGATCGGCCCAGCGCGGCAAGGAACGGAGGTGATCCACGAACCCGAACGGATGGATCGCGTGGAACACAGCCGCGTCGCCGACGAACACGGCCGTCCCGCCACCCTCGAGCACCCGCCAGGCGAGATCGGTGTCCTCGCCGGCGGCGCCGCCGAACTGCTCGTCGAAGCCGTCGACTCGGGCGAGCGCATCGCGGCGAAAGAACACGTTCGCCGTCGGATAGGTCTCGGTGAGCCGGCCGATGTCGAGTGTGCGCGCGAAGGTGCCGCGATTGCCGTCGTCGTCGGGGTGGGGACTCGTGCGGCCCTGCACGATCACGACATCGTCTTCGAATGCGGCGATGCCGGCGGCGAGCCAGCCCGCCTGCGGCTGGCAGTCGTCATCCGTGAAGGCGACGATCGGGGCGCGCGCGCTGCGCCATCCGAGGTTGCGCTTCGGCGCGGGCGGTCGCGCCGCGCTCCGCAACGCAACGAGGGGCAGATCGTGTGCGCGTCGTTCCAACAGCGCCTCGATCTCCGGGA
>DASUCS010000042.1:0-5753 GCA_036275935.1 Acidimicrobiales bacterium
CGTCGTAGAACCCATCGCGAGCAAGTGACACGAAGTGGTTCACGGAATTCGGCGCGAGCTGCGGATCGAGCTCCATCGTGATCGTGCCGCGATCGGTGTCGATCGCCACTTGGTAGATGGTGTTCTCGTCGATTTGCATCGCAGGGGGTTGAGCCATCCACGTACCGTACCGCCGTGCCTTCCGCCCGCTTGACCGACGCGACACGCGCGCTTGCAGCGCTCGATCCCGTGATGGATCGTCTCGTCGCGGAGCACGGTGTCCCGACGCTCGGAAAGACGTTGAGCGGCACGACGCGGTTCGAGCAGCTCGCCGAGTCCATCTGCTACCAGCAGCTCGCAGGCAAGGCGGCAGAGGCGATATGGAAGCGTGTGCGCGCCGAGGTGGACGGGCCGTTCACGCCAGAAGGCGTGCTCGCGGTCGGTTACGACCGGCTGCGCGCCGCAGGGTTCTCGAACGCGAAGGCGTTGTCCGTGCTCGACCTCGCGGCCAAGGTCGCCGACGGCAGCGTGCGGCTCGAGCGCATCGGTCGCCTGTCCGACGAGGACGTCATCAGCGAGCTCGTTCCCGTGCGGGGCATCGGGCGGTGGACCGCCGAGATGTTCCTCATCTTCACGCTGAAGCGTCTCGACGTGTGGCCCGTCGACGACCTCGGCGTTCGCGCCGGCTACGGCGTCGCATATGGCGTGGACCCGATGCCGACGGCGAAGGAGCTCGGTCCCCTCGGCGACGCGTTCCGTCCCTATCGCACGTTGGCGGCGTGGTACTGCTGGCAGGCGATCATCGCCAGCCGGACGAACTCGAGGCAATAAGGGGCGGTAACCGCCTGCTATTGCCTCGAGAACGGACTAGTGGCCGTTGATGGAGACGTCGGTCGCCTCGGGCGCGGCGACCGGGGCTTCTGCCGCTTCGATCAGTGGGAAGTGGCAGGCAACGTAGTGGTCGCTCCCGGCGAGCACGGGCCGCAGCTGCGGCTCCTCCTGCGCGCACCGATCCTCGGCCCGCGGGCAGCGCGTGCGGAACCGGCAGCCTGACGGCGGCGCCAGCGGCGACGGGAGCTCGCCCTGCAACGACGCGGGCGTCTTCATGGTCGCCGACGGATCGGGGACCGGGATCGCTGACAGCAGCGCCGCGGTGTACGGATGCGCAGGACGCGTGTACAGGTCGTCCGGTCCGGCGACCTCGCAGAGCTTGCCGAGGTACATCACCGCGATGCGGTCGCTGACGTTCTTCACGACTGCGAGGTCGTGGGCGATGAACACGAGCGTGAGCCCGTAACGCTGCTTCATGTCCTCGAGCAGGTTCAGGATCTGCGCCTGGACCGACACGTCCAACGCGGACACCGGCTCGTCGCAGATGATCACCTTCGGCTCGAGCACGAGCGACCTGGCGATGCAGATGCGCTGGCACTGGCCGCCCGAGAATTGGTGCGGTTGCTTCGTGCGCGCCGAGTCCATGTCGAGACCCACCGCTTCGAGGACCTCGGCGACGACGGCCTCGCGTTCCTTGTCGGTGCCGCGCTTCCACACGTCGAGAGGCTCGCGGACCAGGTCGACCACTTTGCGCCGCGGGTTCAACGAGGAGATCGGGTCCTGGAAGATGAGCTGCAGCTGCGGACGCATGTCCCGCAGCTCGTTCCCCTTGAGCTTCGTCAGGTCGCGTCCGTCGAACAGCACGCGGCCCGATGTCGGGCGGGGGAGCTGCATGATCGCCCGCCCGGTCGTGGACTTCCCACACCCGGACTCACCGACCAGGCCGAGCGTCTCACCTTCTTTCACGTCGAGGCTGATGCCCGACACGGCGTAGACCTTCATGCGCCGGCCCGCGGGGAACTCGACGACGAGATCCTCGACCCGCACCAGCGTTTCGTCGGGAGGTCGGAGGTGGGCGGTACCAGTACCGGCCACTTACGCGTTGACCTCTTGTTCGACCTTGGCTGCGGCCACGCTGTCGCCGCCGACCGCGGCCACCGCTTGCGCGATGCCGGCGGACAGGTTCTTCTCCAACGCCTCTTTCCCTTCGGCGGTCCCGACGGGATACCAGCACTTGTAGTAATGCCCCGGCGTGTCCGCTTCCACGAGCGGCGGCTCTTCGACATGACAGCGCTCCTGCGCGTACGGACAACGCGGAGCGAACTTGCAGCCCGGTGGGGGCGAGACGAGATCGGGCGGGCGTCCGCCGATGATCTGCAAGCGACTGTGGCTCGGCTGCTCGAGCTTGGGGATCGACTTCAGCAGGCCCTCGGTGTACGGCATGCGCATCTGCGCGAACAGCGTGCGGGTCGGCGCCCGCTCGACGATCTGCCCTGCGTACATCACGGCGATCTCGTCGGCGCGGCCGGCGACGACGCCCAGGTCGTGGGTGACGAGCACCATCGCCATGTCGCGCTCGCGCTGCTGTTGCTGCAACAAGTTGAGGATCTGCGCTTGCACCGTGACGTCCAGCGCGGTCGTCGGCTCGTCCGCGAACAGGAGCTTGGGGCCGCAGGCGAGCGCGATCGCGATGACGATGCGCTGCCGCATGCCACCCGACATCTGGTGTGGGTACTCCTCGAGCCGGCGCTCGGCCTCGGGGATCCCGACCGACTTCATCAGCGTGAGTGCGATCTCGTCGGCTTGCTTCTTGTCCATGTCGAGGTGGTAGCGGAGCGATTCGGTGATCTGACGGCCGATCTTGACCACCGGGTTGAGCGAGGTCATCGGGTCCTGGAAGACCATCGCCATCTCTTTGCCCCAGTAGGTACGCATCGCCGAGTTCGAGAGCGACGTGAGCTCCTGGCCCTCGAACCGGATGCTGCCCTCGCGCACGACGTTGTGCTTCGGCAGCAACCCCATCACCGAACGCGAGAACACGGACTTGCCCGACCCCGACTCGCCGACGATGCCGAGCGTCTTGCCTCGGTCGAGCACGATCGACACGCTGTTCACGGCTTGGGCGAGGCCCCGTGGGGTCTTGAACGCCGTCGAGAGGTCGGTGACTTCGAGCAGGCGGCCGGCCTCGGGCTTGGCCGAGATCGTTCGCCTGACCTCTTTGCGTTGCCGCAGAGGGCTCATCAGATCACGCTCTCGCGAACGTCGAAGCGGGCACGCACGACGTCGCCGAGGTAGTTCAGGGCGAGCACGGTGAGGAAGATCGCGATCGACGGGAAGAAGATCACTTGCGGCGCGGCACCGATGATCTTCGTCAGCTCGTTGCGACCGACGGCGATGAGGTTGCCCCACGATGGCGTGGAGGCGGGGACGCCGACACCCAAGATGCTCAGGCCGCCCTCGAGCACGATCACGACCGCGATACCCAAGAGTGCAATCGAGAACATCGCCGGCAACACGTTGGGCATCACGTCTCGGATGATGATCCGGCGATTGCGCGCCCCCATGCTGCGCCCGGCCAGTACGAACTCGCGCTGCGACCACGTGAGCGCGCTCGCGCGCGTGATGCGACCGATGATGGGAATCGAGACCAAGCCGATCGAGATGATCAACCAGAACTCGCGCTCGGAAACCGTCACGTCGGGTTGGCTCGCGAACACCGCCACGAGGGCGAGCGCGAGCACGAGCTGGGGGATCGCGAGGAACGTGTTGAACACGTAGCTCAACAAGGTGTCGAGCTTGCCTCGGTAGTAGCCGGCGATCAGGCCGAGCACCCCTCCGAACAGCAGCCCGAACGCGACGGAGCCGACCGACACGATCAGGGACGCCCGAGCGCCCCAGATGACACGGGAGAACATGTCCTGACCGTTCGAGTCGAAGCCGAACGGGTGACCGGCCTGCGGGCCTTCTCCGGCGTGCGTGACGAACGGCTTGGCGGGGTCCGGGATCGGGAGCAGCGGCGCCAAAATGGCCGAACCCACGACGAGCACCATCCAGATGATCGCGATCCATCCCATGACGCCCAGCCGCTTGTTCGCGGCCTTCTCGACGTCGGCGGGTGCGCCGGCAGGGGACGGTTCGAGGACGAGCGGCTGCGTGCCGGCCTGGACGGCCGCCGTGTCGCCCTCGAGGGTGCTCACTGCGGGGTCAACCGATGGCTCTGGCATGGCGAATCCGTGGGTCGAAGATGCTGTAGAGGATGTCGACGAAGAAGTTCACCGCGATGTACGCGAGCGCGAGCACTGCAACGTAGCTCTGCAATGCGACGTACTGCCGCCGGACGATGGCGTCCTGGATGAGGAAGCCCATGCCGTGGATGTTGAAGATGACTTCGATCACCACGGCGCCACCGATCAGTGTGCCGACGTTCAAGCCGGCGACGGTGAGCAATGTGAGGCTCGAAGGCCGCACGGCGTGGCGCCACAGGATGCGCGACGGGCTCAAGCCCTTTGCGCGAGCCATGGTGACGAAGTCCTCCTGGAGCGTCGCGATCATGTCGCTGCGCAGGAGACGCATGTAGACCGCGACCTGCCCCGCCGCCAGGCTGATCACGGGGAGCAGTGCCTGCTTGAAGTGTCCGACCGGATCCTGACCGAAGTCGATCCAGCCGGTGGGTTTTATGTCGAACAGGCCCCACTTCGTGCCGACGTAGTACGCGAGTACGAGCGCGAGCACGAAGTTCGGTATCGCCAGTAAGCCGAAGGCGATCGTGTTGACGCTCTTGTCGAACAGCGAGCCCGCCCGATAGGCGGTGATCACCCCCAGAGGGATGGCGATCACCAACGCGAGCACCTGCGCGTAGAACATCAGGATCAGTGAGACGGGGAGCGCGTCCTTGATCCGGTCGGCAACCGGGTCAGCGCAGTCCTTGCCCGGGCTGTAGCCCGAGGTCCCGTAGTAGCAACCGAAGTCGCCGTGGACGAGGCCGTCGACCCAGTCCGCGTACCGCACGTAGACCGGGTCGTCGAGCTTCAGCTCGCTACGGAGTTGTGCCCGCTGTTCGGGTGTCGACACTGGTGCCAGGGTGTTCGTGACGTCCCCTGGCACCAGGTCGAGCAACAACGTGGTGAAGATCGTGACGAGCAGCAGTACGACGACCAGCTGTACCAGTCGAAACACCAGTGCTCGCACGAGTCACCTACTCCGTTACTTGGACAGGAAGATCCCGCTCATGGCGTGACCATTCGCGAGTCCGGGGTTGGGCTTGTCGCCGTTGGGAAGCGGCGGGCCGAAGATGTCGTGCACGTTCGTCGCGGTGGCGACGCTCCAGATCGTGTAGCTCATCCAGATGTTGTAGACCTGCGACGCGAACGTCTTGTTGACGTCCTCGTAGAAGGCCTTCGCCTTGGTTGGGTCGAGCTCGGACCGACCCTTGTCGAGGTCGGAGTTGATCTGCGCGTCGTTGAAGCCGCCGAAGTTGACGAGGTTGTCACACGCCGCCGGCGGCGCGTTGTTGCAGTGCCACCAGAAGTACAGCGAGTCACCGCCGGTGCCGCTGAAGTTGCGCCAGGCGTACATCTCGAAGTCGCGGGCTACCGCCTTGTTGATGTACTGCGTCTGCTCGACGGTGTACGTCGATACTTGCATGCCGGCCGCTTCGAGCTCGGACTTGACGAACTCGTTCGTCTGGACGCCTTCGGGGTCGGGCGTTCCGCCGAGGGTGAAGGTCAGGTCCTTGCCCGTGTCGGCCTTGTACGCCGCGACTTCCTGCTTGGCGGTGTCGAGGTTGAAGGTCGGGTAGCCGGAGTCGGCGAGGTACCCCTCCGAACCAGGCGCGTACGGACCGTTCGCGATCGTCGGGATGTCGTGCGCCCGGACGTGGTTCACGGTCTTGTAGTCGATGGCGAATGCCACGGCCTTACGAGCGTGGAGGTTGTTGAAGGGCT
>DASUCS010000043.1:0-24608 GCA_036275935.1 Acidimicrobiales bacterium
ACGCGGTCGGTCGTGACGGTCGGGAAGATCAGGTCGCCCGTGACCGATCGCGGTCCGGCCGCGATCGATTCCGGCATCACCTCCCAGATCGGGTCGACGGTGTTCTGGTGTGCGCCGAGCTCGAATGCACGCCGAAGGAAGACTCCGGACAGGTCGCATTGGCGAACACCGGGTGCCAGCGTGGCGTACACGTCGACCATCGCTTGCTCGTTGAGCCGCTGCGCGGCGCGGATGCACGCGAGCTCGTCGACCGTCTTGATGAGCTTCAGTGGGCCCATGAGGTTGATGGCTGCGTCGTCGACTGCGACGGCTCCGAGCCGTTCCTTCCACGCTCGCCGCACTGGCATCGTCCATTCATCGAGCAACACCCGACCCTGCGCGCCCACGCGGTCGGCGACGAACGAGACCAGCGCCTCGGCGCCGGCATCGGACTCCACGTCGAGACCGCCGTACACACGATCGTCGGGGTGATCCGCCGGAACGCCTTCGGGCATGTGGGTGAACAGATGTGGTGACTCGTCGTTGGCGAAGAGCACCGCGGCGTTGCGACGGCGGGCGCTGATCCCCTGATCCGCACCGACGACCCGCGCCCCGGTGGCCCACCGCACGTTCGTCGTTCCGAGCAGTACCACGGCGTTCGCATCGTGCGCCGCGAACGCGTTCACGAGTTTCGCTCGACGCTCGGCGCGTAGACGCGCGAGATCGGGAACCTCAGGGATCATCGGACCATCATTGCTTGACGGTCCGGATGTTCAGGAACAACGGCAGGTACACCCAGCGCTGATAGCGAGTGTCGGGTGTCGGTCGGGGCTCGCGGCGGAGGGATGTCGTCGAACCCAGTTCTCTGTCGCCGCTTCCCACTCCGCCGGCACGACGCCGACGGTGAACCCGACGATCGGGTCAGCCGTCGACCCGGCGGCGGTATTCCGCGTGTTCCTCCGGTGTCAGGATCCCGGCGTCGAGCAGCTGTTGCAGCGCGAGCCGAGCCCGGTCGTCCTTGGCGAGCGGCGGCGGGACCACGGCCGGGGGCGGGGGTTGGTGTGACACCGCGTAGATCTGGCCCGGCGTCAGCCGACCCCCGTAGTACGGCACGTTGCCGGTCATTCCGCGGCGCTGCAATTGCGGCGGCACCATCCTCATGAGATCACTACGCCGTCACCTGCGTTGCCGTCGCCTCGCGGACGTCGACGGATCCCAGTTCGACGGTGTCGGTCTTCTCCTCGACGAAGAACACCGACGCCAGCGCCGCGATCGCGCCACCGATCAGCGGGGCCACGATGAACAGCCACACCTGGTTCAGCGCGTCGCCCTGCACGACGAGCGCGGGACCGAGGCTCCGGGCCGGGTTCACCGAGGTTCCGGTGAGCGGGATGCCGAAGAGATGCACTGTCGCGAGTGCGAGTCCGATGGCCAAACCTGCGACCGCCGCGGTCTGCACGTGCTTCGTCACCTGGAGCACGACGAGAACGAAGAGGAACGTGAGGATCACCTCGGCGATGAACGCGCCCCCGACGCCGAGATGGATCATCGAGTGCGAGTCGTAACCGTCCGTTCCCAGGCCCGTGCTCTTCGTGTACTGCGTCGAGCTCTCGAACACGCCCCAGAGGATGACCGCCCCGGCGATGCCCCCGGCGAACTGCGCGACCCAGTAACCGATCGCGTCACGCGTCGAGATCCGCCTCGCGAGCAGGAAACCCATCGTCACTGCAGGGTTCACGTGACAACCCGAGACCGGGCCGAGCGCGTACGCGAGTCCGGCCAGTACGAGCCCGAAGGCCATCGCCGTCGTGATCACTCCCGCCGACGTGCTCGAGCCCGTGAGGCCGAACCCGAACGACAGCGTCGCGGCGCCGACCGCAAAGATCACCAGCAGCGCGGTGCCGACGAACTCGGCCGCCAACTTCCGTACCGACATGTCCCACCCCTTTCGGACGGAGACGCGCCGTGCGCCATCCGCCCTCCGTCGCGCACCAGTTCAGCGCGTCTTCAGGGGATTTGCTAGAGGCCCGAGTCAGTTGGCGCCGAGGAAAACGGACCGCAGCAGATCCGTCCGGCCGAGGAGGTCGTGGCCTGCGCCCGAAAAGCGAACTTCGCCCTTCTCCATGAACAGCACGCGGTCCGCGGTCTCGATGGCGAGCGTGGCGTGCTGTTCGACGACGGCGACCGTGACGCCCGAACGGTTCAGCTGCTTCAACAGCTCCATCAGCTCGGCGACGATGATCGGCGCGAGTCCGAGCGACAGCTCGTCGACGAGCAGCAGTGACGGTTGCGTGATGAGCGCGCGCCCGATGGCCAGCATCTGCTGCTCGCCGCCGGACAACGTGCCCGCGAGCTGCTGGCGCCGCGCGCCCATCCACGGGAACAGGCTCATCACGCGGTCGATCCCGTCCGCCAGAGCGCGCTTGTCGCGGCGGAGCAGGTGACCTCCCAGACGCAGGTTCTCCTCGACCGTGAGATCGGGCAGGTTGCCGCGCCCGCCGGGCACGTGCGCGAGGCCCTTCGCCGCGATGCGATCAGGAGGCAGGCCGGTGATGTCGTCGCCGCGGAACACGACGCGACCCGACGTCAGTGGCGACAGGTTCGACACCGCTTTGAGGAACGTCGACTTCCCCGCGCCGTTCGTTCCGAGGATGGCGAGGAACTCGCCCTCGACGATGTCGATCGACACATCGAACAGCACCTGCACTCGGCCGTAGTGCAGGTTGAGCTCGGTCGTTTCGAGGATCGGGCTCATGCCTTCGCTCCGAGGTACGAAGTGAGGACCGCGGGATGGTCGCGAACCTCCGACGGAGTACCCGTCGTGATGACCGCACCGGCCGCCATCGCCACCATCGACGTCGACACGCTCATGATCAGGGGCATGTCGTGCTCGATCAGCAGCACGGTGGCGTCGAGGTAGTCGCGCAGCCGCTGCAGCAACGGTCCGAGCGCTTCGGTCTCGCGTTGCGCGATGCCGGATGACGGCTCGTCCAGCAGGAGCAGCTTCGGCCGGACGGCGACGACCGCCGCGAGCTCGCAGAGCCGCAACATTCCCGTTGACAGCTCCTGCGCTGGCTTGTCGCCATGGGCGGCGAGCCCGACGAGCTCGAGCACCTCATCTGCTCGAGCAGCGACATCGGCTTCGTCCTGCCGCGACCCACCGATACCGAAGACGGAGCGCAGGAAGCCGCTGCGCGCCATCCCGTCGTGCTGCACAGTGCGCAATACCTCGCGGATCGGCATCGACTTGAAGAGGCGAGCGTTCTGGAACGTGCGACCGACCCCGAGGGCAGTGCGTTCGTACGCGGCGTGGGCCGTGAGCTCGACCGGTCGGCGACCGGGAACCGAGAGCGTGATCGATCCCGTGTCCGGCCGGCGGAAGCCCGAGATGCAGTCGAACAGCGTGGTCTTGCCGGCGCCGTTCGGGCCGATGATGCCGACGATCTCACCAACGGGGACGTCGAACGTCGCACCGTCGAGGGCGCGTACCCCTCCGAACGCGAGGCGAACATCGCGGATGCGGAGGATCGGCTCAGTCACCGCCCACCCCCACGAGCTCGGGCCTGGTCTCGACGGGCTCGGCGTCGACGGGCGTCGGCGGCTCAGCTTCGATCGAACGGTCCCCGGCGTGTGCCGTGACTCGGCTGCGAACGAATCGGCTCATCGACGCGAGACCTGACGGGTTCACCGCGACGATGACGATGAGGAGCACCGCGCCGATGATCTGCGGGACGAACGAGATCGATGATGCAGACACCGAGCCCTTGGTGAGCTCGGGCAAGAGCCCGAACAGCAGCGCGCCGATGATCGGTCCTGCGGTGGTGAGCAGACCGGCGACGACCGCGTTTCCGAGCCAGAAGATCGAGAACGTGACCGATGCGTAGTTCGAGCTCACACCGCCGAGCTGGTACGTGATCATCGTGCCTGCGAGTGCCGCGATCGCGCCGGACACGACGAAGCCCGTGAGCTTCACCCGGACCGGTCTGATCCCGTAGGCCGCGGCCACCGTCTCCGAGTCGCGGATCGCGTAGAACGACCGTCCCACGCGGGTGCGACTGATGCGCCATGCGAACACGAAGGCCAGCGCAGTCAGGACGAGGAAGACGTAGTACTTGGCGGAGTCGCCCTGGAGCCACTGCGGCGGACGCACGTAGGTCGACGCGTCGAAGCGAGGAACGATCGCTCGTTCGGCCGCGAGTCCGAACGCGAGGGTTGCGACCGCGAGGTGCAAGCCGCGGAGGCGCAGGGCGGGAAGTCCGACGAGCACCGAGATCGGAATCGACAGGAGCACCCCGCCGAGGATCGGGAACGGGAACGGCAGGCCGAACGTGTTGGCGGTGATCGCGGCGCCGGCGCCGCCGACGGCCACGAACGCGCCCTGGGCCAAGGAGATCTGGCCGAGCCAGCCCACGACCACGACGAAGGACAGCATGACCAACAGGTAGATGAGCGTGAGGTTGACCGGGAGGGTCCAGAAGCGAGGCAGCGGCAGGAGCGGGAAGGTCACGGCCGTGATCGCGAGGCCGACGAGCACGATCGTCCGGACGAGCCGACCCAACCGGGCCGTCGTCACGCCGGTGGGTACCGCGGCACGGAACAGGCGGTAGGCCTCGACCGGGTCGATCAAGCGCGCGAGCACGAAGGTCGGCGCACCGGCCCCGGCGGTGACGCCCGAGTCCTCGTCGTCGCGAATGCCCCGGAAGATCCACTTCGGGCGCAGCGCGAGCATCACGATCACGCCGCCGAGCGTCACGACTTCGGGCGCGCCGGTGAACAGCTTCGTGTCGGCGTGCACGATGTAGTGCCGCACGAGCTCCTCGATGATGCCGATGGCGAACCCGGCAAGAACGGCGATCGGGAAGCTCACCAGGCCGCCGACGATCGCCGCGGCGAAGCCCTTGATCGACAGCAGGAAGAGGATGCTCGGGTTCGACGAGACGAGCAGCGACGCGAGCGCGATGCCTGCGACCCCGGCGACCATCGAGCCGGCCACCCATGACACGACCGAGAGCTGGCGGGTGGAGACACCGAGCAACGACGCGACATCGCGATCGGTGGCCGAGGCGCGGATCGCGAGGCCCGTGGCGGTGAAGCGGAAGAACGCGTAGATGGCCGCGGCGAGCACGATGATCAGCGCGATCACGCCGAGCCGCTCCCAGCTCGTGTTGACGCCGCCGATGCTGAACGCCGGCGTCCGGGGGAAGATCGCATGCTCGTTGCTGACGATGAGGTCGTTGGCGCCGAACCACTGCTGTGCGAGCGCGTTGAGGCCCAGCCCGAGCGCGAGAGTGACGAGGATCAGCGTGACGGTCGGCGCCTTCGCGAACGGCCGGATGATGAAGCGCTCGATCAGCAGCCCGAGCAACGCGGCGAACACCAGGCTCACGGGTACCGCACCCCAGAACGGGAGCTGCACGTACTTGTGGATGTCCAGATGCACGAACAGCACGTCCAACGAGAAGCCGAACTCCTTCCCGCTGACCAGCTGGTAGTGGAAGAACGCGATGAACGTGGCCATGGCGCCGTACGCGAAGTTCGGCACTCGGGTCGCCTTGTAGATGAGAACGAGACCCATCGCCAGCAGGGCGTAGACCGCGCCGGAGACAAGCCCCCCTGGAAGGGTCGAGAGCAGTTCCGTCACGCTGTTCAGACCTCCGCTCCGTCGGACAGCGCGCGCCGCAACCGGCCGATCCCCGCATTGGTCAAGGGCACCCACAGCACGAGCGAGAGAAGCCCGAGGATCCACTTCGTGGACGCCGCGAGGTGACGCGGGTAGATCAGCGCAGGGCCCGTCGTGTGCGCGGCCGCGGGTTCGGTGACAGGCGCGACGGCCGCGGGAGGTGGCGGCGTCAACTGCGCAGCCGGTGTCGCGCTCGGCGCAGTGACGAGCACGTTCGCGACCGCGGGCGACATCGGTGCGCCGATGAGATCGCCGGTACCGAAGCCGCCGATCGAGAAGTTGTCATCGCCCGGTTCCCGGGCGGCGCCTGTGTAGGCGAAGCCCAACAGGATCTGCGCCCGCTGCGGGTTGAACGTCGAGGGCTCGCTGATCGACTTCGGGATGTCACAGGTGATCAGCAGGCCGCCGCGGTACGAGCCCGCGCTGTTGCCGTCGTCGGTCACGCCGATGGCCGGCTCGGGCCTCGAGAACAGGAAGCCCTGCGGGTAGCGATCAGGGGACGCCAGGACCGCGACCGAGCAGCCCGTTGGTTTCAGTGCGGCATTCGCGGCATCGACGACCGTGCGCCCCGCGGCGGAGTCGAACGGCAGCGTCTGCCCGGCTGCCGTGAGCTGCACGCTGTCGGCCCCGTTGTCGGAGGTGCTGGCGAGCGAGAACACCACGCCACCGGCGTTGATGTCGGTCAGCGCGACCGTCGCCGTCGATGCCCCCTCGCCGGGCTTGCCGGTGATCTGCGAATGGCCGCGCACGTCGACAGTGCCGATCGTGATCGCGCCGTTGAGGATGGACAGGTCGGTCGCCGTCGACGAAGTGGTCGCCTCGAGCACGCCCTTCACCGGCCGAGCGATGGCCTCGGACGTCGTGGACGCGGCGGTCACCGCGGGTCCGGCCGCGGCGGTCTTGTCCCCGCCGAGGTGGCTGCGCAGATCGAGCGCCGGGCCGGCGCCGCACTGTGCGGTCGCGTAGCCGATCGGCGGAGTGGTTGCGGTCTCCTTGCGCTCGTCCGTCGGAAACGCGAACGACGTGTCGACGAGGGAGCCCGGGTAGAAGCACTCGGTCTGTGGATAGCGATTCTGCGCGTGCCCTGTGCCCTGAGGGTCGGAGAACTTGCCGCCGACCACGGCATCCAGCGCGGTGGGCGATGCCGCGAGACCCTTTGCGTTCTCGCCGGCGGCCGATGCCCGGACCTCGCCGACCACCTGCCCGATCGTGCCGGAGCCCGCCGGTAGCGGGATGTCGTACTCGACTCGCGCCGCGTACGACTCCACGTTGGCCGAGATGACGCCGTCCGGTCGCGCCGGTGAGGTCGTGTCGTCGGCACGTGCCGACCAACTCATCCCTGCGGTGACGAGGAGCAGCCCGGCGAGAACGATGATGCGCCGCGTCTTCATGCGTTCACCGCTCCCCGCACGAAGCCCGCACCGGCGGCGACGGTGGTCGCCAGCGCGGCGAACAGCCCGCGCACCAACGCAACGACCATCAGCGACGGTCGACCGGGCACGAACCACGCAACGACGTTGCCGGCGAGCACGGTTGCGACCACCAGGTACACCAGACCCTGCGCGCCGACCGGGGCGCGCCGATCGATCGCCTGCGCGCCAGGGTCGTCGAGCTCGATCCGTCCGAGCCGGGCATCGACTCGCCCCCATCTCGTGGCCGTCATGCCGAAGTAGACGGCGACGATGATCGCGACGACCGGGAAGTCAGCGGTGACAACTGCGCCGGTCAACGCGTGTGGGCCAACGGCGGCGTGATAGTCGTGGAACAGCAGCCACGCCGCTGCCGCGTTCACCGCGAATTGCGACGCGCCGAGCGGCAACGCGATCTCCCGCCATGCCCGCCGGCGCAACGGAGTCGGAGAGGCGTCGAGCACCGCTGGTGCTCGTGTGCCGTGCGCGCCACGGTGACGGCCGACCACATCGACGACCGCGGTCGCGATCGCAGTGGTACCGACCAACGTGGCGGCGAGAACGAGGAACGGGGCCCGCCCTTGGTCGAGCACCACCGCGACCAGCCCGGCCGCGGCGCCGGCCCAGAGCCCCGTTGCGACCGTGGCGATGACCACACCCCGCCAGAGCGGGCGCGGCTTCCACGGGTCGCTCGTCGGCTCGCCTGTGCATCCCGGCGCGCACGTGAGCAGCGCGCGGCCCTCTTGGACGTCGTCGGCGCCGGAGTACAACGCGTCGGCCCAACGAAGGCCGCCGAGCGCCATCGCCACACCGACGACGATCCCGATGACGGCGGCGGGGGACACCGCATGGCCGTCGGCGCGTGACGCAGCGAGCGCGGCGATCACCACGAGGGTGACCCCGGTGATGATGGCGACGACGAACGCCGCACCCCCCAAGTGCTCGCCCAGCGGACGCGCGGGCGGGGCCGCGCCGCGCTCGATCACGGCGGTGGGCGCGGCCATCAGAAGCCCGCCTCGTCCGGGCTCACGAACACGGGACAACTGGCGAGGTCGGCCGGGGGACCGATGCCCGGAGGCAGCGGCACGCCCTTGCCCTGCGGTGTGATCTGGTCCCAGCGCAACGACCCGTCCGGCTGCTTGCGGATCTGGATGATGTAGCCCCCGCGGATGCCGTAGTGGCAGTCCGGTCGCCACGTCCACCGGGGCTGGTTGTCGCTGGTCGTCAGCCCCGGGTCCCAGTTGGTGTAGCTGTTGAGGATGTCGCGCAGGTGCGCGCGTGTGAAGTCGTTGCCGAGCTTCGACATCGAGTCCTGCACGAGCAGCGCGGCGATGAAGTAGCTCATCGTCACCGACGAGTACGTGTCGGTCTTGGGCGACACTGCGTGGACGTACTTCACGTAGTCCTCGTTGAGGTAGTCGTCGCCGAACGCGTCGAAGGCGTACATGCCTTGCGAGAAATCCCCGAGCGCTTCGTGGATGACGGGGACGCCGATGAGGTAGCCGCCCCAGCCCTTGGGCGGCTTGTAGCCCTGGATCTGTGCCTCGACTCCGCACTGGATCACGTGGCCAGCGTCGATCTCGAAGTCGATGAAGTCGACCTTGTCCCCGCTCGCTTCGCTGATCGCGTCCGAGCACGACGTCTGGTCGGGGGTGAACGGCACGAGCGCCTTCACCTGGACGCCATACGCGCGCCAGTAGTTCGCGACCTGCTCGGCGAACTGCCGCGAGAAGTTGTTGGCCCCCGCGTCGATGTAGAAGATCGACGTCGACTTCACTCCCCAGTCCCGGGCACCAGCAGCGGCGAGGGCCATGGCGGAGGTCAGCTGCGGGCCGCCCAATGGGAACCACCACGGGTTCGTGAACTCCTCGTTGAACTGACCGAGGTGGTACACGGGCACGCCCTGTGACGCGACGTAGTCACCGGTGGTCGCGGCGTAGCTCATGGTCAACGCAAACGCGTGGTCGACCTCCACGAGCCGCTTGGTGTTGGCCAGCTGCTTGGCGGGATCACCGCCATCGTCGTACAGCTTGAAGTTGAGGTGGCGGCCGTTGATGCCGCCGTGGTCGTTCACGTAGTTCACGCCGGCGGTGAAGCCGACCGCGATCTGCTCGCCGTACACCGCCGCAGGGCCTGACGTGAACGTGGAGCCGCCGATCAGCACCTCGTTGTCGTTGGCCCCGTCGTCGTAGGTGATCGCCTGTCCGGGGGCCGTGCTTTGGCCCGGCGAGCCGGTCGCCGCTCCTCCGGTCGTGCCGCCGGCGGTCGCGGCGGTCGCGGCCGAGGTCGGATCGCTCTGCGCTGCCGCCGCGGTCGCGTGCCGCTGAGCTGCGGCCGTGGTGGCGCCCTCGCTTCCGGCCGCGACCATTCGAGGTGCGGTGTTCGCGCCGATGGCAGCCGTCGCCAGCACGAGCAACAGGGCGCACAGCGCGGCGAGATGGAAACGAAATGCCCGCAGTCGTGCCAACGCAGTGCTTCCTCCCGGCGGCCGCCACATCCCGACCTGAGAGCACTCTCAGGTCCGTCGTCATGATTCGCCGGGGGCCCCACGGATGCCTGCTGGCCTGACGAGGCCGAGCCGTGCGACGAGTGTCACTCCGCCGGTTCGACGAGGCCGATCGCGGACGCCCAGAGCTCGGTGAGCAGCTGCGCCGATTCGTCGACCTTCGCCGGCGTCGACGGGGGATCGAACACGAAGGCGACGAAGCAGAAGCGGTCGACCATCGCGGCCAACGCCGCCGCTGCGAGCGACGCCTCGCGGGGGGTGAAGGGGCGGCACAACCCGGCCGCGGACGCGCGGCGCAACTCCGACTCCACGGCCCCGGTCATGAGTCGGCCGACCGATCGGCGGACGTCGGCGATCTCGGGTTCGACGATGCTCGCCTCTTCCCAGATGCGCGCCGCCGTCCCCGCGCTCGCGTACGCGTCGACGAAGTTGTGGATCACGCGGTACAGCCCCGCCCGGCCCTCGGCCGCCCGCCACTCGGGGTCCGAGCTGGCGAACATCTCCTGGAGGGTCGCGGTCAGCATCGCGACCAGCACCTCACCGCGATCGCGGAAGTACTGGTAGAAGGTCCCGAAGCTCACGCCGGCGCGCTCGATGATGTCGGCGACCGAGGTGCCGTGGTAGCCCTTCTCGGCGAACAGCTGTTGCGCCGCGTCGATCAGCGAGGCGCGCGTCTGGCGAGCGCGTGGTCCGGCGGGAACGGCGACGTCGCCTTCCCACCGCAGCGCTGGGGTCGGTTCGGGAGGCCGCGCTCGCGGCTTTCGTGTCACGGCGGCTCGGATGACGACGACGCCGATTCGAACGTCTCTGCCGCCGCGCGTAGCTCCGGACGCAATGGGACACCGTGACGCGCAAGGTTTGCCGCCCATCCGCCGAGCGACGCAGGGTCGAGCAACATCCGCCTCGTCGCCGAGGGAGGTGGGGCCTCGACACCGGAGACGTTCGGAGGGTCGGGAGTGCCCACCGGAACCACGACGATCGCGGTGCCGACCGCGCGCTCGCCATCGGGATCGGAGGGCGAGTTGATCAGTTGTCCGCCGGCGACGAGCGTCGTCGAACCCCCTCCGTCGAGCGCGCCAGCCTCGACGACGCCGATCGACACGAGGAACTGCGCGAACTCGAGCGGCGTCATGCCGACGCTGTAGCCCGGTTGGCGACCGTCGAGCGTTGCGATCACGTCGCGGCCATCGGCGAGGCGGCCGACCGCGGAGCGCGGGCCGACAGAGTCGTAGAAGGGGCCATCGCCGAACACGACGTCGTCGGATGGTGCACCGTTGTGGATCAGCGTCGTGTTGGTGCCGGTCGAGTCGAGGAGATCGGGCCACTGCGGGTTGATGGTCCAACCGAGATCAACGTGCTGACCAGGCTGCAGTGAGGTGACGAAATCGGTGAGCGACCCGCCCGCGGGTGCCACGAGGACGTCATCCGACGCCGCGCTCGCGGGGTCGGGCGAGCAGACGACAGCCTCGACGACGTGCGGCCAGATCGTCGTACCGTTGGCATCGAAGTGCGGCGCGCCGGCGCGTGCGAGGTGTGCAGCGCAACCGCCGTCGGGAGGTACCTCACGCGGGATGCCCTCTGCGGTGAAGACGGACAGTTGGTCCTGGTCCGGCGGGCCGTCGTTGAAGCGGGCGACGTCCGTCGTCTCGTTCGTCTCGCGCACTGTTGCCGTCATCCCGATCGCCGGCGTACCGAAGAACGACTCGTGCGGATCGGTCGCACTGAACGCGTTCGAGTCCTCGACCAGGGCCGGGGCGTGGAGCAGCCGTCCCCCGGTGGCGAACGCGTGCGCGGGGAAACCGTCGGGTTCGAAGAAGTCGCCGTTCACCGCGGCCACCGCATGCCAGCGTCGCGCGATCGCGGTGGTGGGCAATCGACCGGTCAGCTGTCCGGTGGCGAGCGTGCTGCGGATCTCGAGGCCTTGCGTGCGATCGACGGTGACGACGTGCACGATGTTCGGCCCGTCGAGCTCGTAGGTCTGCATCGACACGCCCGGACCGAGCTCGCCGTCGCGGTGGCCCCACCTCGTCGCGGGACTGATCACACCGGCGTCGACCAGCTCCTGGATGCCCTGGGCGAGCACCTCGGCGAGCAACCCGCGCTGCGCCAGGCCGTCCGGCCGGACGTCGTACGAGCTGGCGTGGTTGTCGACGCCAGTGTTGGTGAGCAGGTTGTTGCCGCCGGCGTAGTCGTAGTTCTTCGACGTCGTGCCTTGGTCCTGGAACGGCGGGAGCTGAGGATGCGACGCGTGGATCAGCGCCAGTGCGCGCACGACCATCGACACTGCCTGGGCCACCGACAAGTTGTCGCCCGGGTGGAATCGTCCGTCGGGAAACCCGGCGATGACTCGCGCTCCGGCGAGCAACGCGATCTCGGATCGAACCTGTGCGTCCGGAACCGTGTCGACGTTCACGTCGGGGAAAGCGCGATTCACGGAGAGGGACACGCCTGCGAGTTGCAGGAAGCGCACGAGCAGGCTCGAGACCTGGCTTCGCAACAACGCGTCGTTCTCGCCGAAGGTCCCGTCCTTCTTGCCCAGTGCGACGCCGTAGGCCTCGAGGCAGTCGGCCGCGAGCCCGGCATCGACGAATCCGGATGGCGGCGAGCTCGCGCCCTCGCAGGCGTTGAGGTAGTCGAGCGGCGCGCCGTAGAACGCCGATGCGCTCGGCACGGACGTGCACAGCACGAGCCCGACCACCACGACATGCACCACCAACGTCCGCCGACGCCTGCGTACCACCTCGCCATTGTTCCTGATCGCGCAGCACCGGCGGACTCGGGCTCTACCCTTCGGGGCTGACATGAGTGACACACAGCAGGGTCCCGGTTGGTGGCAAGCGTCGGACGGCAAGTGGTACCCGCCCGATCAGCAGCCCGGCCCGGCGCCGGGACAGATGCCGTACGGCGTCACGCCCCAACAGCCCTACGGCTACACGCAGTACGGGTACGGCTATGGCTACGGACCGACGGTCACGTACTCAGGGTTCTGGCGTCGGGTCGCGGCGTACTTCATCGACTCGATCATCCTGGCGATTCCCTCGAACATCATCTCGTTGGCGTTCAGCGCGGGGTCGACCGGCGCATTTTCGGGTGCCGGCGTGTCGCTGGGGGCGAGCCTGGCGGCCACGCTCGTCAACATGGCGATCGCGGTGACGTACTTCGCGTACTTCGACGGCACTCGCGGTCAGACGGTGGGCAAGATGGCGCTCAGCATCAAGGTCATCGACATGGACAACGGCGACGTCATCGGCGTGCCGCGCGGGATCGGGCGCTACTTCGCGAAGCTGCTCTCCGGCCTCGCGCTCGGGCTCGGCTTCTTGTGGATGCTCTGGGACCCGCGCAAGCAGACGTGGCACGACAAGTTGGTGCGGTCCGTCGTCGTCCGCACGCAGTAGCGATCGTCAGTCGCGGGCGCCGCTCGCGTACTGCCGAACCTGTTCGGCGATCCACGGATACGTCTTGCGGATGCCGTCCTCGAGGCTGTGCGTGGCGCGGTAGCCGAGCTTCTCCATCCGCGCCTTGCTGAAGTTGCGTGACGCTACGCCGACCGGTCCGTCGATGTGGCGCACACCGAGCGTCTTCCCCGCGACGCGCATCACCGTGTCCACGAGCTCGTTGACGGTCACGTACTCGGACGTCCCGATGTTCGCCGGCTCGCCGACATCCGACTCGACCAGCATCCGAATGCCGTCGACCAGATCGTCGATGTAGGTGTACGCGCGGACGGCGCTGCCGTCGCCGAAGACCTCGATCTCGCCGTCATCCGGAGCTTCGGCGACCTTGCGGCAGATCGCGGCCGGAGCCTTCTCCCGTCCGCCGCGCCATGAGCCGTACGGCCCGAACGTGTTCTCGAAGCGACCGACGCGAGCTTGCATCGGGGAGTGACGAGCATGAGCCAGCAGCACGCGCTCGGCGTACAACTTCTCCCAGCCGTACTCGTTGTCGGGCAGCGCGGGGTAGACGTCGGCTTCGGTGAGCTCGGGCTCGCCCGCAGTCATGTCGCGATACACGCACACCGACGACGCGAAGAAGTAGCGATCGACGCCGGCGTTCACGGCGGCGTCGACCATGTTCACGTTGATGCGAACGCTGTTCTTCAGGATGTCGCACTCAGCCGAGTGGATGAACTCCATGCCGCCCATGTCCGCCGCGAGTTGGTACACCTGGTCGAAGCGGCGATCGCCCAGCACACGGGAGCACTCCGCCGGTTCGCGGAGATCGGCGACCACGAAGTCGTCGGCCGCGCTCGGGCGGAACTCCGGCGCCTTGGAATCGACGCCTCGAACCCAGAACCCTTCGGCCTTCAGGCGTTCGACGAGATGGCCGCCGACGAACCCGCCCGCCCCGCACACGAGCGCGGTCGGGCCCTTCTGCGGATCACTCGGCATTCGACCACGCTACCTAGTGCGCGATCCGGTCAGCGACCTCGAGCATCTGCGACGCGATCGGTTCGAGGCCGATGCGCACGCCCAAGAGCCCAGTCGAGACTCGCTCCACGACCCCCCACTCCCAGATGGCGGTGGGATCCAAACCCGTGCGATGGGCCAGCCAGTGAGCACGATCCCACGGATCACCCTCCATCAGCTCGAGCGGGTCTTCGCGCATGACGATCCCCATGTCGTACTCGGCTTCGGCGAGCAGCCCATCGGGGTCGACGAACTTGAAGCCGCAGGGCGCCTGGAGCGTGTTCCACTGATGCACGTCGCCGTGAACGAGCACGGCGCGCTCGTCGTCGTGTGCCTCGATGCGCCGTTCGGCACATGCGATCGCGAGCTCCACCGCGCGCTCGCTGCACGGCCGGTCGAGCTCTTCCCATCCGCTCGTGATGGCCTCGATGAGCCAGCGACCCTTCTGCGCGCCGGTGACGAGCTCGAGGTCGGCGGCCGGGCGCCACATCCGCATCGCGGTCGAGCACAGGATCTCGTGTCGTAGCGCAACAGGAAGGTTGAGGTCGTACAGCGAAGGGCCGAGTTGCTCGAGCAGCAGCGCGCCCCGGCTGAGATCGTGACGGAGCAACGCGACGCACCCGTTGCCATTGGTCATCCGAAGGACCGTCAGCTCGCTTCGCGCCGCTTCGAAGTCGCGCGGCATGATCAGCTTGAGGACGGCTGGTGTCCCACCCTGCATGGTGGCATTCGCCACGAAGGCTTCGGTCGCGCTCGGAAACGGCTCGCCGACCGAGATCATCCAGTCGCGCTCGAGGCCCGCGACGAGATCAGGGAGCGACGCCAGCCATGCGTGGGCGCCGACGGCTTCAGCCTTGTTGCGCACAACTTCCGGGATGGCATCCACGAGAAATCGATTCTCGCGCCCAGTAACGTGCGCCCCGTTCGTCAAGGGGGGTGCGCATGGCTACGTCCGGTTCGATTCTCGGTAACGCGGTCCGTCGTCTCGAAGATCCCACGCTGCTCACCGGCGAGGGCAAGTACGTCGACGACCTGGTCGAGACGGGCGCGCTGCACGTGGCGTTCGTTCGATCGCCGATCGCGCACGCCACCATCAGCTCGATCGACACCAGTGACGCGTCATCGATGCCAGGCGTGGTCGCGGTCTACAAGGGTGACGATCTCGGCCTGCCGTCGTTGCAGGGCTTCCAGATGATGCCGGAGTCCCTGAACCGTCCGATCTTCGCGTCGGACAAGGTTCGCTTCGTCGGTGACATCGTGGCCGCGGTCGTCGCCGAGTCTCGTGCGCAGGCGATGGATGCGGCCGAGCAGGTGGTCGTCGACTACGACCCACTCGACGCGGTGCTCACGCCGATGGAGGCGATGGCCCCGGACGCGCCGCTGCTGTTCCCCGAGCACGGGTCGAACATCTGCTTCGGCACGACGTTCCCCGAGGGTGACGACTCCGACCCGCTCACCGGCGCCGACGCGGTCGGCGAGGTCACCATGGTGAGCCAGAGGCTCGCCGGGGTGCCGATGGAGACGAACGGTGTGATGTCGGTGCCGAGCGACGGGGGCTTGACCATGTGGGTCTCGCACCAGGCGCCGCACTCGGTGCACGGCGCGTACGCACCGATGCTGGGCCTCGATCCGGAGAAGCTCCGCGTCGTGTGCCCATGGGTCGGCGGCGGGTTCGGCCCGAAGGCCGCGCCCTACGTCGAGCACCTCGTGACCGGTGCCGCCGCGCTGAAGCTGGGCCGTCCGGTGAAGTGGACGGCGACCCGTTCGGAGGACATGGTCTCCCTCGTCCACGGCCGCGACTTCGTGATGACGGCGAAGCTCGGCGTCGACAAGAAGGGCAAGATCGTCGGCCTCGACGGCTCGGTGGTCGCGGCCGCGGGTGCGTACCCGGGTATCGGTGCGATCCTGCCGATGCTCACGCAGATGATGTCAGTCGGCGTGTACGACATCCCGAAGGTGCGTTTCAAGACCGTCGGCGTGCTCACGAACAACACGACGGTCGGCGCGTATCGCGGTGCAGGCCGCCCGGAAGCCACGCAGCTGATCGAGCGCGTGCTCGATGTCGCGGCTGCACAGATCGGGATGGATCCGGCGGAGATCCGACGCGTCAACTTCATCCAGCCCGACAAGTTCCCGCTCACCACGACGACCGGCGGCAACTACGACAGCGGCGAGTACGAAAAGGCCCTCGACGCGGTGCTGAAGGCCTCCGACTACAAGGGCCTGCGCGCCGAGCAGGAGAAGCGGCGCAAGAACGGCGACACCAAGCAGCTCGGCATCGGCATCTCGTCCTACGTCGAGGTGACCGCCCCTGTCGGTCTGCACATCGAGTTCGGGGCCGTCGAGGTGCACGACGACGGAACCGCCAGCGTCTACGCCGGCACGAGCGTGCACGGTCAGGGCCACCACACGGCGTTCGCGATGCTGGCCAGCGAGGTCCTCGGGATCCCGATGGACAAGATCAAGCTGGTCAACTCCGACACTGCTGCAGTACCCCGAGGTTCCGGCACGTTGGGCTCGCGTTCGCTGCAGACAGCCGGGAACGCGGTGCACATCGCGTCGCAAGAAGTGATGTCACGCGCCCAGGCGATCGCGGCACATCTGCTCGAGGCATCACCTGACGACATCGTCAAGGGCGAGGGAGGTGTGCAGGTCGCGGGCGTGCCGGCCAAGACCTTGTCGTGGGCGGAACTGGCGGCGGCCTCGAAGGACAGCTCGAAGTTGCCCGACGGACTCGACGCCGGACCGTTGCGGCACGAGCTCGACTTCGACGGCAGCGACTCGACGTTCCCGTTCGGCGCACACGTCTCGGTGGTCGAAGTCGACACGGAGACCGGTGAGGTCTCGATGCTGCGTCACGTCGCCGTCGACGACTGCGGGCGCATCCTCAACCCGTTGCTGGTCGCCGGCCAGCAGCACGGGGGCATCGCCCAAGGCGCGGCACAAGCGCTCTACGAGTGGATGCAGTACGACGCCGACGGCAACCCACTCACAGCCAACTTGATGGACTACGCGATGCCCTCTGCGGCAGAGCTGTGCAGCTTCGAGGTCTCGAACACGCAGACCGACAGCCCGCGCAACCCGCTCGGAGCGAAGGGCATCGGAGAATCCGGCACCATCGGCTCGACGCCGGCGATCCACAACGCGGTCGTCGACGCCGTCCGCCATCTCGGCGTGACGCACATCGACATGCCGTGCACGGCCGAACGCGTCTGGCGCGCCATCCAAGACGCCAGGTAGGTCAGTCGACGCGGTAGGCGCGGGCTTGGATGCGGTAGAGCTGCGCGTACGCGCCGTTGGCGCGCATGAGCTCGTCGTGCGGACCGGTCTCGACGATCTCGCCGTGTGACAGCACGACGATCAGATCGGCCATGCGGACCGTCGAGAAGCGGTGACTCACGAGCACCGTGATGCCGCCGGTCGTCCTCGCGACGTCGCGCGCGGCCCCGGCGAACTGCTCGAACAACGCGTGCTCCGTCGGCGCGTCGAGGCTGGCGGTCGGCTCGTCGAGCACGAGCAGCAGGGGCGTGTCGCGCATCATCGCCCGGCCGAGCGCAACCTTCTGCCACTGACCGACCGACAGATCGATTCCGTCGAATTGCCGACCGAGCTGGGTGTCGAGCCGATCCGGGAACTGGTTCGGTAGATCGGCTGCGACTGCCCTACGGAGCGCGTCGTGGACGACGTCGTCGGTCGCGTCGCGAGTGACGTCGCCGGCACCGACGGAATGGCGAGCGAGCACGTGGAGCCGCTCGAAGTCCTGGAACCCGGCCGACATCCGCCGGCGCCAGGCCTCGATGTCCATCGTCGCCACATCGACGTCGTCGACGAGGATCCGCCCTGTCGTGGGTTCGTACATGCGAGCGAGCAGCTTGACCAGCGTCGTCTTGCCAGACCCGTTCTCACCGACGATCGCGATCGTCGAGCCTGCGGGCAGGAAGAGGTTCACGTCCTCCAACACCCGGCGGCCTGATCCCGGGTACGAGAACCCGACGTGCTCGAAGCGGATGCCGTCGTCGAGTCGGGACGGCGGGGGAGCGTTGCCCGACGCGGCGATCGTCGCCGTCGCGTCGTCGGCGTACTGGGTGAACCAGACGAGCCGACGCACCGCGCGCAGCGAACGTGCGAACCAGGCGACGTTGTAGGCGAGATCGGCAAGTTGGCTGTTGAGCTGCGCGCCGAGCGTCAGCACCAGCACCACGGCGCCGATCGACTCCGTCCCGGACTGTGCCGCGTCGACCGTCCACCACAATGCGGCGCCGTACGCGGCGGCGAACAGCACCCAGCCGCTCGAGATGCGAGCGACGTTGCCGACGGACTGTCGGGTGTGCTCCGCCTCGAGCGCGTCGAACAGCCGGACCCGTCGTTCGAGGAGCTCGTCCGCAAGGCCGTAGATCCGCAGCTCTTTGGCGGGCTCGGGCTGCGTCGTCAGGTCCATGAGGTGGCGAAGCACGCGGCTCTGCTCGGCCTGCTCGTCGACCAGATCGATGCTGCGCTCCTCCGCGTGGGCGGATGCGATGGCGGCGGGAATCCCGAACAGGGGGAGCAGGGCGAGCAGCGGTGAGATCCCGACGAGGAGCACCACGACGGTCCCGGCCTGCAGGATCGACGCGGTCGTCCACGAGATCGGGTTGAACGGATTCGCCAGGTACGGCCGCTCCATCCGCAGTCGCTCGACGCTGTCGAGGTACTCCGGCAGCTCGTGATGGGCAATGCCCGGAATGCCGGCGGTGAGACCCATCAAGTGCGTGTCGAGGTACAGCTGCGTGTGCTCGCGCAGCCGCATGCGTACGTTCAACGAGGCCCACGCCATCAGCCGGTTGGCGGCGCTGAAGCCGACGATCATTGCTGCGCCGGCGACCGCATGCGCGCTGTCGTGCGCCACCACGCCGTCCGTCAACACCTTGAGTCCGAGGGCCCGCAACGGCAGCACGATGTATTGGCCGCTGGCGGTGATTCCGGCCAGCACCGACCGCAATCGATCAGCGCGCCACGACACGGTCAGCATGAGCTTCACACCGCGCAGGAAGTCACGCATGGCACTAGTCCCCCCCATCGAAGCGGCTGGCTTGCAGCGTGTACATCTGCGCGTAGCGACCGCCGTGACGAATCAGCGCGTCGTGGTCGCCGTCCTCGACGACGACGCCGTGCTCGATCACCACGATGCGATCGGCGCGTCGGACGGTCGAGAACCGGTGTGAGATCACGATCGTCGTCGCGCCTCGGGTCAGCTCGACGAACCGTTCGTAGACCTCGGCCTCACCCCGCACGTCGAGCGCGGCCGTGGGCTCGTCGAGCACCAGCACGCCCGCGCCCGATCGAACCGCGAACAGCGCTCGGGTCAGGGCCAGACGTTGCCACTCACCGCCCGAGAGCTCCGCGCCGTCGCTGAACTGCCGGCTCAACGGCGTGTCCCACCCCGCCGGCAGCCGCTCGATGAGCTGGTCCGCGCCCGACAAGCGAGCCGCATCGGCCACACCTTCGCGGTCGTCGCGGTTGTGCAACGCGCCGTAGGCCACGTTGTCGAAGGCCGACAGCTCGAACTGCACGTAGTCCTGGAACACGGCCGCGACCCGGTGATGCCACGAGACCGGATCGAGATCGCGAAGGTCCTGGCCGTCGACCGTGATGCGGCCGCCTTGCGGATCGTGCAATCGACACAACAGCTTCACCAGCGTCGTCTTACCGGCGCCGTTCTCGCCGACGATCGCGAGCGACCGGCCCGCGTCGATCTCGAGATCGAGCCCGTCGAAGACCGGAACCGACGTGCCGGGATACGCGAACGTGACGTTCTCGAACCGGATCTGATGTTGCGGCCGGTTCCCGGCATCGAGCGCGCCGGGGCGAACATCCATCGTCGCGGCCGCTTCGGTCTCGACCTCGTCGATGCGCTCGACGGCGCGCGCACACTCCGAGAGCAGCCAATGGCCCTCCTTGTACTGGCCGAGGATTGCCGCACCGAGCACTGCTTGCGCGAGGACCACGGCGGCGCCGAGCGCCAGGTGGCCGTTGGCCGCATCAACGGCAACAGACCACAACGCGAACCCTTCGACGACGACGAGACCCGTCACCGTCGCGACCGACGCACCCCAGCCCTCGCGCCGCGTCTTCCAGATGTCGGTCATCTCGTTCATCCAACGCTGGCGATAGCCATCGACGAGCCACTCCGCGAGACCGAACACCCGGGTCTCCTTCGCGGCGCTCGGCTCCAGCGCCAGCGCACGCAGGTAGTGCGCGTGGCGCAACCGATCAGTGCGCCGGTACAGCACCAGCGTCACGTCCTGCCAGTGCTCGCGGTACACCCGATAGGTCAGCCAGTACGCCACGAGCAGCGCAGCCGACAGCCACCAGTGGTACGTCGCCAGGATCAGCAGCGAAGCGGCGCCTTGGACGACCGTCGCCAGGATGCGACCGCTGTGATATGCGGCCTGACCCGGAGTGAGATCGGTGAGCTCACCTTGGGCCTGCACGATCAAGTCGCGCACCGCCGGACTCTCGACCGTCGCCAGCCCTGGCGGCTGTGCGACGGCGCGCATGATCCGTTGCGACAAGGACTCGTCGACTTGACGCCAGAGCGCTTGGCCCGACTCCTCCAGGATGGGGTCGAGCACTCGCTCGAGCAGGAACGTGACGACGACCGCAGCGAGCGGCAGCGCGACCGGGCGCCCATCGCGCACTGCGCCGGCGAGCGCTCCCGTCGCAATCATGAAGACCGGAAGGAGCGCGCCGCTGGCCGCGCCCGCGCCCAGCACGATGGCGGTCAGCCGGCGGTTCGCACCGCGGAAGCACGCAAGGAGACGAAGCGCCTCACTCCGTCGCGCCCACGTCACCTCAGGTGTCGGCGCCGATGACCACGGTCCAGCTGCGCACCGTCCAGTTCTCGACGAGGCCGTTCTTCACATACGGGTCGTTGGCTGCGAACGACTCGGCGACTGAGGCGTCATCGGCCTTGAACACGAGCACCGCGCGATCCGCGGGATCCGCGAGCGCCCCCGCCATGACGAGCTCGCCGCGTTCGTGCGCGGCGCGCGCCAGCCCGAGGTGCTCGTCGCGCAGGGGTGCTCGTCGGTCGAGGTAGTCGGCGACGAGGTCGTACAGCAGCAGCCAGTACATTCCTCGATTCTCCCGCGCCGGTGACCTACAGCCATCCCTTTTGCTCGGCGACCGCGATTGCCTCGGCGCGATTGCGGGCGCCGAGCTTCTGGATGACCGACGACAGGTAGTTCCGAACCGTTCCCTCGGACAGGAAGAGGTGGCCGGCGATCTCCGCGATCGTGGCGTGCTCCCTGGCCGAGCGCAGCACCTCTCGTTCCCGCTGTGTGAGTGGGTCGTCGCCCTCTCGCAGTGCCTCGACCGCGAGGCTGGGATCCACGACCCGTTCACCCGCGTGCACGCGTCGCACGACCGACGCGACCTCGGACGCCGGGGTCTCCTTCAGGATGAAGCCTCCGACGTTGGCGGTCATGGCCCGGCGCACGTAACCGGGCCGGCCGAACGTCGTCACGATCACCACGCGACACGACGGGACCGTCTCTGCCAGCGTCTCGGCCACGGACAGACCGTCGAGACCAGGAAGCTCGATGTCGACGAGCGCGACGTCTGGCGTGAGTCGTTTCGCCGCCGTCACGGCGTCATCGCCGCGACCGACCGCGCCGGCGACCTCGATGTCGTCTTCGAGTGCGAGGAGCGACGCGACTGCGTCGCGCATCATCGTTTGGTCCTCGACGAGCAGGACGCGGATCACGCGTGCACGGGCACTCGGGCCACGACGCCGAACCCGCCCTCCTTCGCCGCACCCACGGCCAGCGTGCCGCCGACTGCAGCAACCCGTTCGCGCAATCCCGTCAGCCCGGTCCCGTTCGAGCTGTTGTGCGCGTCCCCGTTGCCTTCGTCGACGACCTCCAACAGCACGGTGTCACCGTCTTGGTGCGTCCGCACGTGACAGCGAGTCGCGCCGCTGTGGCGCACGACGTTCGTGACGGCTTCGCGCAGCACCCACGCCAGCGTCTCGTCGGTCTCGGGTGAGAGGGCGATCCCGTCATCATCGTGGAAGTCCGCAACGATCCCTGCCGAGGCCAACGCCACGCGCGCGGTGGCGCGTTCGGCGGCCAACGTCGGTCGCCGGTAGTTCGTCACCGCGGCGCGTACGTCGACCAGCGACTGACGGGCGATCTCCTCCACTTCTGCCATTTCGCGCAACGCGCGATCCGGGTCGGTGGTACCGATGCGCGTCGCCAGCTCGCTCTTGGCCCGGATCACCGTGAGGCTGTGACCAAGGAGATCGTGGAGGTCGCGTGCGATGCGCAGCCTCTCGTTCGCGACGGCGAGGTCGGTGAGTTGCGCGCGGGTCGAAGCCAGTTCGTCGTTGATCTCCATCAGATGTCGGAGCCCGAGCGTGAAGAAGCCCACCACCAGCGCGATGACGACGTCCTGAAACAACCCTCGAGCCAGCGCGCCGCTCACGATGCCGCTCACCAGGACACCGAGTGCGGCAAGTGAGATCACGGTGAGGGCCGCGCGCGTGCGCAGCGCGATGCCAGCGATGCCGCAGACAGTCATGAGGTACATGACCGACGGACCACCGAGGGGCACCATCGCCAACGCGATGACCAAGAGCGCGCCGACGAGGAGCAGGCGGCGACGCTCGGTGTTGTCGGGCTGGATTTGCGCGTGCACCCATATCAGCAGTGTCGTGAACACCGCGATGCCGACGATCGCGAGCGTCGAAACGGTCCTCGAGTTGTCGCTCACGATCTGGCTGACGGAGAACCCCACTGCGCCGACGTACGCGGGGACACCCACGTACAGGATCCCCGACGGCACTCCGAGCCGGCGGCGTCCTTCGAGAGCGGTGGTTGAGCTCGTCATCGGTCCCTGATCAGTCGGACGAGGGGTTCGCCGAAGCGGCGACACTCTCCTGTTCGAGGGAGCGCAGCAGGCGCTCGAACCGCAGCTGGCGGGCAACCCATGAGCGGGCGTCGGTGTCGGCGATCGCACGTGAGAGCGCGGAGCCGGTGGTCACGTTGGTGAGGGCCTTGGTCATGTCCTGATCATCAGATGAGCGGGGGTTCGGCGGTAGTGCCGCCGATCAGGTCTCATCCATGACGCGTGTCATGAACTGTCGGCCGGGCGTGGCGGCCGTCACACCCGGCGCCCTTCCCGGCGTCGGCGCCGGGGCGTAGTGTCGGAACGTCCCCGCATCCGGGAGGTGGCCCATGTGCTGGAACCACGACATGTCCTACCGCTCGTTTCCCCACGCCGCTCGCCGGCGTGAACCGGTTCGGGCGCCGGCAGCGGATGTGCGCGTCTCGGACGCCGAGCGGGATGACGTCGTGCAGCAGCTGTCACGACACACCGGCGATGGACGACTGACCATGGAGGAGTTCGAGGAGCGGGTGGCGGAGGTCTACGCCGCCAAGACCCGGCGCGAGCTCGACGCGACACTACGGGCGCTGCCCCGTACGCCAGCGCGAGTGCCTCGCCGTGTCGATGTCGCGGACCGGGTGCGGCCGCTGGCGGCGCTCGCGCTGCTGGTCCTCGCGGTGATCGCAGTCGGGCCGTGGATCCTCTGGTTCGCGGTGCCGTTCGTCTGGTGCCGGATCGCCGGTCGCGCACGCCGCCATCACCACCGGCACCGTGAGGTACCGGCTGCCCAGTCCGACGACGACGAGCTCACGCTGGTGTAGGTCCGTCCATCGGGCCATCTGGCTTCCGCCCCGTCCTGAATTGCTCAAGGTCGGCCGATCGAGCGTCGATCAAACCCCTCGTGGAGAGAAGGTGGAACGACGGTTCGGAGTTGCCGATCGTTGCGCCCTGCCGTCGATGCTCCCAGCCGCAGCTGCTGAGCCCGGCCCGCACCGAGTTGCGGGACGGCCAGGCCTACCACCGCTGCCGAGCCTGCAACGTGTGGTTCGTCATCCGTTGGGAAGACGCGGTCGCGCTCGGTGTCGTGCCGGCCCAGGCCGACACCCCACCGCTCGCAGCCTCGTAACTGGCGAGCGGTAGTGCATCATGGCGGGGTGACGAACCGAAGCTCCCCCGTCAGCGAGATCATGCATCCGCCGCGCGCGACTGTCCGTCCCGACGACGCGGTCGAGGCGGCGATGAAGGCGCTCGTCGAGGCAGACGCCGACGCGGCACCGGTCGTCGACGAGAACGGCAACGTCGTCGGGATGTTGTCGAACAGCGACCTCATCGTGCGCGAAGGACGGCTGCACTACCCGACGGTGCTCTCGATCCTCGGTGCGTCGATCGAGCTCGGCCACAAGCGCTTCGAGCGAGAGCTCACCGACGCGCTGAGCGCGACCGTGGCCGACGTGATGACCTCGCCGGCCGTGCGGTGCAACTCTTCGGACTCGATCGAGGATGTCGCGACGCTGATGCACGACAACGACGTCGGGCAGATCCCGGTGGTCGACGGCGACCGCCTCATCGGGATGGTGGCGCGCAACGATCTGCTGCGCGCGTTGCTCAACGAGTAGGAACCGACCTCAGCCGGACGTCGTCCGCTCCGCGAACTTTCGCAGACCCCACCGCATCGGCCGGCCGACGAGTGGATACATCGCGCTGACGGCGCCGAACCGACGCGGCACGGTGACGTGCGCCTGTTCGCGTTCGATCATGCGCAC
>DASUCS010000044.1:0-4380 GCA_036275935.1 Acidimicrobiales bacterium
GAGCACCACGACGAGTTCGGTGACGCCATCGCGGTCAGTCAGACCACCGTGCGCGCCTATCCGCTCGGACGAACCGCCTCACATGTGCTCGGCTACGTCGGCTCCGTCACCCAGGAGGAGCTCGACGCCCGCACGACGAGCCCGAAGACCTACTCACTGGGCGACGAGATCGGTAAGACGGGCACGGAACGAACCTACGAAGACGAGCTGCGCGGAACGCCGGGCAAGCGCGTGCTCGAGGTGGACGCCAAGGGGACCACGATCCGGCAGTTGTCGTACACGCCGCCCATCCCCGGTGACGACGTGTACCTGTCGATCGACGCGAACGTGCAGGCGATCACCGAGCAGTCGTTGCGCGACGAGCTGACCAGTGCGCACAACCGGCGGAACAACGACGGGTCGTACAACACGTCGCCCGCCGGCGCGGCGGTGATCCTCGACCCGACCAACGGCCAGGTCATCGCGATGGCGTCGTTCCCGGACTACGACCCGAACGAGTTCACCAAGCCGATCCCGAGCGACACGTGGACGCAGCTGAACGACCCGGGGTCGTACTACCCGCTGAGCAACCGCGCGTTGCAGGGCCAGTACGCGCCGGGTTCGACGTTCAAGCTCATCACCGCGCTCGCGGGTCTTCGCACGGGCGCGATCACTCCGGAGACGACGATCAGTGATGGCGGTGTGTACGTCGTGCCGGGGTGTCGCGGCGGCGGTGACCAATGCAGCTTCAAGAACTCCGGTGGCGAATCGCACGGACGCGTGAACCTGCCTCGCGCGATCACGGTGTCGAGCGACGTGTACTTCTATCAACTCGGCGGACAGTTCTGGACCGACCGGGCGACGTTCGGTGACCCGATTCAGGACACGGCGCGGGACCTCGGGTTCACGTCGCAGACCGGCATCCCCCTTCCCGGTGAGCAGAAGGGGTTCGTGCTCACCCCCGACGAGAAGAAGAAGCTGCACGACCAGAACCCCGCCGCGTTCCCGTACGGCGACTGGTACACCGGCGACAACGTGCAGATGGCGATCGGCCAGAACACGGTCGCGGTCACACCGTTGCAGCTCGCGAACGCCTACAGCGCGTTTGCGAATGGAGGGACGCTGTACTCACCCAACATCGCGATCAAGATCACGAAGGGCGGCTCGCAGGATGTCGTGCGTTCGATCGAACCGCGAGTGCTGCATCAGGTGGCGCTGCCGCCGGAGTTCCGCGATCCCATGATGGAGGGCTTCACCGGGGCGGTGAACTCGAGGGAGGGCACGGCCTACGGTGCGTTCTTGAACTTCCCGAACTGGACCGTCGCCGGCAAGACCGGCACTGCGCAGGTGCAGGGCAAGCAGGACACCGCTCTGTTCGTCGGGATGGCACCGGCCGAGGCGCCCAAGTACGTCGGCGTGGCAGTGCTGGAGCAGTCCGGCTTCGGAGCAACGGCCGCCGCGCCCGTCGTCCGGCGGGTGTTCCAGTCGCTCGCCGACCCGGCCAACGCTCCGACCGTGCAACCCGGCGGCCTGCTGTCGACTCCCGTGCCGGGCGCCGTCGACAACTCCAACGGGAGTCCGGACTGATGACGGGCCAGAACCACTGATGGCGGTCTCGTCGATTCCGCGCACCGTGCCGCGCAGCCCGGCGAGCACATTGCGGCGCAACCCCACAGCGGCGTGGCGCCATCTCGACGTCGTCCTCATCGGTGCGGTCGCGGCCGTCGCGAGCCTCGGCGCGTTGATGGTGTACTCCGCCACCCGAGGACCGGTCTCGCCGTACAACCTCAGCTTCCTCGAGAAGCAGGTGATGTACGTCGGCATCGGGTTCGCGATCCTCGTACTCGTCGTCGCGATCGATTACCGGCACTTCCGCGATTGGTCGTTGTTCCTGTACCTCAGCGCGTGCGCGCTGCTGCTCTTCGTCGTGTCGCCGCTCGGATCGAAGAGCAATGGCGCGCAGTCGTGGTTCCAGCTCGGTTCGTTCCAGCTACAGCCGTCCGAGTTCGCCAAGCTGGGTTTGATCCTTGCGATCGCGGCGGTCGGCGCGCAGTTCTTCGGTGAGATCAACGGCCGGAGGCTGTTCGTCATGCTGTGCGTCGCGGGGCTCCCACTGACGCTCATCATGTTGCAGCCCGACCTCGGCACCGCGCTGGTGCTCGTGGTGATCACCGCAGGAGCACTGCTGATCGCGGGAGCGAAGGGCAAGCACTTGCTCGTATTGGTCCTCGTCGCGGTGCTGGGTGCGACGTTCGTGCTCAACTCGAACGTCCTCGAGCAGTACCAGAAGGATCGCCTCACGTCGTTCACCCATCAAGACGAGGGGCTGAAGGGGGAGACCTACAACCTCAACCAGTCGAAGACGGCCATCGGCGCCGGCGGCACCCTCGGCGAGGGCTTGTTCGAAGGGAGCCAGACGCGCCTGGGCAACGTGCCCGAACAGCACACCGACTTCATCTTCACCGCCGTGGGCGAGCAGCTCGGCTTCGTGGGGTCGGCGACCCTGCTCGCGCTGTTCTGCATCATCGCCTGGCGGATCTGGCGAACTGCGCAACTGGCGCGGGACGAGTTCGGGATGCTCGTGTGCGTCGGCGTGCTCGCGCTGTTCATGTTCCAGATCTTCGAGAACGTCGGGATGACGATGGGGATCATGCCGGTCACCGGTCTGCCCTTGCCCCTGGTGAGCTACGGCGGTTCGTCGACGATCGCCGAGTTCATCGCTCTCGGGCTCGTCCTGAACGTGCACATGCGCCGCTTCGCGTAGCGCACCCTCGCCCCGTTACCCTTTTGATGTCATGACCACGATCTGGGCGCAGCTCGAGCCGCTGCTGGCGCGTGTCCAGAAGCCCGCCCGGTACATCGGGTGCGAGGACGGCGCCCACGTGGCCGAGTGGGCCGACGGCAAGGTCTCGTGGCTGCTCACCTATCCCGACACCTACGAGATCGGTCTCCCCAACCAGGGCCTGCAGATCCTCTACGAGATCCTGAACGAGCGGCCGGACGCCGTGGCCGAGCGGACCTACGCGCCGTGGACCGACCTCGAGGCCGAGCTGCGGCAGAACCAGTTGCCGTTGTTCTCGGTCGACACGCACCGCGCCGCCGGTGACTTCGACATCCTTGCCTTCAACCTCTCGGCGGAGCTCGTCTACACGAACGTCCTGAACTGCATCGATCTCGCTGGCATCCCGGTGCGGGCGGCGGAGCGATCGGCGCACGACGCACTCGTCGGCGCCGGCGGACACTGCACCTACAACCCCGAGCCGCTCGCCGACTTCCTCGACTTCGCGGTCATGGGCGACGGCGAAGAGGTGGTGTCCGAGATCACCGAGGTGGTCGGCGAGTGGAAGCGTGCGGGTCGTACGTCGCGCGGCGACGTGCTGCGCGCGTTGGCGCAGATCCCCGGCGTGTACGTGCCGTCGCGTTATCGCGTGACGTACCTCGACGACGGACGCATCGAGTCGGTCACGTCCGAGGACGCGCCGCTACCGGTCGAGAAGCGCACGATCGCCGACCTCGGGGAGTGGCCGTACCCGAAGAACCAACTCGTGCCACTGACCGAAGTCGTGCACGATCGGTTGAACGTCGAAGTGTTCCGCGGCTGCACGCGCGGATGTCGTTTCTGTCAGGCCGGGATGATCACTCGCCCGGTGCGCGAGCGTCCCGCAGATCAAGTGCGGCACATGATCAGCTCGGGCATCCGTCGCACCGGGTACGACGAAGTCGCGCTCACGTCGCTGTCCACCGCGGACTTCAGCGGCATCGAGCGCGTCGTCGCGGACACCGCGGGCGAGGACAACGTGAGCGTGTCGCTGCCGAGCCTGCGCGTCGACGCGTTCACCGTCGGCATCGCCGCGCAGATCCAGAAGGCGCGCCGCACCGGTCTCACGTTCGCGCCCGAAGCGGGCACGTGGCGCATGCGTCAGGTGATCAACAAGCTGATCACCGAGGAGGACTTGTTCGGCGCGGTCGAGTCGGCGTACTCGCAGGGCTGGCGGCGGATGAAGCTGTACTTCCTCACCGGTCTGCCGACCGAGACCGACGAGGACACGCTCGGCATCGCCGAACTGGCGCGCAAGTGCGTCGAGATCGGCAAGCGCTACCACCGAAGCGCATCCGTCACTGTTTCCGTGGGCGGGTTCGTGCCGAAGCCGTTCACGCCGTTCCAGTGGTTCGGGCAGAACACCGTGGAGGAACTGCGCCGCAAAGTCGGGTTGCTGCGCGATGCGTTGCACCGTGACAAGGGCGTGCAGCTCAAGTGGCACGACCCCCGAGCCACGCTCGTCGAGGGTCTGATGTCCCGCGGCGACCGTCGGCTCGGGCCGGTCATCGAGCAGGTGTGGCGTGCCGGCGGTGTGTTCCAGGAGTGGTCGGAGCACTTCGACCTCTCGTTGTGGGAACAGG
>DASUCS010000045.1:0-5386 GCA_036275935.1 Acidimicrobiales bacterium
GAACTGCTGAAGCGTCAGCCGAATGCCCGCGTCGAGCACGTCGAGGGTGCGGGCCACAGCGTCCAGGGCGACAAGCCGGTCGAGCTCGCGAACCTCATCGCCGACTTCATGAACTCGACGCAATAGGGGTCAGTTACTGACCCCTATTGCGTCGAGAATGAGCGCTATCGCCACTTCCAGTCGGGCGCGCGCTTCTCGAGGAAGGCGGCGTTGGCCTCCTTGGCGTCCTCGAAGCGCACGAGGCGGGCCGTGTAGTCCTGTTCGGTGCGGTAGGCCTCCTTCAGCGGGAGGTCCTCCACGCGGTTCATGGCCTCCTTCGCGAGCCGGAGCGCGATCGGGCTCTTCGCCGCGAGGGTGCGGGCGAGCTCGATCGCCGTGTCCATGAGCGCGTCACGCTCGACAACGGCCCGCAGCGCGCCCAGCCGGTAGAGCTCCTCCGCGGTGATCGTCTCTCCCGTGAAGAACAGCTCGCGCGCCTTGTGCCGCCCGACGAGCAACGACAGGTGCGCGCTGGCGCCCAACAGCCCGACGTTGATCTCGGTCGTGCCGAACGTTGCATTCGACGACGCGATCAGGATGTCGCAGCAACCCGCGTACGCGAGACCCGCGCCCAAGGCCGGCCCGTTGATCGCGCCGATGACCGGGACCGCGCAGTCCGTAATCGACCAGAACGCGTCGCGCGCGTACCGCGGAGGATCGATGATCGCCGACGGCGGCACGTCCGTCGGGCGCTGGTTCACCGTGCGCAGGTCGGCGCCCGCACAGAACGCTCGGTCGCCGGCGCCGGTGAAGATCGCGACACGCACTTCCTTGTTCTCGTTCAGTGAGTCGAATGCAGCGTTGATGGCGACATGCGCATCGCGGTCCACGGCGTTGACCGGCGGACGGTCGAGCGTGACGACCGCGATGTGATCCGTGATCTCGGCCGACACGCCGGAACCGAAATCGGTCATCAGGTGCGCCTCGTGAGCCCGCCGTCGATCTTCAAGAGCGCGCCCGTCGTGTAGCTGGACGCGTCGCTGGCGAAGTAGAGCGCTGCGCCGACGATCTCATCGGGCTGACCCAATCGCTGCAACGGAACGAACTTCCCGCTCTTGGCATCCTCGCCCCAGGGCGCGGTGATGTCGGTGTCGAACGGTCCCGGCAGGATGCAGTTCACACGCACCTTCGGGGCCAACGCTTCGGCCAACCCAACGGTGAACGCGTTGAGGCCCGCTTTGGCCGCTGCATACGGGAGCTCGTTGACGCTCGCCATCAACGAACCGACGGTGCTCACGTTGATGATCGACCCGGAACCCGCGTCGTACATACGCTTGCCCACCAGCGAGCCGAGCCGGAATGGGCCCTTCAAGTTGACCCCGATGGTCTTGTCGAACAGCTCCTCGGTGACCGCGTCGAGGCTCGGGTAGAGCGGCGACATCCCCGCGTTGTTGACGAACACGTCGCACCTGCCGAACCGGTCGTAGATCGTGTCGACCAGCCGATCGCATTCGTCCCAGTGGCCGACGTGGCAGGCGACCGCCAGCGCGGTGCGGCCGGTCGTCGAGTCGATCTCCTTCGCGAGCGCCTCGCAGTTGTCGAGCTTGCGGCTGGCGATCACGACGTCGGCGCCGGCTTCCGCGAACGCCTTGACCACGGATCGACCGATTCCACGGCTTCCGCCGGTGACCACCGCGACCTTGCCGCTGAGGTCGAACAACTGCGCTGCTCCCAACGATCCCCCTAGGTGTGTGCGAACTGTCCGGGCGTGCGGCCCTCGCCGGGCCCACCCGCGAATGCTTGCGCGATCGACATCCACTCGACGGCGAGCGGACCGTCGGCGACCAGCGACGTGTCGTCGATGTGCCGGCGCTGCGTCACGACGAGACAGAAGTCGAAGGCCGGACCGTGAACGCGGTCGGTCGCGTCGTCACTGCCCCATGTCCAAGCCGAACCGTCCGGCGCAGCCAACTCGACCCGGACGTCGGCGTCCGGCAGGGGGCGGTTGCGAATCGTGTACGCAAAGCCGCGCGTGCGCACGCCGATGTGCGCGATGTGTCGCAGCCGGTTGGTCGGCGTCCGCGTCGCGCCGACCGCGTCGACGACGTCCTGCCCGTGCGCCCACGTCTCCATGAGACGCGCCGTCGTGAACGACGCGACGGCCATCGGCGGGCCGTACCACGGCACTCGCAACGTCGGATCCGCATTCCGCACTACGCGCAACAGCTCGACTCGACCGTCGCGCCACCATTGCAGCAACTCGTCGGGCGCCATCGATCGGGCTTCGTTCGCCAGCGTCGCTTCGAAGGCGGCGAACTCGCCGACCATCTCGTTCATCTTCGCGGTGAACGCATCTGAATCCTCGACGGCGAGCACCGCGTTGCGGTCGAACCAGGCGAGGTGGTGGATCTGGTCGCGAACCGCCCACCCGGCCGCGGGTGTGGGCTCGTCCCACGTGGCCGTGTCCAACGGCGACACCACGGCATCGAGGTCGGAGTGCTCGGCCGCCAAGTCGTCACACAGCGAGGCGAGATCGGGGCCCGGCACGGCTCCGAACGGTACTTGACCCTCGGCCGGAATAAAGACAGTATGACCTTGCTTTACTGTGTGAACATCACATGAAGGGGGTGGACCATGAAGGTGGCCATCATCACCGGAGCATCCCGAGGCCTTGGACGGGCCCTCGCCGAGGAGCTCGCCGCCCGGGACTGGGCGTTGGTCCTCGACGCTCGGGGAGCCGACGCCCTCCACGAGGTCGCTGCGGCGCTGTCCGAGCGCACCACCGTCGTCGCCGTCGCCGGCAGCGTCGCCGACCCGCACCACCGCACAGAGCTGGTGCGAGCCGCCGAGGCGCTCGGAGGCATCGACGCGGTCGTGAACAACGCCAGCCATCTCGGACCGAGCCCGCAGCCGCAACTGCTCGACTACCCGCTCAGCGAGCTCCGCCACGTCTACGAGATCAACACCCTCGCTCCGCTCGCGCTCATCCAACAGGCCCGCAGCGCGCTGCGCGACGACGCTCGCATCGTCAACGTCACCAGCGATGCCGCGGCCGAGGCGTACGAGGGTTGGGGCGGCTACGGCTCGTCGAAAGCGGCGCTCGAGCAGATGACCGCGATCCTCGCGGCCGAGCACCCCGAGTGGCGCGTGTACCGCGTCGACCCCGGCGACATGCGCACGCAGATGCACCAGGACGCCTTCCCGGGTGAAGACATCTCCGATCGTCCGCTGCCCGAGGTCGCGGTGCCCGGACTCGTCGAGCTGCTGGAAGGCGAGCGGCCGAGCGGCCGCTACCAGGCGCAATCGCTGAAGGAGGCGGTGCCGGTATGACCACCACCATCGAGTCTCCGGTCACCCGCCGGCTGCACTTCGAGCTCCCGACCCAACTCGAGGCATCCACACCACCCGAAGCGAGAGGCATCACCCGTGACGCGGTCAGGTTGATGGTCGCCTACAAGTCCGACAACCGCCTCGTGCACGCGAACTTCAACGAGCTCCCGCGCTTCCTCGACGCCGGGGACCTCGTGGTGGTCAACACGTCGGGCACGCTCGCCGCCGCCGTCGACGCTACGGCGCCGGACGGCACCGCGCTGGCCGTGCATCTGTCCACGCAGCTGCCCGCCGGCCTCTGGGTCGTCGAGCTTCGAGAAGACGGACATCCGTTCCGCGGCGCGCAGGCCGGCTGGACGTTGCGGCTTCCGGCGAGCGGCGAGGTCGAGCTGCTCGCTCCGTATGGCGAGTCGAACGGGCGACTCTGGGTCGCGGCCGTGCGGCTGCTCGATCCCCTGCTGACGTACCTCGCGGTCCACGGCCGACCGATCACGTACGGCTACGTACATGGCAGCTGGCCCATCACGATGTACCAGAACGTGTACGCCAACGAGCCCGGCAGCGCGGAGATGCCGAGCGCCGGTCGCCCGTTCACCCCGGAGATCATCACCCGTCTCGTTGCGAAGGGTGTCGGCGTCGCACCGCTCGTGCTCCACACCGGCGTCTCGTCGCTCGAGTCGCACGAGGCGCCGTACGCCGAGTACTTCAGAGTTCCGACCCACAGCGCGCACCTCGTCAACGACACGCACCGCCAAGGTGGCCGCGTCATCGCCATCGGCACGACGGTCGTTCGCTCACTCGAGACGGTGGCCGATGAGCGAGGTCGTGTGCATCCCGGCGAAGGGTGGACCGAAACCGTCATCACGCCCGAACGCGGCGTGCACGCCGTCGACGGGATGTTGACCGGTTGGCACGAACCCGAAGCGTCGCATCTCGACATGCTCGAAGCGATCGCTGGACGTGAGCTCGTCGAGGTGTCGTACGACGCGGCCCTCGCCGAGCAGTACCTGTGGCACGAGTTCGGAGACGTGCATTTGATCCTTCCGTGACGCCGCATGAAGGCTGACGGCTCATGGGGCCGCTGGCGGGAGTGCGCGTCGTGGATCGGACGACCGAGATCGCCGGCCCGTACTGCACGAAGCTCCTTGCCGACGGCGGAGCGGATGTCGTCAAGGTCGAGTCCGGTGACGGCGATCCGCTCCGGCGCTGGCGATCCGGCGCGCTGCACACGTTCCTGAACACGTCGAAGCGCATCGTCGACGCGTACGAGGGCGAGTGCGATGTGCTCGTCACCAACAGTGCCGCCGACCTCGATGCCTTGTGGTCGGCAATGCCGCAACTCGTGATCGTCACGATCACGCCGTTCGGGTGCGACGGACCGTGGGCCGACCAGCCGAGCACCGAGTTCACGCTGCAGGCCTGGGCGGGCGCCACCGGGTCACGCGGCTATCCCGACGGACCTCCGATCTCGGTCGGCGGCCGGCTCGGCGAATGGGCCACGGGCACCTACGCCGGCATGGCCGCAATCGCCGCGCTGCGGGCGGCCCGACGCGACGGCAAGGGCATCCACGTCGACGTCGCGATGCTCGACACGATCGCGGTGACGATGGCGATGATGCCGTCGATCTTCGCCTCGATGTCCGGTTGGCATCCGATGGTGTGGACGACGCGTTCGATCGAAGTGCCGTCGATCGAGCCGACGAAGGACGGTTACGCCGTCTTCACGACAAACAGCGCGCAGCAGTTCAGCGACTTCTGCGTGATGATCGACCATCCCGAGCTGCTCGACGACAAGAAGATCGCGATGCCGGGCGTGCGCTTCGCTCGACGCGACGAATTCAACGCGCTGACGCGCGAGTGGACGACCGCACGCACCACCAAGGAAGCGCTCGAGCAAGCGGCGCTGTTCCGAGTGCCCGCCGGCCCGACGCTGAACGGCGAGACCGTGACGCAGTTCGAGCAGTTCGTCGCTCGCGGAGTGTTCGAGCAGCACGACGGCTTCGTCGCACCTCGAGTCCCCTACCGCATCACCCCTCCTCCCCGTTCTGCCGGTAGCAACGCGCGTTCAACGCGCGCT
>DASUCS010000046.1:0-3598 GCA_036275935.1 Acidimicrobiales bacterium
CACGACCTCTTGCACCACGGCTCAGCACGGCACAGGCCGCCGCCCTCGCCCACCTCGCCTCGCTCAGCGGCCCCATCGATCCCGCTCAGCCGGAGCCCCACGCCGCGACCTTCACGACTGGATTGAGTCCGGCCGATCAGGCGACGTTCGACGCGCAGCTCACCGCCGCGCGACAGGCGGCTGCACGATTCCGCACCACAGCCGACGCCACCGACGCCGGCTACGTGCAGTCCGCCACCCAGATCCCAGGGGTCGGGACCCATTGGGTGAACTGGGAGCTGGTCGACCGGCCCTTCGATCCTGCGCGGCCGGCGATGCTCCTGTTCGACCAGTCGCCGTTGCACGAGACCCGTTTGGCCGGATTCTCGTACTGGGTGCGCAGCACCGACCCGCCGGAGGGGTTCGCCGGCCCGAACGACGTGTGGCACCGGCACTCGGGCCTGTGCTTCGTGAACGGCTGGAACGTGCGGGAGAACGTGCCGTCGAAGGACCAGTGCGAGGGGCAGTGGCTCAACGGCAGCGACCTCTGGATGCTGCACGTGTGGATCGCGCCGGACGCGCCCAACTCCGACGGTCTGTTTGCTCCGCGCAACACCGCGCTGTGCCCGCCCGACTGGTCCCAGGTCCCCGACGTCGTGAAGTGCAGCTCCCCCGGCTCACCCGCACTGCCGGGGGCGCACGGCAGCGACACGCCGCTCGTCACGGACCAGAACGCCTACTGCCATCTGCCCACGTGAACCGGTGGGCACGGCGACACGGGGATTCGCTGCGCGCGCCGCTGGACGACGACGAGATGCTGCTCGCGGCAGACCGCGTCGTGATGACCGCGGTCACCAGGCAGGACGCGACCACGACCGACCGCGGGAACCGCGGCAAACGCATCGAGGCGGCGCGCGCGGTTGGGTTCCCGGTGCCGGGTCCGGTGTTCATCATCGCCATCACGGACCGCCGACTGCTGCTGTTCCGGGCGTCGACGTGGCTCGGGCGAGCCGGGGCGATGGAAGGTGACATCCAGTTGGAGAACATCGCGACGGTGCGGGCGGTGCGGCGGCTGCGATCCGAACGTCTTGCGATCCTCCTCGAGAACCGGTCGATGCTGGTGGTGCAGCCGCTGTGGACCCGGCGCCTTCGCCAGCTCCAGGCCGCCTTCGAGACGGCAACGGCACCCGACTGATCGTTCTGCCGGTCGTACCGCGCGCTGGGCGCGCGCTACGACCGCACAAACGAACCAGAGACGCCGTGGTCAGACGACGGCGGCGGCTTCGGCGAAGTGGCAGGCGACCGGGTGACCTTGGCCGCGGTCGATGAGCGCCGGCTCCTCCGTGGCGCAGATGTCCTGCGCCTTCCAGCACCGCGTGCGGAACCGGCAACCGGACGGCGGATTGATCGGGCTGGGGACGTCGCCCTGCAGCACGATGCGTTGCCGTGAGCGTTCCTTGTCGGGATCGGGAACCGGGACCGCCGACAACAACGCCTGCGTGTACGGATGCCCCGGATGCGTGTACACGTCCTCGCGCGGGCCGATCTCGATGATCTTGCCGAGGTACATCACGGCGATCTCGTCCGAGATGTGGCGCACAACCGACAGGTCGTGCGCAATGAAGAGGTACGCGAGACCGAGTCGGTCCTGGAGCTCCTCGAGCAAGTTCACGACGCCGGCCTGGATCGACACGTCGAGCGCCGACACGGGCTCGTCGAGGACGATCACCGCAGGATCGAGGGCGAGCGCGCGGGCGATGCCGATGCGCTGACGCTGACCACCGGAGAACTCGTGCGGGTACCGGTTGCGATGCTCGGGATTGAGACCGACGAGCTGCAGCAGCTCCGACACGCGTTCGTCGTGGTCGCCCTTGGTGCGGTGGATCTTGAGCGGCTCCTCGACGATCGATGCGACAGTCATGCGCGGGTCGAGCGACGCGTAGGGATCCTGGAAGACGATCTGCAGCTCCCGCCGCAGCCGCCGCAGCTCGTTGTGACGCATGTCGACCAGCTCGCGGCCCCGGTACTTCACCGATCCCGAGGTGGCAGGGATGAGCCGGAGCACGCATCGACCGGCGGTGGACTTCCCCGACCCGGATTCACCCACGAGGCCGAGGGTCCGGCTCGCCCGCAGCTCGAACGAGATGCCGGACACCGCGTGCACGGCGGCGACCGAGCGTCCCAGCAGACCACCTGACTTGATCGGGAACTCCTTGACGAGATCCCGCACCTCGACCACGACCTCGTCGGGTTGGATCCCGCCGGCGCTCAGGGCCTCGTCGTCTTCGACGGTCGTCATGGCTTCGCCGTCGGCAGGGTCTGTGCGCAGATCCACAAGATGACGTAGAAGCCGAAGATCGACAGTGCCAGCCACGCCAGCGAGCCACCGAGCTTCGCCGGTGCCCGGCCGTAGCGCGGAACCCTGGTGTCGCCGATCTTGAACACCGCACCGATGTCGCGCAGCGCCTTGTTCGACGCGAGCACCGCAGGGATGCCCGTCACCATCACGATGAGCCCGCGCAACCACGGGTCGAGGTCGAGGGTGAACAGGCTCCCCACGCTCGACATCAGGCCGAGCAGCAGCGCGACGCCGGCCAGCGGGTGGAACTTCTCCTTCGGCCTGTCCTCGACCGCGCCCAGCGCCGCCTCGAGCAGCACTTCCTTGGCCGGCGCCTTGGCGACGATGTTCTCGGCGAGGTCCGTCGCCGACTCGACCGCGCCCAGCTCCTCGGCGTAGTGGCAGGCCGCCACTTGGCCCTCGGCGCCGACCAACCGCAGCTCGGGCGTGTCGCTGGCGCAGTTGGGTTGGGCCATCGCGCAGCGAGGGTGGAAGGCACACGCCGGCGGCGGATTCAGCATGCTCGGCGGTGCGCCGGGAATCGGCTTCAGCAGCTCGCGCTCGACCACGTCGAGCTTCGGCAACGATCCGAGCAGACCACGCGTGTACGGATGCCGGCTCGAGTTGAAGACGGAGTCGCACGACGCGATCTCGGCGACACGCCCGGCGTACATCACCTGCACACGAGTCGCGAGCCGAGCGATGACGCCGAGGTCGTGGGTGATGAACACGATCGCGGTGCCTGTCACCTTCTGCACGTCTTGCAGCACTTCCAGGATCTGCGCCTGGATGGTGACGTCGAGCGCCGTGGTCGGTTCGTCGGCGATGAGCAGCTCCGGGTCGTTGGCGATCGCCATCGCGATCATCGCCCTCTGACGCATGCCACCGGAGAATTCGTGCGGGTACTGCTTCGCCCGCGACTCGGGCTGGGGAATGCCGACGAGTTCGAGCATCTCGACCGCGCGCGCTTGCGCCTTCTTCCCCGACCAGTCCGGATGGTGGATCTCGACGGCCTCCGAGATCTGGTCACCGACGCGATGCACGGGATTCAGCGCGGTGAGCGGGTCCTGGAAGATCATCGCGATCTTCCCGCCCCGCATCCGACGCGCTCCCGCGGCGCGGTCCTCGAGCAAGTCGATCCCTCGGAAACGAGCTTCGCCCCGCACCGTCGCGGTGTTGGGCAGCAAACCCATCACCGCGAGCATCGTGACCGACTTCCCGGAGCCGGACTCGCCGACGATGCCGAGCACCTCGTTGTCGAACACCTGCACGTCGACCCCG
>DASUCS010000047.1:0-2157 GCA_036275935.1 Acidimicrobiales bacterium
GCGTGTCGAACGTGATGCGCTGCTCCTTGTAGAGGTCGTACACCTCGAATCGGAACCCGGTGTGCATCTTGGAGTCGATGACCAGTCCCGGCGTGTTGAACGGGTCGGCGAACATCTTGTACAGCGGCAGGTTCCACGCACCCGGCTCGGTCTTGTCGGCGAGGAAGCACAAGACCGGCTCCGACTGCCGTTCGACGAACTCGAGTTCGGCGTAGCCAGGACCCATTCCTCGCAAGTTGCCGGAGAACGCCTCCCGCAGCAGGTCCTGCCCCGCGCCGTACAGCCCCAGGTCCTTGGCCACCGCGGTGGTCTTCATGAACACGTCCCACGCGAAGTGGTGTACGACCTCGGCATCGCATCCGCGAGGGTGCGTCATGATCAACGACAAGTCGTCACCACAGGTCGCCACTTGACCGTCGATCAGCAGGTCACCGATCGCGTCGTCGAGCGCGGCGCGGGCGACGTCGACCATGTCGGGGTGAACGGCGGAGTGTCCGACGTAGCCGCCGGTGTCCGCCTTGATGATGCTGAGCGTCAACATGGTCACTGGCCTCCCACGAGGGCCGCCAACTCGACGAGGCGATTGGCGTAGCCCCACTCGTTGTCGTACCAACCGAACACTTTGACGAGGTGACCACCGACCATCGTCAGCGGCGCATCGAACACGCACGATGCCGCGGAGCCGACGATGTCGCTCGAGACCAGCGGTTCGACGCTGTACTCCAGGACTCCGGCGAGCGGACCCGCGGCGGCCTCGGCGAACGCAGCGTTCACCTCGTCGATCGACGTCGAGCGCTCCACGAGCGCGACGAAATCCGTGATCGAACCATCAGCGACCGGCACCCGTAGCGCGGTGCCGTCGAGCCGGCCGTCGACTGCGGAGATCACGGCACTGGTCGCGCGAGCTGCGCCGGTGGAGGTCGGCACGATGTTCAACGCCGCGGCTCGTGCTCGTCTCGCATCCTTGTGAGGCCCATCGACGAGTGCCTGATCGCCCGTGTACGCGTGCACGGTGGTGATGAACCCTTGCTCGATGCCGAAGCGATCCTGAAGGACGCTGACCATCGGCACGAGGCAGTTGGTGGTGCACGACGCGTTGGAGACGACGTGGTGCCGCGCCGGGTCGAAGTCCTGGTCGTTGACACCGATCACGAAGGTGGCGTCAGCCTCCTTGCACGGCGCCGAGACCACGACCCGTCGCGCGCCGGCGTCGAGATGCGCGGCCGCGGTGTCGCGGGTTCGGAAATGGCCGGTGGACTCGATCACGACGTCGACGTCGAGCTCGGCCCACGGCAACGTGCGCGGATCGGAGAGCGAGAAGAAGCGCACCAGGTCGCCATCGATTTCGAGTCCGCCTTCGACCGTTGTGACCTCGGCCGCGAACCGTCCATGGACGGAGTCCCGGGCGAGCAGGTTGGCCATCGTCGCCGGCGAGCCGAGCTCGTTGATCGCAACGAGGTCGATGTCGAGATCGCGCTCGTGCACGATGCGGCACGCGGCGCGGCCCATCCGGCCGAAGCCGTTGATCGCGATGCGAGTGGACATCGTCACTCCTTTCGAGAACTTCTCGCATCGTCCCCGCGACGCGGGTCACCTCGGAAGAGGACAAAGTCCCTTCGCCGTCCCTACCTTCCGATCAACACGGCTCGCGAGAGGTCAGAGCCCGCTCGGATAGGTCTCGGGGGGCTCACCGGCGTCCCAGAGCGAGGTGCGTTCCAGCGGTTCGACCGCGGTGGTGCGATCGAGATGGATCACGGCATCGAACTGCGGGCGCAGGTAGGCGTTGAAGTAGTGGCTCGGACGTTCGGTGTCGGGCCGGTAGATGACGCCGATGGCTCGTTCGAGCAGGGGGCCGTGGAACACATCCGCCCCATCGGCGGGCAACGGGAGCAGGAAGCGATCGGTCGCGGCTTCATGGAAGATCGCCTCGTAGCTCCCGGGAAGGGCCGGCCGAACCCGTTTGCGCTCCGCCGGGCCACCCCAGTCCGACGCGGCGGTCACCTCACCGTGGTGGGTCGTGAAGCCCACGAGCACGGAGTCGTGCGGCCATCGCGAACGCGCCAGCTGCCCGACGTTGAGCTCGCCACCCGCACCGAGTTCTGTGGCCCGTGCGTCACCCACGTGCGAGTTGTGCTCCCACACGACGATTCGGGCCGT
>DASUCS010000048.1:0-9445 GCA_036275935.1 Acidimicrobiales bacterium
TGACGGACCGCAACACGGCGTCGTTCGGAGTTCCCTTGGTCGGGACTGCGGTGGTCAACACCGCGATTCGTGCATCTGGTGCAAAGGCGTACAACGCGGCAGCACCGCCGACCGTACGCCACAACACGTCGGCTCGGCGCAGCCCTGACGGACCGTTGGTGAACCCGCCCGCGACGAGGAACCACCACTCGGTCCCGCTCGGATCGGTTGCGACGACATCCACCGTGACGGGCGCTCCGCGGCGCGGCTTACGGTCGACGACGAGCTCGGTGTAGCCCGCCGCGGTGAGCCGCTCGACGGCGAACTTGGTCGCCTGATCCCGTCCAGTGATCGCCGTTGCGCGTTCACCGGCGATACGAGATCGGGCGGATTCTGCGTACTCCGGATCGGTGTCGTAGCCGATGTAGTGGCGCCCGGTGCGGACCGCGGCGATGGCGGTCGAACCCGAACCCATGAACGGGTCGAGCACGAGCTCGCCGGCAAACGTGTAGAGCTCGATGAGTCGTTGCGGCAGCTCGACGGGGAACGGCGCGGGATGGCCGACGCGCTGCGCAGATTCCGCCGGCAGGTCCCACACATCGAGCGTCGCGTCCATGAACTCGTCCGCCCCGATCGTCGCCGTGCCGCCATGCGCACGGTCGAACCGTCCCTTGCTGGCGATGACGACGCGCTCGGTCAGGTCGCGCAACGTGGGATTGGTCGGACTGCGGAACGAGCCCCATGCACAACTGCCGCTCGCGCCCGCGGCCTTGCGCCACACGACCTCGCCTCGCAACAGCAGCCGAAGTCGGTCCTGAAGGATCGTCGTGACGTCGGCGGCGAGTGATCGGAACGGCCTGCGCCCCAGGTTGGCGACGTTCACCGCGATGCGTCCGCCGGGTTCGAGCACGCGCACGCACTCGGCGAACACGTCTTCCAGCATCTGCAGGTACTCGAGGTACGAGCCGGGGATGTGTCCCTCGCCGAGGGCTGCTTCGTACTGCTTGCCCGCGAAGTACGGCGGCGACGTCACCACCAACGCCACGGACGCGTCCGCGACGTCGGTCATGGCGCGACTGTCGCCCACGATGATCTCGTCGACCAGCTTCGGCTCGTTGACCGTCGCATCCTTCGAGATCTCGGGTGGCATGAACCGCGCGTAGAAGGCCGACGAGTCGTGGCCCTCGCGCTTCGACACCCCGAACGCCGACGTCGCGGTCGGACGCCGTCGCCGCTCAGCCACGGGCCAACAGTACGACTGGTGCGCACCGGAGGGACGAAATCGTCCTCTCCTTGCGCACCAGTCCGTCAGGGGAGGGTGAGGATCTCGGGGCCGTTGTCGGTGATGGCGATCGTGTGCTCGAAGTGCGCCGACAGCGATCCGTCGGCGGTGACGACGCTCCACCCGTCGTCGAGCACCTTGGTCTTGTGCGAGCCGACGTTCACCATCGGCTCGATGGCGAAGACCATGCCGGACTTCAGCTTGGGACCCTTGCCGGGTTCGCCGTAGTTGGGCACGCCGGGCTTCTCGTGCATCGCCGTGCCGATGGCATGACCCTCGTACCCGCGCACGACCGAGAACCCGGCGTCCTCGGCGACGACCTGGACGGCGTGGCCGATGTCCGACAGCCGGTTCCCTTCGACCATCTGCGCGATGGCGGCATGCAGCGACGCCTCGGTGACGTCCATCAACTTCTGCGCCTCGGCTGACACCTCGCCGACACCCGCGGTGAACGCGGCGTCGCCGTGCCAACCCTCGATGATCGCCCCGCAGTCGATCCCGATGATGTCCCCGTCCTTCAGGCGGTACTTGCCGGGGATGCCGTGGACGATCATGTCGTTGGGCGACGTGCAGATCACCGCGGGGAAGCCGTGGTAGTTGAGGAAGTTCGAGCGCGCGCCGCGCTTGTCGAGCACATCACGCGCCACCTGGTCGAGCTCGAGCGTGGTCACGCCCGGCCGCATTGCCGCTCGCACCTTCTCGTGCATCTCGGCGACGACCTTCCCGGCGCGCCGCATCTTCGCCAGCTGGTCGCCGGTCTTGCGCACGGTCGACGTCATCGTGGTCACGGCCGAGTCATCCGACGATCACCGCGCGCCCGCGGGCATCGATGGCGGCCACGATGCGGCCGGTCACCTGATCCGCGGGCCCGATGCCGTCGACCGGCACGAGCAGCTGCAGCTGCTCGTAGAACGCGATGAGCGGCTGGGTCTCCTTGCTGTACAGGTCGAGACGCTTGCGGACGGCTTCTGGTGTGTCGTCTTCGCGGTGAACGACGTTGCCGCCGCAGTTGTCGCAGATCCAGTCGTACCGCGGTGGGGTCTGGACCGAGTAGTTCGTGCCGCAGTCCTCGCACACGCGACGGTCCGAGATGCGCTGCAACACGACGTCCTCCGGCACCTCGAGGTCGATCACGAGGTCGACGGGCTCAGCCGCGGTCAGTTCCGCGAGCGCTTTCGCCTGCCCGACCGTCCGCGGGTAGCCGTCGAGGATGTAGCCGCGGGTCCTGGTGTCCTGCTTGTCGAGCCGCTCCCCCACGACACCGATGATGATGTCGTCGGGGAGCAGGTCGCCCCGGGACATGTACTCCTGGGCCTTGCGACCGAAGTCGGTGCCCTCTCGCACCGCGGCGCGGAGCATGTCCCCGGTGGAGATGTGCGGGACGATGTAGTGGCGCGCCAAACGCGTGCACTGAGTCCCCTTGCCCGCTCCCTGCCGCCCCAGGATGACGAGACGAACGCCGGGGATCACGCCGCGTCCCCTCTACGCACTTACTTCAGGAACCCCTCGTAGTTGCGCATCATCAGCTGGCTGTCGATCTGCTTCATCGTCTCGAGTGCGACGCCGACCGCGATCAGGATCGTTGTACCGGCGAACGGGAAGTTCGAGATGTTGGCGACCGACAGCATCACCGCTGGCAGCAACGCGACGGCAGTGACGAACAGCGCGCCCGGCAGTGTGATGCGCGACACGATCTTGCCGAGGTACCGCTCGGTCTGCGGCCCCGGCCGGATGCCTGGGATGAACCCGCCCTGCTTGCGGATGGTGTCCGCCTGCTGGTGCGGGTCGAAGGTGATCAGTGTGTAGAAGTACGTGAACCCGATGATCAGCAGGCCGAAGATGATCATGTACCAGAGGCCGCGACCGTTCACGAGGTTGTTGTTGACCCACGTCTGGACGCGGTTCCCCCAGAAGCTGGGGTGGTTCTGGTCGACCGGCAGGATGTTCGTCGCGATGACCGGCAGGTAGAGCACCGAGCTGGCAAAGATGATCGGGATCACGCCGGCCTGGTTGACCTTGAGCGGGATGTAGGTCGACTGGCCGCCGTACATTCGGCGACCCACCACGCGTTTCGCGAATTGGACGGGTATTCGGCGCTGCCCCTGTTCCACGAACACGATGGCCACGAGGATCACCACACCGAGGGCCAGCAGCGCGATCAACCACGTGAGGCCCTTCTCCGCCTTGATCTGTCCACCGCTCGCCGGCATGGTCGACACGACCGAGGCGAAGATCAGCAGTGACATCCCGTTGCCGATGCCGCGCTGGGTGATGAGCTCACCCATCCACATCAGCAGGGCGGTACCGGCGACCAGCGTCAGCACGACGAGGCTGATGCGCGGCAGGGTGAAGTTCTGGTTGCCACCGAAGAGGTCGATGCCGGTGGTGTTCTGCACACGGCCGAAGCCGCCGCCTCCGTTGTGGAACAAGTACGCGAGACCGAACGACTGCACCAAGGCGATGGCGATGGTCAGGTACCGGGTCCACTGCGTGATCTTGCGCTGGCCGACCGCGCCTTGCTCCTGCCACTGCTCGAGCTTGGGGATCACCACGGTGAGGATCTGCATGATGATCGAGCTCGTGATGTACGGCATGATCCCGAGCGCGAACACTGCGAACTGGGTGAGCGCTCCTCCGGAGAACAGCTGCAGGAAGCTGAGCACGCCACCCTGCTTCGCCGCTTCCTGGAGCTGCTTGACCGCCGACAGGTCGATGCCCGGCACGGGCACGTGCGACCCGAACCGGTAGAGGGCGAGCATCAAGAGGGAGAACAGGATCTTGTTCCGGAGGTCCGGAACCCGGAACATGTTCGAGAGGCTGGAGAGCACAGGTTCGCCTTAGGAGCTAACGGTTGGTGTGCGCGTTGCCCTTCGCCGGCGGACGACCGTTCCCGAAGGGCGGAGGGAGAACTGTCACGCTACCCCCCGCAGCGGTGACGGCGCTCTCAGCCGACTTCGAAAACCCGTGCGCGCTCACGCGCACGGCACGGGTCAGTTCGCCGCGTCCGAGCACCTTGATCAGGGCACCCTTGTGGCTCAGACCCTTGGCGTGGAGGGTCTCCGGCGTGATCTCGTCAAGGCCTGATGCCTCGAGGGTGTCGAGGTTGATGGCCTGGTACTCCACCCGGAACGGGTTGTTGAAGCCCTTCAGCTTCGGCACCCGCATGTGGAGCGGCATCTGGCCACCCTCGAAGTTCTTGGGCACGGCGCCGCGGGCGCCTTGGCCCTTCGTCCCGCGACCGGCGGTCTTGCCGCGACGGCCGCCCGTGCCGCGCCCGACCCGAACGCCCTTGGCGTTGGAACCCGTCGCGGGCTTCAGATCGTGGACCTTCATCAGACTTCCTCCACCTTCACGAGGTGCGGAACCTTCGCGACCATGCCCCGGATCTCGGGGCGGTCAGGGAGCGTGTTCGTCTTGCCGATGCGACCGAGGCCGAGCGCCCGCAGCGTCCCGCGCTGCTTCGGCTTGGCTCCGATCGCCGATCGGGTCTGCGTGACCTTCAGATCCGCCACGTCACTTGACCTCGGTGTACTCGACCGGGCCGCGCTGGCTCTCGCGGTACGCCTCGAGCATCCCCTTCGGCGCGAACTCGTCGGCGGACAGACCGCGCAAGCGGGCAACCTCATCCGGTCGCTTGAGCGACTTGAGACCCTGGATCGTGGCACGGGCGACGTTGATGTGGTTCGCCGAGCCGAGCGACTTGCAGAGCACGTCGTGGATGCCGGCTTCTTCGAGGATGGCGCGAGCGGCGCCACCGGCGATGACGCCGGTACCGGGAGCAGCGGGCTTGAGCAGCACGCGTCCGGCGCCTTCGCGACCAATGGTCTCGTGGGTGATCGTCGAACCTGCGAGCGGGACGGCGAACAGGTTCTTGCGTGCCTCTTCGGTGCCCTTCTGGATGGCGAGCGGCACTTCCTTGGCCTTGCCGTAGCCGAGCCCGACGCGACCGTTGCCGTCGCCGATGACGACGAGCGCGGTGAAGCTGAAGCGTCGGCCGCCCTTGACCACCTTGGCGACGCGGTTGATGTTGATGACGCGCGACTCGCGGAGGTTCGAGTCCCCGGAGTTGCGCGGGTTGCTCTGCTCTCGGTCGCGGTCGCGTGATTCGCGGCGGTCGTCAGGCATCAGAACTCCAGTCCACCTTCGCGGGCGGCATCGGCGACCGCAGCGATGCGGCCGTGGTACTTGAACCCGCCTCGATCGAAGACGACGGTCGAGACACCTGCCGCTTTGGCCCGATCGGCGATGAGGCCACCGATCTTCTTCGCGGCATCGATGTTGCCCGTCGATCCCGAACGCAGGTCGGCCTCGGTGGTCGATGCCGCCGCCAACGTCTTGCCGGCGATGTCGTCGATCACCTGTGCGGTGATGTGGTTGTTCGAACGGAAGACGGCGAGACGCGGACGCTCCGCCGTGCCGCGCACCTTCTTGCGCACGCGACGGTGACGGCGCAGCCGCAGCTCTCGAAGCTTGTGTGCTTGCGACATGACTACTTCCCGGTCTTCCCGGCCTTGCGCTGCACGCGCTCGCCGAGATAGCGGACGCCCTTGCCCTTGTAGGGCTCGGGCTTGCGGATCTTGCGGATGTTGGCGGCGACCTGGCCGACCGCTTCCTTGTCGATGCCCTTCACGATCACCCGAGTGGGCCCGGGCACCTCGAACTCGATGCCCTGCGGCGCCTGCACCCGCACGGGATGGCTGAAGCCGAGTGCGAGCTCGATCGCGTTGGGGCCCTGGGCCGTCGCGCGGTAACCGACACCGACGATCTCGAGCTCTTTGGAGAACCCTTCGGTGACACCGACGACCATGTTGTTCACGAGCGAACGCGTCAGCCCGTGCTGCGCGCGGTTCTCGCGCTCGTCGTCGGGGCGCTCGACGAGCAGCTGCCCGTCGTCCTGGCGCACTTGGATCACGCCGGGGAGGTCACGCTCGAGCGTTCCCTTCGAACCCGCGACGGTGATGTGACGATCGTTGATCGTCACGGTCACGCCGTTGGGAACGGGGATGGGCGCTTTACCGATTCGGCTCATGACTGCATCACCACACGTAGCAAAGGATCTCGCCGCCGACGCCCTGCTTGCGGGCCTCGCGGTCGGTCAGGAGTCCACGGCTCGTCGACAGCACGGCCACGCCGAGGCCGCCGAGCACGCGGGGGATCTTGTCGGCCTTCGAGTAGACGCGGAGGCCGGGCTTGCTCACACGGCGCAGGCCGGAGATGGTGCGCTGCCGCTCGGGCGAGTACTTCATCGTCACCGTCATCACACGGCCGGGACGGCCGACGTCGTCGGCGACCTCGAAGCCTTCGATGTAGCCCTCTTGCTTGAGGATGGCGGCCAGCGCCTCCTTCTGCTTCGAGGACGGCATGCGTACCTGGTCGTGCATCGCCACATTGGCGTTGCGCACGCGGGTGAGCATGTCGGCAATGGGATCGGTCATCATCGGGCGCTCACCTCCTCACCAACTCGCCTTCGTGACGCCGGGGATCTCACCGGCATGAGCGAGCTCGCGAAGGCAGATGCGGCACAGCATGAACTTGCGGTACACCGACTTCGGGCGACCGCAACGCCGGCAGCGCGTGTAGGCGCGCACCTTGAACTTCGGCTTGTGCTGCTGCTTCTCGATCAGAGCCTTCTTCGCCACTACTGCTGACCCTCTCTACGGAAAGGAAATCCAAATGCGTCGAGCAACGCCTTGCCTTCTGCGTCGGTACGAGCCGTGGTCACGATCGTGATGTCCATGCCACGGGTGACGTCGACCTTGTCGTAATCGATCTCCGGGAAGATCAACTGCTCGGTGACGCCGAACGTGTAGTTGCCGCTGCCGTCGAACTTCGTCGGCAGCCCGCGGAAGTCGCGGATGCGGGGGACGGCGATGCTGATCAGCCGGTCGAGGAACTCCCACATGCGATCGCCGCGCAAGGTGACCTTGGTGCCGATGGCATTGCCCTCACGAAGCTTGAAGCCGGCGATCGACTTCTTGGCTCGCGTCACGATGGGCTTCTGGCCGGCGATGATCTCGAGGTCGCGCACGGCGCCCTCCATCAGGCTGGCCTGCTGCACGGCACCGCCGACGCCCATGTTGATCACGATCTTCTCGAGCCGCGGGACTTCCATGATGTTCCCGAGGCCAAGCTGCTCCTTGAGCTGGGTCCGGATCTCGTCCTGGTAGCGCTGCTTGAGACGCGGGGTCGTGGGTGCGGAAGCTTCAGTCGCGGTCATGAGAGATCGTTCCCGCACTTCTTGCACACGCGGCGCTTCGTGCCGTCGGTGTTGAACTTGTAACCGACGCGAGCCGGATGCCCCTTCGGGCACAGCAACGCGACGTTCGACGCGTCGATCGGCATGTCGCGATCGATGATGCCGCCCTGCATCGTCGCTCGAGTCGGCTTCTGGTGCTTCTTCGCGACGTTGATGCCGTCGACGATCACGCGGTTCTTGGAGGGCAGCACGCGCGTGACGTTGCCTTCCTTGCCGCGGTCCTTGCCGGCGAGCACACGGATGCGGTCGCCCTTCTTGATGCGAAGTCCACTCATCACAAAACCTCGGGTGCGAGGGAGACGATGCGCATGAAGCGCTTGTCGCGCAGCTCCCGGCCCACCGGACCGAAGATGCGGGTGCCGCGGGGCTGCTGCTGGTCGTTGATGAGCACAGCGGCGTTCTCGTCGAAGCGGATGTAGGAGCCGTCGGGACGGCGCCGTTCCTTCTTCACACGGACGACGACGCACTTGACGACGTCACCCTTCTTCACGGCCGCGCCCGGGATGGCGTCCTTGACGGTCGCCACGAAGATGTCGCCGATCGACGCGTAGCGCCGCTTCGAGCCTCCGAGCACCTTGATGCACAGAACCTCTTTGGCGCCGCTGTTGTCCGCGACCTTGAGGCGGGTCTCTTGCTGAATCAACGGGCACGCTCGAGGACTTCGACGAGGCGCCAGCGCTTCGTCTTCGACAGCGGACGGGTCTCCTGCACGCGCACGCGGTCACCGACGTTGAGGTCGTTGGCCTCGTCGTGCACGTACAGCTTCTTCGTGCGCTGCAGCGTCTTGCGGTACAGCGGATGACGGACGCGATCGATCACGGACACGACGGCGGTCTTGTCCATCGACGACGACACGACGGTGCCCTCGCGGACCTTACGGGGGTTCTTGCGTGCTTCGGTTGCCTCAGCCATTGGCCTTCTTCTCCAGCGCCTCTGCGGCGGCGATCTCGCGCGCCCGCAGCTCGGTGCTCACGCGGGCGATGTCGCGCTTGAGCTGCTCCAGCCGCGCGTAGTTGTCGAGCTGTCCGGTCACGTGCTGGAAGCGCAGGTTGAACAGTTCCTGCTTCGTCTCGGCCAGCCGCTCGATGAGCTGGTCGTCGGCGAGGTCGCGCAGCTCCGCTGCCTTCGCGTTGGGCATCAGAGCGCCTCCTCTCGCGTGACGAAGCGAGCCTTGATCGGCAGCTTCTGGATCGCACGGTCGAGCGCCTCTCGCGCGACGGTGCGGTCGGGGTACGACAGCTCGAAGAGGATGCGACCGGGGCGCACGACGGCCACCCACCGCTCGGGGTTGCCCTTGCCGGAGCCCATGCGCGTCTCGGCGGGCTTCTCGGTGACGGGCTTGTCCGGGAAGATGTTGATCCACACCTTGCCGCCGCGCTTGATGTGGCGGGTCATCGCGATACGGGCGGCTTCGATCTGGCGAGCGGTGATCCAACCCGGCTCGAGGGCCTGGATCCCGTACTCGCCGAAGACCACCTCGGTCGCCCCCTTGGAGGGGCCCTTGGTGCGTCCGCGCTGCGTCTTGCGGTGCTTGACCTTGCGAGGCATCAACATGGCTAGTCCGAATCTCCGCTGTGGAACTTGGGCGCCTCGTGGTGCTGGCGCGTGCGGCGCTCGATGTCCTCTTCCTCGGCGAGCAAGCGCTCGAGCTCGGGGTCGGCTTCCTTGATGAGCGGCGTGGCTTCGGGCTCGGCGTCGGTCCCCGGCGTCTCGGCCCGGCGCCGACCACCGGCCGACGACACCACCTTGCGCGGGCCCTGACCGGACGTCTCGCCGACGGCCATCGCCGCCTCGCGGCTGATCTTGTCCTCGGCCGACGTCTTGTACGGGAGGATGTCGCCCTTGTAGATCCACACCTTCACGCCGATGCGACCGGCGGTGGTGCGGGCCTCGCGGAAGCCGTAGTCGATGTCGGCCCGGAGCGTGTG
>DASUCS010000049.1:0-4311 GCA_036275935.1 Acidimicrobiales bacterium
CGCCGCCCGCATCTCGGTGATCCTGCTGCCGTTCGCCGGGTTGCCGTGGATGATCGCGTTCACGATCAGGGCGATACGACGCGGGGGGTGGCGCGATCCCGCCCTGTTTGCACTCACGGTGTTGACCGTCGGCGGCGTGAACGCGACCGCGTTGGTGTTCGCCGGCATCGGGCCCTTGTTGTGGTTCCCCTTCGCCGTGTGGGGTTCACGCGAGACGACGCTGCCGAATGCAGTCCGTGTGTTCGCGCGCATCGGTGCGCTCACACTTCTCACGTCACTCTGGTGGATCTCCGGCTTGCTCACGCAGGGCGGCTACGGGATCGAGATCCTGCGCTACACCGAGACCGCGAAGGTCGTCGCCGCCGCGTCGGTCGCACCCGAGGTGCTTCGCGGCCTCGGCTATTGGTTCTTCTACGGCAGTGACCGGCTCGGTCCGTGGATCGAGCCCAGCGTCGACTACACACAACGGCTCTGGCTGATCGCGGTCACATATCTCACGCCGGTTCTCGCCTTGCTGGGGGCGACGATCACACGCTGGAAGCACCGGGCGTACTTCGCGGTTCTGGTGTTCGCCGGCGTGTTCATCGCCGTCGGCGCCCATCCCTGGGACGATCCGCCGCTGACCGGTGACTGGTGGAAGTCGTTGCTGCTCTCCGATCGGGGCCTCGCGCTGCGCAGCACGCCCCGCGCGGTACCGCTCGTCGCCCTCGGGCTGGCGGTGTTCCTCGCCACCGGTCTCACCGCCCTCGGTCGGGCGATGCCGCGACTGGTGCGCCCCCTCGGCGCAGGCCTCGTGGTGCTCACGATCCTCGGACTGCCGCCGCTGTTCACCGGCGGCATGGTGGCGTCAAATTTGCAGCGCCCCGAGAACCTGCCGGGTTACTGGACCGACGCCACTCGCGCCTTCGACGACGCGGCGCACACGACACGGGTGTTCGAGGTCCCCGGGAGCGACTTCGCGTCGTACCGGTGGGGCAACACCGTCGACCCGATCACGCCGGGACTCATGGACCGGCCCTACGTGGCTCGAGAGCTCATCCCCTACGGCTCCCCTGCGTCGGCCGACCTCCTGAATGCGGTCGACCGCCGGATCCAGGAGAACATCCTCGAGCCGCAGGCGGTCGCGCCGCTCGCCCGGATGATGGCCGCGGGTGACGTCGTCGCTCGCAACGACTTGCAGTACGAACGCTTCCGGCTGGCCCGGCCGTACCAGGTGATGCCGCTGCTGGGTGCCGCTCCTGGTCTCGGCGCGCCGGTCGCGTACGGAACACCGACGATCAACGCGGCGTCACCGACGGCGCCCCTGATCGACGAGGCGGCCCTGCGCGATGACACCCAGCACCCTTACGGACCGGTCGTCGACTTCCCCGTGAACGATCCACAGAACATCGTGCGCACCACGAGCGCTCAGGCGCCCGTGCTCGTCGACGGCGATGGCGAAGGACTCGTGTCGCTCGCGTCGGCCGGGCTCCTCGACGGCCGCGAGCTCGTGCAGTACGCCGCGTCGTACGCGAAGAACACCGCGGGGCTGCAGGCACAGCTCGACCGCGGCGCGGCGCTCGTCGTCACCGATTCGAACCGGCGCCGGGCGCGGCGATGGAGCACCTTGCGCGACAACCTCGGCTACACGGAGCAGGCCGGCGAGACCCCACTGCGTCAGGACCTCACCGACAACCGGCTCCCCGTTTTCCCGGACGCCAACGACGATTCGTACTCGGTCGCGCTCTACCCGGGCGGCGTGTCCGCGCAGGCGACGACCTACGGGAACTCGATCACGTACACCCCCGAGTACCGCCCTGCCAACGCGGTCGACGGCGACCTACGCACCGCCTGGAAGACCGGCGCGTCGAGCGACGTACGCGGCGAGAAGCTCGTGCTCTCGTTCGCGCAACCCGTGACGACCGACCACGTGACCGTCACGCAGCTGCTGTCCGGCGTGCGCAACCGATCGATCACCAAGCTCGACCTTCGGTTCGATGACGGCGACACGATGCCGTTCGATCTCGACGCGACGTCGAGCACGCTGTTGGGTCAGGCGCTCGCGTTCCCCGAACGCACCTTCTCGAAGCTCGAGCTCATCATCCGCGACGACGACACCGGCCGACAGTCGACGCTCACGCATCCCGTTCGGTACAGCGAGTTCTCTCCCGTCGGGTTCAGCGAGGTCAACGTCAACGACATCCACGGCGCCGAGCTCGTGCGCATGCCCACCGATCTGCTCGCTGCGGCCGGCGACGCGTCTGCGAGCCATCCACTCACACTGGCCATGGAACGGCTGCGTACCGATGGCGCCGAAGTCGTGCGTGACGACGAGGAAACGGCCATCGCCCGCCAGTGGAGCCTGCCAACCGCTCGCACGTTTGCACTCACCGGCGAAGCACGGCTCTCCCAACGGGTCGGCGACGACCTCACCGATCTCCTGCTCGGCGTGGTGGGGCCGACCGCGACGTCGTCACGCCATCTCGGTGGCGACCTCGATGCACGATCGTCGTCAGCGATCGACGGCGACCCGACGACTGCATGGGTGCCGGGATTCGCCGAAGGCAACGACGACTCGATCACCTATCAGCTCGGTCGGCCGCTCACGTTCGACCACATGGATCTCATGGTCGTCGCCGATGGACGCCACTCGGTGCCGACCCACATGCGCATCGAGGCGGACGGTCGCACGGTCGCCAACGTGACCGTCCCCGCCGTCACCGATCGACCTGGCGCGCAGGGAGCCGACGCGGTCGTGCGCGTGCCGATCGATCTTCGCGACGCCGTGACGGGCACGAAGCTCACGTTCGTCGTCGACGGACTTCGCGACGTGACCACCACCGATTGGTTCTCGAGCGCGCCGATCCGCATGCCCGTCGGGATCGCGGAGCTCGGTATCGACGGCCTGTCGGCCGGGACACCCGACCAACCTGTCGACACGGGGTGCCGCACGGACCTGCTCACGATCGACGACCTGCCCGTCGGCGTCGAGATCACCGGATCCCTCGATGACGCTCGTCACGGTCGCCCCTTGAAGGTGACCTTGTGCGGTTCGGACGAGCCCGGCGTGACGCTCGGGCCGGGAGATCACGTGCTGCGCGCCGCCAAGGGGCTCGACTCCGGACTCGACCTGGATCGCCTCGTGCTGCAGTCCGACGGATCAGGCAACGCGCCGACGACGATCACGCCCCCCGGTGCCGCACAACCGAGCGCACCTGTCCCGCAGGTCACCCGATCCGCAGCAACCGACTACGACATCACGGTCACCAACCCGAAACCCGGTACTCCGTTCTGGCTCGTGCTCGGTCAGAGTCACAACGACGGGTGGAGCGCCACTGCCGACGGCAAGAGCCTCGGAAAGCCACAACTCGTCGACGGCTACGCCAACGGTTGGCTGATCAACACACCTTCCGCCACCGTGAAGGTCCACCTCGAATGGACTCCACAGCGGCTGGTGTGGATCTGTCTGTTCCTGTCGTTGCTCGGCGCGATCCTCTGCCTGATCCTGGCGATCCGTCGGCCGCGCGCCGCGCTCGACTCGACGATCGACGATCCACCCCCCGACGCGTTCGCGTGGCGCACGTTCGTGCGATTCGACGGACGCGACGTTCCTGCTCTGCGCACCGCCTTGGCGATGGCGGCAATCGCGGGCGTGCTCACCGCCGCCGTCGTCGGCCCCATCGCTGGCGCCGTCACCGCGGTCGCGGCGCTGTGGGCCGGACGTCGTCACCGCGCCAGATGGCTGCTCGCGATCGGCGCTCCCGCGCTGCTCGCGCTTGCCGGCAGCTACGTGATCGGCCGGCAAGCGCATTACCAACCGACTGCCGCGTTCGAATGGCCGGGCGAGCTCGCGGCTGTGCACCAGATCGGTTGGCTGGCAGTGGTGTTCTTGCTGACGCTCGTCGCCGCCGATTGGGCGTGGGAGCGCGTCAACCGTCGTCGGCGCGCGGTCGCTGACGCTGCCGCTTCTGCTCGGATCGATGACGTTTCTCCGTCAGTCGACGCTCCCGACTCCCCGCCGTAGGACGCGTCGCCGTCCGCGGCGTCTCGACCCGCAGCGCTCGCGCCAGCCGTTCTGCGAGTCGCGTCAAGGCGAGCGATCGATTGCGTGACTGCGATCGCTCGGCGTCAACCACCACGCGGACCGTCGGACCGAGCCGATCGAGCAGCCGCGCCCGCTGGCGCGGCCCGAGACTCGGCGACGACTCGACGTCGAAACGCACCTCGACGCGCGTGTTCGAGCGATTTGCGTGCTGGCCGCCCGGTCCGCCGCTCGCGCTGAAGCGCCATTCGAGCTCGTCGAGCGGAATGCGCAGGGAACGGTTGACGGTG
>DASUCS010000050.1:0-8460 GCA_036275935.1 Acidimicrobiales bacterium
ATCACCGGATCGCTTCTTCCCTCGTCTTCAGCGCGCTCGTACTGCTCCAGATCCACAAGGGGTGGGCCTGGTTCGTCGTGATCGGCAACGGTCTCGCGGGCGCGTGGGCGCTGGCGGCGCACTGGCTGCAACCACTGCGCACGCGGGCGTTGTGGTGGTTCACCATCCTCGTCGAGGTCGCGATCTTCGTGCAGGCCGGTCTCGGCGTCGCCCTCGTCAACGTCGAGAAGATCGACCCGCCGCAGTTCCACCTCTTCTACGGCTTCGTGGCGATCATCGCCGTCGGCATCCTGTACTCGTACAAGACGACCTCGCCGTGGGTGCGCGACCGCATGTACCTCGTCTACGGCTTCGGCAGCCTGTTCCTCATGGGCCTCGGCATCAGGGCGATGTTGGTCGCGGGCCGGTGACGGCGTAAGTAATGTTCGCGGCCGTGGCCGTGAGCGCGTACATCCTCATCCAGACCGAAGTGGGCAAGGCGGCGCAGGTCGCGAGCGAGGTGTCGTCGATCGAGGGTGTCGTGTCGGCCGAGGACGTCACCGGCCCCTACGACGTGATCGCGCGTGCCGAGGCAACCTCGGTCGACGAGCTCGGGAAGATGGTCGTGAGCCGGGTGCAGATGATCGACGGCATCACCCGCACGCTCACGTGCCCGGTGGTCCACCTGTGAACGCGTCGCTGCTGACGATGGCGCGGCTCCACGGCCGCACCAGCTCCCGCAACTCGTTGCACCCGTCCTCGCCGAGCGCGTTCCACGCGGGCAGGGCCAGCACGTCGGTCTGATCCTCGATCCGTTGCCGTTGTGCGGCGCCGGCGTCGGTGAACGATCCGTCCTCGGTGACGAGTCCGCGGTCGGCCAAGCGTTCGATGCCCGCCTCCCAGGCGTCGTCGTCCCAGGCGCGAGTCGCCTGCAGCGCGGCGCGCGGCACCGCCCCCGACGCGGCGTGCGTGATCAAGGCTTCAACGGCGTCGAGTCCCTCGGTGACCAAACACGCGATGTGTCCGTCGCCGCGGAACTCGCGGATCAACGAGAGCGCGTGCCAGAGCACCAGGTGCGGCTCGTCGGGCCACGAGAGGTTGGCGTGACCGGCGTACAGCGGTCGGCCGGGATTGCTGCAGCCGTCGGTGGCAGTGCGCGCCAGATCGGCAGCCCGCTTGATCTCCGGACTGGAGACGACGTCGGGCAGGAGACGGCGGAGTCCACGATCGATCGCCTCGAGTCGCGCCTCGACCATCGCGGTCGGCGTCGTCTTCGTCCATGCGCTCGGGATGGCATGTTCGATCAGCGTCGGGTTGAAGTTGAAGAACGTCGCGATCACGACGCTGGCCGGTACCTCACCGAGCGGCGCCGAGCGCGAGGCGAAGTACCCGTCCCTCCCGGTGATCCCGAGTTGTCCGTATTGCTCCACTGCTTCGGGCAGGAAGTAGATGACGCCGTGATACGGCTCGAGCGTGCGCGACATCTTGTGAGCGAGTACCGGGTCCATGGCCTGAACCTATGCATTTTCGTGACGAGGCAGGGAACGCAGCGCGCGTCGGTGAATACGGTGAGCGTGGATGCACAGAACCGTTTGATCGAACGAGTCAGCGCAGAACAGGACGATGTCCTGTGCACCATCCAACTCGTGCACGAGGACGATGCGCTCCAGCAGCGCCTGTTCGACCAGTTGGTGGACCTTCTGGTCGAGGGGATGTTCCTCGATCTGCGCCGCGGCTACCTGTCGGGCGACATCGACCGCGACAAGTACGTCGACGAGCTCTCGGGTCTCGCCGACCAGTGCCGCACCGTCGGCCTCCTGCCCCTGCCGTCGAGAACAGCCTGACGTTTCTCCTGGTACATACGGGACGCATCTGTCCCGCCGGTACCAGGAGAACGGCGAGTCAGTTGGCGAGGCGCTTCTCGAGCTCGCGGAGCTCGTCCTTGAGCTCCTCGGGGAGACGCTCGCCGAGCGCGGCGTAGTGCGCCTCGATCTGCGGGACTTCCTGTCGCCAACTCTCCGCATCGACTGACACGAGCTTCTTCATCGTGGCGGGGTCGACGGCGAGCCCGCTGGTGTCGATCGCATCAGCGGTCGGGACGCGACCGATCGGCGTGTCGACACCCTTCCCGGTGCCGTCGACTTCTTCGAGGACCCACTTCAGCACGCGGCTGTTGTCACCGAAACCGGGCCAGAGGAACTTGCCGTCCTCGCCCTTGCGGAACCAGTTCACCCAGAACAGCTTCGGGAGCTTGCTCTCTTCGGCTTCGTCGCCGATGTCGAGCCAGTGCTGGAAGTAGTCGCCCATGTTGTAACCGCAGAACGGCAACATCGCGAAGGGGTCGAAACGCAGCTTGCCGACGGCGCCGGCCTGTGCTGCGGTCGTCTCGGACGACATGATCGAACCGAGGAACACACCGTGCTGCCACGACGTCGCTTCGGTCACGAGCGGAACGTTCGTGGCACGCCGCCCACCGAAGAGGATCGCCGAGATCGGCACACCCTTCGGGTCGTCCCACTCGGGTGCGATCGACGGACACTGCGCCGCCGGCGCGGTGAAGCGGGCGTTGGGATGCGCGGCGGGAGTGTCCGACGAAGGAGTCCAGTCCTTGCCCTTCCAGTCGGTCAGGTGTGACGGCCACTCGTCGGTGAGCCCTTCCCACCAGATGTCGTCGTCGTCGGTCTTCGCCACGTTGGTGAAGATGCAGTTGCCCCACAAAGTCTTGAGCGCGTTCGGGTTCGTCTTTTCGCCGGTGCCGGGGGCGACACCGAAGAAGCCGGCCTCCGGATTGATGGCGTAGAGGCGGCCGTCGTCGCCGAACTTCATCCAGGCGATGTCGTCGCCAACGGTCTCGATCTTCCAGCCGGGAAGGGTCGGGATCATCATCGCCATGTTCGTCTTGCCGCACGCGGAGGGGAAGGCCGCGGCGATGTAGCGCTTCTCGCCGTTCGGCGGTGTCACACCGAGGACGAGCATGTGCTCGGCGAGCCAACCGTCGTCGCGCGCCATCGTCGACGCGATGCGCAGCGCGAAGCACTTCTTTCCCAGGAGCGCGTTGCCCCCGTATCCCGACCCATAGCTCCAGATCTCGCGCGTCTCGGGGAAGTGCACGATGTACTTGTTGTTCGCGTCGCACGGCCACGCCACGTCCGGGCGAGCGTTGCCGTCTGCGTCGATGAGCGGGTAACCGACGGAGTGCATGCACGGGACGAACTCGTCGTCACCGAGAACGTCGAGCACCTTCTGGCCCATGCGAGTCATGATCCGCATCGACACTGCGACGTACGGGGAGTCGGTGACTTGCACCCCGATGTGCGCGATCGGCGAACCGAGGGGACCCATCGAGAACGGCACGACGTACATCGTGCGGCCGCGCATCGAGCCCTTGAAGAGGCCGCGCAGCGTGTCCTTCATCTCGGCGGGCTCGCGCCAGTTGTTCGTCGGGCCGGCGTCGATCTCGCGCTCACTGCAGATGAACGTGCGGTCTTCGACCCGGGCGACGTCGCCGGGATCGGAAAGGCCGAGGTAGCTGTTGGGTCGCTTGGCCTCCGACAGCCGTTGGAACGTGCCCCCCGACACCAGCAGCTCGCACAGCTGGTCGTACTCCTCCGCGCTGCCGTCGCACCAATGGACCCGCTCGGGTTCACACAGAGCTACTGCGGCGTCGACGAACTCGATCAGCCGGCGGTTGCTCGTGGGGGGCGGGGTCTTGGGCACGTCTCCTCCGACTTCGTTGTCGTTGGGCAGATGTCGTTGTTCAGTTGTTCGCTTCTGCGGGCGGGAACCCCGGAGTTCCCATGTCGACTTCGGATCCCAGTCGCAGGCGAGTCGCAAGCCCGTCGTCGGTGAGGTCGAAGATGACGCGCTGACCTTGGCGAAGCATGCGGAACACCGTGCCGACCAGCGCGTCGGCATCGAGGTCGTACTCCGCGAGATCGGTGTCACACAGCACCACGCCGTCGCCCGAACCCGGGTCATACGACTTGATCACGCCTTGCACACGAGCTCCTCGCCAGGGGACCGGAGTGTCAAGGCTATCCGTGGCCCTGCTTCGACACGAATCGCTCGCCCTTCGGGCTCCCTGCTTTCGTGCTGTCAGGCGGCCGCCTGTCGCTGCGTTCCCAGCGGCGGCTTCGCCTGACTTCGGAACAACTAGTGCGCGGCTTTTTGGATCTTTCCGGCCTTGATGCACGACGTGCAGACGTGGATGCGCTTCGGCGAACCGTTCACGATCGCCCGGACGCGCTGGATGTTGGGGTTCCACCGGCGCTTCGAGCGCACATGGGAGTGGCTGATGCTCACGCCGAACGACGGCTTCTTGCCACAGACCTCACACACCGCTGCCATGACGCGCTTCCTCGACTTCCAGAACCAGGACGGCTTGGCAGCGTACAGGCAACCCCAGGATGGCTGCCACCGCCGACCTACGATCGCAGGGCAATGGCTGTCGTCACGCGCCTCGGCGCACCCGAGCTCCGATCGGTCGTGCGTGGATATCGGGATGCGCTGCGCACCCATCAGGTGGCGATCAACCGGCTGAACGTCTACCCCGTCCCTGACGGTGACACCGGCACGAACATGGCGCTCACGCTCGAGTCGGTGTGCGCCGAGCTCGACACCGCCGACTCCGATCTTCCAGCGACGTGCAAGGCCATCAGCCACGGATCCCTGATGGGAGCCCGCGGCAACTCGGGAGTCATCCTGTCGCAGGTGTTGCGGGGCATGTCCGAGGTGCTGCGCGACGGCAGCGGCGACGGCCAGACGTTTGCCGCGGCGCTCGCTGCCGCGTCCGAGGCGGCGTACGGCGCAGTGATGCGGCCGGTCGAGGGGACGATCCTGACGGTCGTGCGCGAGGCGTCCGAGGCCGCGACGGAGTCGGCGAAGGGCGGCGAGGAGCTGTGCGGAGTGGTCGAGGCGGCGCGGGCGCGCGGCGGCGATGCGCTGGCGAAGACGCCGGAGCTGCTGCCGGTGTTGAAGACCGCCGGCGTGGTCGACGCGGGTGGCGCGGGGTTCCTGCTGTTGCTCGACGTCGTGCTGCACGAGCTCGACGGTCGCCCGGTGCCGGAACCCGAGGAGATCGGCGAGCTCGACGTCGCGGCGTTGCAGGCCGGCGACCACGGCGACCATGACGTTCACAACGTCGGCGATCTCCGCTACGAGGTCATGTACTTCCTCGAGGCGCCGGACGGGACGATTCCTGCGTTCAAGGACGTCTGGGCGGGAATCGGCGATTCGATCGTCGTGGTCGGCGGTGACGGCATCTGGAACTGTCACATCCACACCGACGACATCGGCGCGGCCATCGAGGCCGCGCTGGACTGCGGTCGGCCGCGACAGATCCGCGTGACGGATCTCATCGAACAAGTCGAAGAAGAACGATGGGTTCGCGAAGGTGTCGCGGCCGGAGCAGGCGACGAGGAGCCGCTGCACGTCAACACGCCCGTCACGACCGCGGTGGTCGCGGTGGCGACCGGCGACGGCATCCGCCGCATCTTCTACAGCCTCGGCGTGCAACGCATCGTGACCGGTGGCCAGTCCATGAACCCGTCCACGGCGCAGCTGCTGGAGGCAGTCGAGTCCGCGCCGGCCGACGAGGTCGTGATCCTGCCGAACAACAAGAACATCATCGCGGTCGCCGAGCAGGTGCAGTCGCAGACGCAGAAGACGGTTCGCGTCGTGCCGACCCGTGGCATCACCGAAGGCTTCGCCGCACTCGTGGCCTACGACCCCGAGGCGCCCTGCGACGACAACGCGGACGAGATGACGGAGGCAGCCGCGAACGTGATCGCGGGTGAGGTCACGCGCGCCGTGCGCGATTCGTCCAGCGACGCTGGCGCGATCAAGGAAGGGGACTACCTCGGCATCGGTCGCGCCGGCATCGTCGCCGTTGACACCGAGCTGCACGGTGCGGCCATCGCGCTGCTGACCAAGCTCGTCACCGACGACCACGAGATCGTCACGATCATCGAGGGTGACGGTTGCACGCCCGCTGCCACGCGCGCAGTGACGGAGTGGCTCGGGGATGAGCACCCCGACATCACGGCTGAGGTCCACCACGGGGGGCAACCGCTGTACCCGTTCCTCTTCGGAGTCGAATAGCAGCGTGGCGGTGACGCTCGGCCGGCTGGCGGAGTTGCCGGTGACAGAGATCAAAGGGGTGGGACCCGAGCGCGCTGACGCGTTGGCGAACGCGTTCGACATCACGAACGTCCTCGACCTCGTGACGCACTATCCGCGACGTCATCTCGATCAGACGCGCATGGCGACGATCGGTGAGCTGCGCATCGGTGATCAGGCGTGGGTGTGGGGCCGTGTCGTCGGCACGCATGTCGTGCCGCGGCGCGGCAAGGTCAAGCCGCGGCTCGAGGTGCGCATCACCGACGGCTCCGGCCAGATGAAGGTCACGTTCTTCAACCAGCCGTGGCGGCAGAAGCAGTTCCCGGATGGCAGCGAGGTGCTCTTCTTCGGGAAGGTCGACGCGTTCAAGGGTGCGAAGTCGATGGCCAACCCCGAGGTCGACCTGCTCGGAGAACCCGAGCTCGGGATCCGTCCGGTGTACCCGCAGTCGGACAAGAACCGTCTGTACTCGAAGGATCTGCGCACGTGGATCGACAGCGCGTTGAACCGCGCCGTCGAGTTCGTCGAGCCGTTGCCCGCGGCGGTGCTCGATCGGTTCGACTTCGTCGACCGCACGGCTGCATTCAACGGCTACCACCGTCCCGAGGACTGGAACGAGATCAGCGAAGCGCGGCGTCGATTGGTGTTCGACGAGCTGCTCCGGATCCAACTCGCCCTCGTGCTGCGCAAGCGGGCGCTGGAACGGCGATCGGCGGGCATCGCGCACGACATCACCGGTGAGTTGGTCGCGCGGTTCCACGCGCAGCTCCCGTACGAGCTCACCGGCGCGCAGCGCAAGGTGATCGCGGAGATCGAGCGTGATCTCGCGTCACCCCACCCGATGCACCGGCTGTTGCAGGGTGATGTCGGAGCAGGGAAGACGGTGGTCGCCGTCAGCGCGCTGCTGGTCGCGGTGCAGGGCGGCATGCAAGGCGCGCTCATGGCGCCGACGGAGGTGCTCGCCGAGCAACACGCGATGAGCGTGCGCGCGCTCCTTGCGGACTTCGCGCTGCCCTCCGAAGGGACGTTGCTCGGCGAGCGACCATTGCAGGTCGATCTCCTCACCGGCCGCACGTCCGCCGCCGACCGCAGGCGCATCCTCGGACGCCTCGACAGCGGGGAGACGGACATCCTCATCGGCACGCACGCGCTCATCGAGGAGGTCATCGCGTTCAAGAACCTCGGGGTGGTGGTGGTCGACGAGCAGCATCGGTTCGGCGTCGAGCAGCGCGCCGCGTTGCGCGAGAAGGGCGCCGGCGACGCGGTGCCCGACGTGCTGGTGATGACTGCGACGCCGATCCCGCGCACCGCCGCGATGACGGTCTACGGCGACCTCGACGTCTCGGTGCTGGACGAGCTGCCTCCGGGCCGCGAGCCGATCAAGACGGTGTGGGAGAAGGTCCAACCAGGCGAGCTGAACCTCGGCGAGCTGTCGGTGTGGGCGCACGTGCGCGACGAGGTCGCAGCGGGCCGCCAGGTCTACGTCGTGTGCCCGCTCATCGAGGAGTCGGAGAAGCTCGACGCCCGATCGGCTGAGGTCACCTACGAGGAGCTGTCGGAGGGCGAGCTCAGCGAGCAACGCCTTGCGTTGTTGCACGGGCGGCTGTCTTCGGCCGAGAAGCAGCAGGTGATGGACCTGTTCCGTAGCGGCGCGATCGACGTGCTCGTGTCGACGACGGTGATCGAAGTCGGTGTCGACGTTCCCAACGCGACGGTGATGGTGATCCTCGACGCCGATCGGTTCGGGATCGCGCAGTTGCACCAATTGCGCGGACGCGTCGGGCGCGGCGCAGGGCTCAAGTCGTACTGCTACCTCATCGGCGCCGGTGCGACCGACGACGCCGAGACGAGGTTGGCGGCGATGGTCGACACACAGGACGGCTTCGTGTTGGCGGAGGTCGACCTCGAGGTCCGGGGCGAGGGCACGATCATGGGGGAGCGGCAGAAGGGCCGCAATGATCTCAAGCTGGCGTCGCTCCGTCGCGATCGCGAGTGGGTGAGCAAGGCGAGGGAAGTGGCGTTCGAGCTCGTCGATGCCGACCCGATGCTCGCCGCTCATCGAGACCTGCTCGACGAGATCGAGACCTTCCTCGACCCCGACGACCGCGAGTTCCTCTTCAAGGGCTGATTCTCGACGAGATAGCCATCGTCCACCGATGCCTATCTCGTCGAGTTCGCGCTAGTCGTCGAGGATGTCGTCCTCGGTGAGCTCGAGGTACCAGACGTCGAGGCAGTCGCGGCACCGGTAGGCGACGACGTCGCCGACCTCCCATCCGAGCTCGGGATCACCGGTGAGCCGCCCGCACGGCCCGCCGCAGTCGACGCACAGGATCTCGTCAGCAGGCGGCATCGCTCAGGTGCCCG
>DASUCS010000051.1:0-3642 GCA_036275935.1 Acidimicrobiales bacterium
CGTCGCCTCGAGGTCGGTGACCTCGAGCGAGAAGCGGTTCCAGCCGCCCGGCTCGGGCATCGTGCCGTCCGGCATCGCCTGGCCGCCACCCGGGCCGCCGCCGGTGGCGCTGAGGACGAGCCGGAGGTCGCCACGGGACAACATGGCGAACGTCGGCGCCGGGTGCATCACCTCGTCGAACCCGAGCCGGTCGCAGTAGAACCGGATGGCCTCGTCGACGTCGAACACGATGTAGCGGACGCTGACCGTCGCCATGCACGTCTCCTCGCTCGTTGCGTGCCCCGCCGCCCGCCCGCCCCACTCTGGCACGGCAAGCTGGCACGGATGAGCCGGCACCCGAACCTGCGCGCCCGCTCATCGTTGCCCGCCGAACTGCGGCGCACCACGGTGCCCGATCAGGTCCGCACGTGGATTCGGCAGGTCACCGGCGCGGCCGTCGTGCGCGTGGCGCGGCTACCCGGAGCGTCCTCGACCGCGGTGCACCGAATCGTCTTGGCCGATGGCGCGCGGGTGGTGCTGCGCCGTTACGTCTGGCCCGGGTTCCTCGTCGCGGAACCCGACGCGCCCGCGCGGGAGGCGGACGCGTTGCGTTTCGCATCAGCCCATGGGTTGCCGGTGCCGTCGCTCGTCGCGTCCGACCCGACGGGCGCAGACGTGGGCGACGGGATCCCCGTGCTGCTCATGTCGTTGTTGGGCGGCCGTGCGGTGGCGGTCCCGGATCTGTCGCGACTCGCGGAGGTCGCAGCCTCGATCCATGCGGTCAACGCCGACGATCTCGGTCACGAGTACTACTGCTGGTACGAGCAGGAGATGACGACCCCGCCCCCGCTCGCCACCCAGCCTCGCCTGTGGGAGAAGGCGATCGAGCTGTGGCGCACCGCGATGCCGGCGTACCGACCGACCCTCATCCATCGCGACTTCCATCCGGGCAACGTGTTGTGGTCGCGCGGGCGCGCCACCGGGGTCGTCGATTGGCCGAACGCATGCCGAGGTCCCATCGGGTGCGACCTCGCGCACTGTCGCAACAACCTGCGCACGTTGGCCAACCCTGACGTCGCGGACGAGTTCGTCGCGACCTACACCGCCCTCACCGGCGAACCGCTGGACCCGTACTGGATCATGGCCGGCCATCTCGAGCACGACCACCGGTGGTGGACGCCAGAACGGCTCGCGCTCGACGAGCCCGACGTCGCAGCCGCGGTGGCCGCACTCACCCGCTGACTACGGTGCACCGATGCCGGGACCGCCGTGGTGGAAAGAAGCCGTCCTCTACCAGATCTATCCGCGGAGCTTCGCCGACTCGAACGGTGACGGGATCGGCGACCTCGATGGCATCCGCCGACATCTCGACCATCTCGCGTGGCTGGGCGTGGACGGGATCTGGATCTCCCCGTTCTTCCCTTCGCCGATGGCCGACTTCGGTTACGACGTCGCGGACTACTGCGACGTCGACCCGATCTTCGGAACGCTGGCCGACTTCGACGCCTTGGTCGCGGCTGCACACCAACGCGACCTCAAGGTCGTCATCGACTGGGTACCGAACCACAGCTCGGATCAACATCCGTGGTTCGTCGAGTCGCGGTCGTCGAGGGACAACCCGAAACGGGACTGGTACATCTGGCGCGACCCTGCTCCGGACGGCGGTCCGCCGAACAACTGGGTCGGTGCCTTTCTGAACGAGAGCGCGTGGACGCTCGACGACACGACGGGCCAGTACTACCTCCACCTGTTCCTGCCGGAGCAGCCCGATCTCAACTGGCGGAATCCAGAGGTCGTCGCCGCGATGCACGACACGTTGCGGTTCTGGCTCGACCGCGGAGTCGACGGCTTCCGCATGGACGTGATCATGGGGATCGTCAAGCGCGCCGATCTCCGCAACGTCGACGATGGCATCCAGGCGATGCTCGATGAATCGCGGTACGACGCCCCGGCGGTTCACGCCCGCCTGCGCGAGATCCGCGAGCTGCTCGACTCGTACCCCGGCGATCGCGTGTCGGTGGGTGAGGTGTTCATCCTGTCGACGGCGAAGGTGGCGGAGTACTACGGCGACAACGACGAGCTGCATCTCGCCTTCAACTTCCCCCCGCTGTTCGCGCCGTGGGATGCGGGCAAGTGGCGGCATCGCATCGAACGCACCGAAGGGGCGATGGTTCCGGTCGACGCGTGGCCGACCTGGGTGCTGTCGAACCACGACAACGCACGCCATCGGACTCGTTACGGCGGGTCGGAGGCTCGGGCCCGCGCGGCAGTGGTGCTCCTGCTCACGTTGCGGGGCACGCCGTTCCTGTACGAGGGCGAGGAGCTCGGTCTCGAGGACGCGTTGGTGCCGCCCGACCGCGTCGTCGACCCGGGCGGACGCGATGGCTGTCGAGCACCTGTCCCGTGGACAACTGCTGCGCAGCACGGCTGGAGTGGCGCGGAGCCGTGGCTGCCGTTCCCGCCTGATGCGGGCGCACGTTCCGTCGAAGCGTTGACCAAGGACGAGAGGTCGATCCTGCACCTCTACCGGCGTGTGCTGGCCGCCCGGCGGCAGTCACCGGCGCTGCGACTCGGCGACCTCACACTGCTCGCCGCACCCGACGGTGTGGTCGCCTACGAGCGCACACACGACGGCGAGCGGCGGACGGTGTTGATCAACTTCACGTCCGACCCGCACTCGATTGACGTGACCGGAGTGGTCGAGGTGAGCAGCACGGGCAACACCGAGGGCGAGCCGTTCCCGGGTGTCCTGCAACCTGACGAAGCCGTGATCCTCGCGTGACCTGACGTGCAGGCCGTCGCGCGGGAAGCGTCAGCGGTCTTCGAGGACGAGACCGCCGTGACCGTCGAAGGAGAGCGCGGCGCGGCCTTCGACGAGCTTGCGGATGTCCTGGCCGACGACATCGGCGCGCCAACCGTGCGTCAACCGTGCGTTCTCGTCGCCGCGCAACAACGCCTCGACGTCGTTGCGAGTGGCGACGAGCATCGTGTCGATGCCCAACTTCCGGCTGAGTTGACTGATCCAGGCGGACACCAGCGTCACGGCAGGGCGGAGGTCGCGATCGACGTCACCGCTCGGCGGCACCCGAATCTCGTCCTTCGAGAGTGCCAGTCCCTCGTCGATCGCATCCATGATCGCGTCCGCCTGTCGCCCCCGAAGGTGGCGGTCGTCGAGGCCGCGAACGCGTGCGAGGTCGGCGGCTGACTTCGGCGGTCGCTGCGCCATCCCCACGAGCGCGAGATCGGGCAGGACGAATCGCACCGGCTGGTCGATCTCCGCCGCTCGGCGCTCTCGCCACGCCGTCAACGCCTGCGCCACGCCGACGGACTTGCCGCGCAGCTGCCGCGCTTCCTTCACCCGCCACCACGCTTCGTTCGGATCCTTCGGCGACGACGCTTTGGCGAGCAGCTGGTCGCATTCGTCGGTCGCCCAGTCGAGGCGACCCTCGCGTTCGAGGCGGTCGACGAGCCACCGGTGCAGCGCAAGCAAATGCTCGACATCGGACGCGGCATACGACAGCTGCTCGTCGGTCAGCGGACGACGCAACCAGTCTGCCAGGCGATCTCCCTTCGGCAGCCGCACATCGAGCACGCCGCTGACGAGCGTCGCCAGCGACGGCCCGTTGAACCCCGCGAAACCGGCGGCGATCTGCGTGTCGAAGA
>DASUCS010000052.1:0-5324 GCA_036275935.1 Acidimicrobiales bacterium
TACACACCGGTGACGCCGCCGGCGTTCGTGGTCGACGACGACGAACGGGTCGACGTGTTCAGCGTCATGCGCGAGCGCGACGTGCTCGTGCACCATCCCTACGAGAGCTTCGCCGCCAGCGTCGAAGAGTTCGTGCGGCAAGCGGCGGCTGATCCGCACGTGCTGGCGATCAAGCTGACGCTGTACCGAACCTCCGGCGACAGCGCGATCGTGCGCTACCTGATTCGTGCTGCCGAACGTGGCAAGCAGGTCGCCGCGCTGGTCGAGCTCAAGGCGCGCGGCGACGAGCAGGCCAACATCGAGTGGGCACGCGCGCTCGAAGAAGCGGGTGTCCACGTGGTGTACGGCCTCGTCGGCCTGAAGACACACACGAAGACGGCGCTCGTCGTACGTGATGAGCCTGAGGGAATCCGTCGATACGTCCACATCGGGACCGGCAACTACAACTCGACGACGGCGAAGCTCTACGAAGACCTCGGCCTGTTCACATCGGACGACGAGATCGGTTCCGACCTCACTCACCTTTTCAACTACTTGACGGGCTACGGACGCAACCTTCACTACGAGAAGCTGCTCACTGCGCCGCACACGCTGCGACCGCGCATGACCGAGTTGATCGTCAACGAGATCAAGGCGGAGAAGGCGCTTCCCGGATCGGGCCGCATCCGCGTGAAGATCAACAGCCTCGTGGATCCCGACATGACCGAAGCGCTGTACGCCGCTTCACAGGCGGGCGTGCAGATCGACTTGATCGTGCGCGGCATCTGCTGCCTTCGCCCCGGCGTTCCGGGCCTGTCGGACAACATCCGTGTGCGTTCGATCGTCGGTCGGTACCTCGAGCACTCGCGGATCTTCGAGTTCGCGAACGGCAACGGGCCCGGCGAGGTGGCGTACTACATCGGATCCGCCGACTGGATGCCGCGAAACCTGGATCGGCGTGTCGAGGCCGTCGTCGAGGTCGACGATCGTTCGCTCCAGGCTCGACTGCGTGAGATCCTCGAGGTCAACCTCGCTGACGACGTCCTTGCGTGGTCGCTCGGTCCCGACGGCGAGTGGAAGCGGGTGACGTCGGCGTCGCACTGCGACGCGCACCTTCGACTTCAGGAACTGGCGCGCAAGACCCGGTGACGGTCCGTGCGTCGGGCGGGGTCGTGGTCCGTCAGGGCGCGACCGGCCCCGAGGTGCTGATCGTGCACCGGCCGCGGTACGACGACTGGTCGCTGCCGAAGGGCAAACGGGAGCCGGGCGAGACCGACGAGCAGTGCGCGATCCGCGAGGTCGACGAAGAGACCGGCGTGCGGTGCTCGCTCGGCCCCGAGTTGCTTCCACAGAAGTACGTCGATCGCAAAGGCCGGTCGAAAGTCGTGCGGTACTGGTTGATGCAGCCGATGCACGAGCGGACGTTCGACCCGAACGATGAGATCGACGAGGTCCGATGGGTCGCGTTGACCGACGCCGGCGACGCCTTGACCTATCCGGGCGATCGAGACCAGCTCGCAAACGTTTCACCTGCGTTCACCCTCCGTTCACCCGACGCCGGGTGAGGAGTTAACCCGGCGTCTCTAGGTTGCGCGCCATGTACAAGACACGAAGGGTGTGGGCGCTGACGGCCGTCGTCGTCATGACCGTCATCGCGGCGGCCTGTAGCTCCAGCAGCAGCACGAGCACGTCGTCATCGACCGGAAGCTCGTCCGGCGCGACGGGCGCCAACATCGATTACTCGAAGCTCACCGGCACGTTGAACGGCAGTGGTTCGAGCTTCCAGGATGCGTTCAACCAGAAGGCCAAGTCCGAGTTCGCCAAGAAGGCGAGCGGCGTGACGGTCAACTACACAAAGAGCGGATCAGGCGCCGGGAAGACCGACCTCCAGAACCAGGTCGTGCAGTTCGCCGGGACCGACAGCACGATCAAGGACGAGGACAAGCCCAAGTTCAAGGGCGGCGACGTTCTCTACTTCCCCACGGTCGGCGCGCCGATCACCGTGTCCTTCAACATCGCCGGCGTGGACAAGCTGTCACTGAGCGCGGACACGCTCGCCGGGATCTTCCAAGGCGACATCAAGACGTGGAACGACCCGAAGATCGCCGCCGACAACTCGGGCGTGAACCTTCCCTCGTCGACGATCGCGGTCGTGCACCGTTCGGACGCCTCGGGCACCACGAGCAACTTCACCAAGTACCTCAAGAAGGCCGCCCCGTCCGTCTGGAAGCTCGACTCGGGTGACACGGTGAACTGGCCGGCGACGACGCAGGCCGCGGAGAAGAACAGCGGCGTCGCCTCGTTGATCCAGGGCACGGATGGGGCCATCGGTTATGTCGATCTCGCCGACGCGGTGAACGCGGATCTGAAGTTCGCCGCGATCAAGAACACGGCGGGCAAGTTCGTGGAGCCGACCCTCGACGGTGCGAGCGCAGCGCTTGCCGGCGCCACCGTGAACGCGGACCTCACATACGACCCTCTGAACGCATCGGGTGATGGTGCGTATCCGATCACCTCCCCGACGTGGATCATCGTCTACAAGAAGCAGCCCGATGCCGCGACCGCAGACGCGCTCAAGGGATGGTTGAACTTCATCCTCACCGACGGGCAGAGCTTCTCGAAGACAGTGGGCTTCGCCGCCCTGCCCTCAGACCTCGCGCAGAAGGCGATCGCGCAGCTGAGCCAGATCACCGCGTAGGACCGAGGGGCGAGGCGTGAGGCAGGTGACCATCGATCGAGAACCAGCGAGCGGGCTGACCTCGAACGGTCGGGGTGCGGGCGCGGACCGGATCTTCCGGTACGCCGCGCTCGGCGCCGGCCTGTCCATCCTCCTGATCCTGGGCGCCATTGCGGTGTCGACGACGCAGAAAGCGTGGCCTGCGTTCGCCAAGACCGGGCTGGCCTACGTCTTCACCGACAACTGGAACCCCAACACCGGCGACTTCGGTGCGCTGTCGTTCATCTACGGCACGATCGTGGTCTCGCTGATCGCGGTGGTCGTCGCCGTGCCCGTCAGCGTCGGCATCGCACTCTTCGTCACCGAGGTCGCGCCTCGCCGGTGGCGCGGTGGCCTGACCACCGTGATCGACCTGCTCGCAGCCGTTCCGTCGGTCGTGTTCGGGTTGTGGGGCTTCCTCATCCTGCGACCCCACCTCAAGGACATCTTCAACTGGATCGCCGACAGGGTGCACGGCATCCCCGTGGTGCACTCGGTGCTCGGCCCGAGTCTGTCCGGTCAGAGCTTCATGAGCGCGGGGCTCATCGTGGCGTTGATGATCACGCCGATCATCACGTCGATCACGCGCGAGGTGTTCCTCACGGTCCCGCGCAACGACAAGGACGGGGCGCTCGCGCTCGGTGCCACGCGGTGGGAGATGATCAAGGGCGTCGTGCTTCCGCACTCGAGCAGCGGGGTGACGGGTGCCGTGATGCTCGGCCTCGGGCGAGCGATGGGCGAGACGATCGCGATCGCCCTTGTCATCGGCGCGAGTCCGCAGATCGTGCCCAACCTGTTCTCGCAGGGTGAGGCGATGCCATCGGTCATCGCCCGCAACCTCAACGAGTCGACCGGCGACTACCAGGCTGCGCTGATCGGCCTCGGCGTCGTGCTGTTCCTGCTCACGATCCTGGTCAACATCGCCGCACGACACCTCGTGGTGCGGTTCGATCGCTCGGTGAAGGGAGCGGTGTGACCGTCCTCGACACGGCTCCCGTCCCCGACAACGCCGAGTTCGACGTGCTCGTCTCGACGCTCTCGCGCAGTCGACGGTTCAAGAACCGCCTCGCCACCGTGCTGATGGCGCTCGCGTTCTTCATCGCCGCCATTCCGCTGTTCGCCGTCATGTTCGTCGTCGTCCAAAAGGGCATAAGCGTCATCAGGATCGACTGGTTCACCAAGGACATACCGACCGACATCGCGTCGTCCGTCCTTGCCGAGAAGTTCGGAGCGACTGCCGACGCAGTCGTTTACGGCATGCAGCCCGCCATCATCGGCACGATCGTGATCACGGGGTTGGCGGCCTTGATGGCGATTCCCGTCGGCATCCTCGGCGCGATCTATCTCAACGAGTACGGAAAGCAGAAGCGGCTCGCGAACGCGCTGCGATTCCTCACTGACGTGATGACCGGCGTGCCGTCGGTCGTGATGGGGATCTTCATCTACACCGTGTGGGTGTTGCACTTCGGGCAACGCAGCACGTTCGCCGGAGCGCTCGCGCTCGCGTGCCTGATGCTGCCGATCGTGGTCCGCTCGACGGAAGAGATGCTCAAGCTCGTGCCCGACAGCCTGCGCGAGGCAAGTGCTGCACTCGGGACTCGAACGTGGCGCACGACCGTCGGCGTGGTCGTCCCTGCCGCGCTGCCCGGTATCACCAGCGGTTGCATGCTCGCCGTCGCCCGCGCCGCCGGCGAGACCGCTCCTCTGCTCTTCACGATCGGATCGATCAGCCACTTCGCGGGCGTCGGTCACATGGTGAGCCAACTCGGCGAGCAGAACACATCGCTCGCCACGCAGATCTTCTCGAATGCCACCCAGCCGGGCGGCGAACCGTTGGCCTGGGGGGCAGCTTTGACACTGATCGTGATGGTGCTCGTACTGACGATGCTTGCTCGCGTTGTCACGGCCCGCTTCGGACGGGTTGGATGACGGAGAGCACGATGGATGAGGTGGACGACGTGACGCACTCCGAACCCGAGGTCGACCTGCCTGACGTCGATCTGTCACTGAACATCGCGCCTTCGGTCGGCGAGCTGACCGTCGACGACATCGACCGCCCGACGGTCTTCGACGTGAAGAACCTGTCGGTGTACTACGGCTCGTTCCGGGCCGTCCGGGATGTCGCGATGCAGATCCGGCGCAAGGAGGTCACTGCGTTCATCGGGCCGTCGGGCTGCGGGAAGACCACGGTGCTCCGCTGCTTCAACCGCATGAACGACTTGATCGACACGGCTCGCATCGAGGGGACCATCGCGTACCACGGTGTCGATCTCTACGGCGACCGCGTCAACCCGGTGGAGGTCCGTCGACGCATCGGGATGGTCTTCCAGAAGCCGAATCCGTTCCCGAAGTCGATCTACGACAACGTCGCGTACGGCCCGCGGATCGCAGGCGACAAGGAGCATCTGGATGAGGTGGTCGAACAGGCGCTCCGCCGGGCCGCGCTGTGGGACGAAGTGAAGGATCGACTGCGGCAGAGCGCCCTGGGTCTCTCGGGTGGCCAGCAGCAGCGTCTGTGCATCGCGCGAGCCCTCGCGAACGAACCGGAAGTGCTTCTCCTCGACGAGCCGGCCAGCGCCCTCGACCCGAGCGCCACCCAGAAGATCGAGGAGCTGCTGTACGAGCTTCG
>DASUCS010000053.1:0-7117 GCA_036275935.1 Acidimicrobiales bacterium
CCCCAGATCGTCATCTTGGTGACGTCCGTGGTCTGTGCGCCCGCCTTCGCCGCCAGTTGCGCGACGGCGCGGTTGTGATCGAGGCGCGTCATCGCGGTGAACTGCGTGGGGTCGAGGTCCTTGGCGTTCTGCTGCGCGATGAGACAATTGGTGTTGGCGGGGTTGCCGACCACGAGAACCTTCACGTCGCGCTTCGCCGACCGGGACAGCGCCTCGCCCTGCGGCTTGAAGATGCCGCCGTTCGCGCTGAGCAGATCGGATCGCTCCATGCCTTCCTTGCGCGGCATCGCGCCGACGAGCAGCGCGTAGTCGATGTCCCCGAAGGCGACGTCCGCGTCGTCGGTCGGGACGATTCCCTGCAGCAGCGGGAAGGCACAGTCCTCGAGCTCCATGCAGACACCGTTGAGCGCGCCGAGCGCCGGCGTGATCTCGAGCAGGTGCAGGATGACCGGCTGATCGGGCCCGAGCATGGACCCGCTGGCCACGCGGAACAGCAGGCTGTAGCCGATCTGGCCAGCCGCACCAGTGATTGCGACGCGGACGGGGGAAGTCATGGTCCGAACCTACAACGCGCAACGGGCCGCCCCGAAAGGCGGCCCGAGCGTGACAGGAAGCAGATCTGACTAGAGCTGCATCGACTTCACTTCGAGGAACTCGTCGAAGCCGAACTCGCCGTACTCGCGGCCGTAGCCGCTGTTCTTGAAGCCACCGAACGGCGCCGACGGGTTGAACGCCCCACCGTTGACCTCGATCTGGCCGGTGCGAATGCGACGAGCGACCTTCTTGGCGCGCTCGGGATCGGCACCCTGCACACCGCCGGACAGGCCGTAGACGCTGTCGTTGGCGATCCGGATGGCGTCTTCCTCGTCCTCGTAGCCGATGATCGACAGGACGGGTCCGAAGATCTCCTCTTGGGCGATCGTCATGTCGTTGCGCACCTGGCTGAACACCGTCGGCTGCACGAAGTAGCCCTCGGCGTTCACGCCTTCGGGCTTGCCCGTGCCACCGATCACGAGGTTCGCACCCTCGTCGATGCCCTTCTGGATGTAGTTCGTGACTCGCTCGACCTGCGCACGCGACGAGAGCGGGCCCATCATGACGAAGTCGCCGAACGGATCCTGCGGCTGGAACTTGGTGGCCACCTCGTCACCGGCGATGCGCTCGGCATCCGCCATGCGGCTGTTCGGCACGAGCATTCGCGTCAGCGCGGTGCACGTCTGGCCCTGGTTCAGGTAGGCCTTGCCGACGCCGTCGCGCACCCACTTCTCGAAGTCCGCGTCATCGAGGTCGTCGAGGAGGATGTTGGCCGACTTGCCACCGAGCTCGAGGGCGACTCGCTTGAGCGTCTGCGATGCGACTTCGGCGACGCGCTTTCCGGCGCGTGTCGAGCCCGTGAACGACACCATGTCGATGTCGGGATGGGCGGCGATCGCCTCGCCGACGACCGGGCCGACGCCGGTGACCAAGTTGAACACGCCGGCGGGAAGGCCGACGTCGTTGATCACCTCGGCGAGCACGTACGCATCGAGCGGCGCGATCTCCGACGGCTTGAGCACCACCGTGCAGCCGGCGGCCATTGCGTATGCGACCTTCGCGGCGATCTGGTGCAGCGGGTAGTTCCACGGCGTGATGCAGCCGACGACGCCGACCGGCTCCTTCACGACCAGGCTGTTGCCGACGGTCGACTCGTACTCGAACGTCTCCGCCAGGGCACCCGCGGTGTTGAACGAGTTGATCGGAAGCCCCGCTTGCACGATCTGGCTCAGCCACTTCGGCATGCCGGCCTCGCGGGTCACGATCGTCGCGATCTCGTCCATGCGGGCGGCAAGACCCTCACCGATGCGGGTGCAGTACTTGCCCCGCTCTTCGGGCGAGGTCTGCGCCCACGCCTCGAACGCGGCGCGGGCCGCCTTGGCTGCCTTGTCGACGTCCTCTGCAGTGCCCTCGGGGATCGACCCGATGACCTCGCCGTTGGTGGAGTCGAAGACCTCGATCGAGCCCTTGCCACTCGACGGCACCCACGCGCCGTCGATGTAGATCTTGTCCTTCACATCCAATGCGGGACCTCCCCCGGATTCTTGACTCCTCGGTCAAGTCGCACGCTATCGGCGGGCTGCCCCGAGTGTCACCTCGGCCGTGATTCGGCCCGGACGGCTACAGACGGTCGACGATCGCTTGGGCGAACTCCGAGCACTTGACCTCGGTCGCGCCGTCCATCAGGCGGGCGAAGTCGTAGGTCACGATCTTGTCGGCGATGGTCGCCTCGAGCGCCCGCACGATGTCGTCGGCGGCCTGCTGCCAACCGAGGTGCTCGAACATCATCACGCCCGAGAGCAGCACGGAGCCCGGATTGACCTTGTCCTGACCGGCGTACTTCGGTGCGGTGCCATGGGTTGCTTCGAAGATCCCGTGGCCGGTGACGTAGTTGATGTTGCCGCCGGGCGCGATGCCGATGCCGCCGACCTGCGCGGCCAGCGCGTCGGAGAGGTAGTCGCCGTTGAGGTTCATCGTGGCGATGACGTCGAACTCGTCCGGACGGGTGAGCACCTGCTGCAGCGTGATGTCCGCGATCGCATCCTTCACGAGGATCTTGTCGCCGGGGTTGCCGTTGCAATCGTCCCAACCGACGGCCTTGTCGGAGAACTCGTCACGCGTGACCTCGTAGCCCCAGTTGCGGAACGCGCCCTCGGTGAACTTCATGATGTTGCCCTTGTGCACGAGCGTCACGCTCTTGCGGTTGCGGTTGATCGCGTAGTTGAGCGCGGCGCGGACCAGACGCTTGCTGCCGGTTTCCGAGACGGGCTTGATGCCGAGGCCTGAGTCCTCGCGGATCTCCGCCCACTTCCCACCGAACTCGGCGAGCATCTCGCGCAGACGCGTCGCCTCCGCGCTTCCCGCTTCGAACTCGAGACCCGCGTAGATGTCCTCCGTGTTCTCACGGAAGATCACCATGTCGACCTTCTCGGGATGCTTCACCGGCGAAGGCACGCCCTGGAACCAGCGGACCGGGCGCAGGCACACGTACAGGTCGAGGATCTGACGCAGCGCGACGTTGAGGCTGCGGATGCCGCCCCCGATCGGCGTGGTCAGCGGCCCCTTGATGCCGATGAGGTACTCGCGGAACGTGTCGACGGTTTCATCGGGCAGCCAGTTGCCGGTCTCGTTGTACGCCTTCTCGCCGGCGAGGACCTCTTTCCACTCGATGGTCTTGCCGTGCTTCTTCGCCGCCGCATCCATCACCAACTGCGCTGCGGGCCAGATGTCGACGCCGGTGCCGTCGCCCTCGATGAAGGGGATGATGGGCTCGTTGGGGACCTGCAGGACCCCGTCGGCGGACATGGTGATCTTCTCGGCCATAGTGGCCGTGACCCTATCGGTGTGACTCGACACCTCTCAATCAGTCAAACGCCGGCGGGTGTCGAGTTACACCGAAGGCACTAGAAGAACGGGCTCCATGCGGACGTGCGCAGCAAGCGGCTCTCCCACTGGTCACGAACCTGTAGGGCATCGTGCATGAAGGTGCCCGGCTGCTTCATCGCCGACGGCGTCTCCGTCTCGAACAGCCGTAGCAATCCCTCGTGGCTGATCACCTTCTGGAACAGGATCGCCTCGGGCCGGCGACCTCCGCTGAACGCGACTTGGAAGCACGCCTCGATGCGCAGCAGCTGCGACTTCGCGAGCATCGGCGCGTACACCTCACCCCAGAACGCGGTGTAGTCGTCGAGGGGCTTGTGCGGCCAGCCCGTGTCCTCCATGTAGAGCGTCAGCTCGTGGGCTGCGGCCGGGTCGGTCGGCACCGTCGCCAGGTCGACGTCGTGCAGCGGCGACCACGGCAACGGCGTGAGGACCTTGCCCACGCTGCCGTGCTCGAGGCCATCGAGGTCACGCGCCCACGACTGCAGATCGCCCGTGGCGACGCGTTCGAGCAGGCGTCCGTACGCCGCACCGTCGCGCACCGCCGTGATCGTGGTGATGCTGTACGCCGGACCGGTGCCGTGCGCTTGGTGCGCGTACCAGACGAGCCGCGCGTCGTCGCCTTCGGCGAGTGCCGCCATCCACCGATCGCGGTAGTGCGCCTCGAAGTCCTCTTCGAGCGCACCTCGCACGCGGTGCGTCTCGTGGAGAAACAGAGTCAATGCGTCAGTCCGAGGTTGTCGTAGAGGCGCCGGATCGATTCCGAGCGGTTCATGGGATACAGGTGCAGACCCGGCAGCTCCGCATCGAGCAGCCGCGACGCGATCTCCGTCGCGGCGTCGACTCCGATCGTCATGACCTCCTCAGGACTCGCGGCGGCCTCCAACCGCTCCAACAGCGGTGCAGGGATGACGCTGCCGTTCATCGCGGCCATCCGTTTGATGCCGGCGACGTTGACGACCGGGAACACGCTCGGGATCACCGGTGTCGTGTTGCCGAGTGCGGCGAGCTCGTCGCGCAGCCGAATCTGCTCGTCCGGCAAGAACGAGAACTGTGTGATGGCGAAGTCGGCGAGTTCGAGCTTGGCAGCGAGGAACCGGCGATCGGTCGCGCGATCCGGCGAACGGGGATGCACCTCGGGATGCGCGGCGACACCAACGCAGAAGCCCGCGGGATGAGCGCGCACCATCTCGATCAGCTCGGTGGCGTAGGTGAACTCGCCACCTGGATCGCTGCCATCGGCGGGCGGATCGCCTCCGAGGGCGAGGATGTTCTCGATCCCGTTGTCGGCGTAGAAGTCGAGCAGGCTGTCGATGTCGGCTCGAGTGTGGCCGACGCACGTCAGGTGGGGCATGGCCGGGAACGGCTGGTCCTCGTTGATCCGCACGACCGCGTCGCGTGTGAACTCGCGAGTCGTACCGAGCGCGCCGTACGTGACCGACACGAACGACGGCCGCAGCGGCGCGAGCTCGTGCACGGCCTTCTCGAGCTGTCGGCGCGCTTCGTCCGTCTTCGGCGGAAAGAACTCGAAGGAGAACGTTCGCCCCGCCGCGAGCAGGTCGGCGATCTTCGTCATGCAGCGAAGAGGCTAGTTAGCCGCCGATCGATGATCCCACTGTGCTGAATTTCAGCGTCGACGTTCCGGCGAGCGCGACGACGAGGATCACGAGCACGAGCGTGCCGATCCCGATGAAGCCGAGGATCAGTCCTGCCGTCGCCATGCCCTTGCCGGCCTGGTTGCGCTCCTTGATCTGGCTGTACGCGATGAAGCCGAAGACGATCGCGAGGACCGAGCCGATCCAGTAGATCCACACGATGCCGAGCACCATCGAGGCGATCGCGAACCCGTTGGTGCCGCGCGACTGCTGGTAGGGCGAGTAGCCGTAGGGAGTGCTGGTGCCGTATGCGGGCGGCGGGCCGTAGCCCGGAGGCGGGGCACCGTAGGGCGGCGCGCCGTACTGAGGGGCGCCGTACTGGACAGGAGTGGCGGGCTTTGCCTCGGGCGGGTACCAGTTGCCGTCCGAGGCCTGCCACCACCCGGGCGACGGCGGCGCCGGCGGCGGAGGTGCGGACGGCGGCGGTGGTGGCGGTGGCTCCTCGCCCGGCGGCGTGAAGGTCACCTGCTCGCTCGGCGCTCGGCCGCTTCGACGAGGTTGCGGAACAGCATCGCGATCGTGGTGGGACCGACGCCGCCGACGCGCGGCGTGATGTAGCCCGCGACCTCCTCGCAGGACTCGTCGACGTCGGGCAGCAACGTGCGCCCCTCGTACCGGACCCCTGCGCCCACGACGACGCAGCCGGGAGTCAGGTGCTGGGGTTGGATCATGCCGGGCACGCCGGCGGCGGCGATCACGATGTCCGCCCGCTTCACGTACTCGGCCCAGTCGGGGACACCGGTGTGCACGACCGTGACCGCGGCGTTCGCCGTCGGACGCTTCTGCGACAGCAGCAGCGACAGCGGTCGACCGATGGTGACGCCGCGACCGACGATCACGACGTTGCGGCCGGACACGGGGATCTCGTAGAACGCGAGCAACGCCTCGATGCCGGCGGGCGTGCACGACAGCGGACCCGGGATCCCGAGCGCCATGCGACCCATGTTGGTCGGGTGCATGCCGTCGACGTCCTTGTCGGGATCGACGGTCATCAGCACCGTGTCGAAGTCGACCTGCGGCGGCGCCGGATACTGCACGAGCATTGCGTCGACCGCGTCGTCATCGTTGAACGCCCGCACCGCGGCGATCACGGCGTCGGTCGTGGTGTCCTGCGGAAGGTGCGCGTGCGGGCTGTTGCAGCCGAGCTCCTCCGCTTTCTTCATCTTCATGCCGACGTAGCGAGCGCTCGCATCGTCGTCCCCGACGAGCACGGTGGCGAGCCCGGGTGTGTGTCCATTCTCCTTGAGCTTCTCGATGCGCGGCACGAGATCGGCGAACACGGCATCCGCCACCGGCCCACCAGGCATCATCACCGCGCTCATCAGTGGAGGAAGTGCCTCTCGCTCGTGAACACCATCGCGACCCCCAGTTCGTTCGCCTTGGCGATGTTCTTCTCGTCGTTCACCGATCCGCCCGGTTGGATGATCACCGCGACCCCGGCCTCGGCCGCGGCCTCGATGCCGTCCGGGAACGGATAGAAGGCGTCGCTGGCGCACGCGCCACCCTTGGCGCGGCCTGCCGCCTTCTGCGCGGCGATCTGGCCGGACTCGACTCGGTTCTGCTGACCGGCGCCGATGCCCCACGCCACGCCGTCGCGCACCAGCACGATCGAGTTCGACTTGACGTAGCCGCAGATCCGGAACGCCAACTCGGCGTCGTCGAGCTCGGTCTCGGTGGGCTCGCGCTCGGTCACGACGCGCCAGGTCGAGCGCGCGGCGGCGAAGTGGTGCGGATCCTGCAGCAACAGTCCGCCGGTGATCGCGCGCTGGTGGCGCCGGTCGGGCACCGGCGGCGGCGCCTCGAGCAATCTCGTGTTCTTGCGCTTCCCGATGAGCTGGTCGACGACGCCGGGGGCATAGCCGGGCGCGATCACGACGTCGGCCTGCGCCGCCGCGACCATGCGCTCGACGGTGGCGTCGTCGATCGGACGGTTGACCGCGACGATGCCACCAAACGCGGAGCGCTCGTCACATTCGAAGGCGAGCTGGTACGCGTCGGCCAGCGTGTCCGCGACCGCCGCGCCGCATGGATTTGCGTGCTTGATGATC
>DASUCS010000054.1:0-3985 GCA_036275935.1 Acidimicrobiales bacterium
CACCGCTGCGGTGGCGGTCGACTCGACCAAGCAAGCCCTCGTCGACGAGCTGTGCCGCGCCTATCCACCGGACCCGCACGGGGTGCATCCCGCGGCCGAGGTACTGCGGTCGGGCGCGGGTGTGGTCCTCGCCGACGTCACCGAAGAGGTGAAGCGCTCACTCGCACAGGACGAGCGCCACCACGAGATCCTCGAAGAGCTCGGGATCTGCTCGTACATGTGTGCGCCGCTCAGCGCTCGGGGACGGACGCTCGGCGCCGTGAGCGTCGTGTCGTCCAATGACGGTCGTCGCTTCGGACCGGAAGACATCGAGCTGCTGAGCGAGGTGGCTCGACGCGCCGCACTCGCACTCGACAACGCCCGCCTCTACGACGACCAGGACCGAGCACGAGCGGAGGCCGAGTCTGCCGCGGCGCGACTCGAGCAGCTCCAGACGTTGTCCACTGCGCTCGGTCGTGCCGTCACAGTCGACGAGGTGACCCGCGTGATCGGCGCGATCCACATGCCGCAGCTCGGTTCGGAGAACCGGGGGCTGTGGTTGGTGGACGAGCAAACGCAGATGCTGGAACTGGTACACGGCTTCGAGCTGAGCGGGATGGCCGAGCGCTACCGATCGATCCCGCTCGACTCACATCTTCCTGCCGCGGAGGTGGTGCGCAGGAGGGCGCCCGTCCTGATCGGGTCCGCACTGGAACGCACCCAGCGATACCCCGACCTGGAGATGCCCTCTGAGGAGCGCACCACGTTCGCGGCGATGCCGTTGATCGCCGAGGAGCGCACGCTCGGCGTGTTCGCGCTGGGGTTCGATGGTGAGCACGACTTCTCCGACGACGACGTCCGGTTTCTCACTGCGGTGTCCGACCAATGTGCGCAGGCGCTTGCTCGAGCGTTGCTCTACGACCGTGAGCGACTGGAACGCGACCGCGCCGAACGGGACCGACGCCGAATCAACGATCTGAACCGGGCGTTGCAGACCAGCCTGCTACCGCCTGCACTGCCGCCGATCAACGGCGTCGAGGTCGAAGCGCGCTACCACCCCGCGCTCGCGGGGCTCGAGGTGGGTGGCGACTTCTATGACGTGTTCGACACCGGCGGAGATTTCGCAGTGGTCGTCGGTGACGTCTGCGGCAAAGGCCCCGAGGCGGCTGCGGTCACTGCCGTCGCGCGCTGGACGATTCGGTCGGTGGCGATGGACATCCGTCAGCCCTCGCAGGTGCTGCGGAAGGTGAACGAGGCGCTCGTGCACCAACAACTCGACGATCGCTTCTGCACGATTGCCTACGCGCGCGTCGTCCCGACATCGCACGGGGTGAGGCTGTCGGTGTGTCGCGGTGGACATCCGGCGCCCCTCGTCGTGCGCTCGACCGGCGAGATCGAGCCGCTCGGCACGTCAGGCAGCCTGATCGGGATCCTCCCCGACGTTCGACTCTGGGAGGAGACCACGCACCTTCACTCGGGCGACGCCATCGTCTTCTACACCGACGGTGTCACCGAGGCGCGTCGCGGCCGCGATCAGTTCGGAGACGAACGACTGCGGGAGACGTTGGAGCGCTGCCAGGGAGACAGCGCGCACGCGATCGCCGATGCGATCGAACGGGCCGTGCTGGAATTCGCCGGACCGGAGCCCAGCGACGACATCGCTCTTCTCGTCCTGCGCGTGCGCTAACCGAATTCCGCCCAGACGGTCTTGCCGCCGGGGAACGGGTCCACGCCCCAGCGAGTTGCGCTCTGGTCGACGAACTGAAGTCCACGACCTCGCAACGCGCTCGGCTCAGGAGAACGTTGCACTGGCGACGAAGTGGCGGCGTCCGACACTTCGACTCGCACGCGCCCGTTCGCATACGCCATGCGCAACTCGAACGGCGGCGCTGCGTGGTCCAGCGCGTTCGTGACGAGCTCGCTCACGCACAGCGTGACGGCATCCACGGTCGAGTCGCTGGCTGTCGGCAGCAGATGCTCCCGCACGAAGGCTCTTGCGATGCCCGCGGCCTTCGGCGCGGGCGGCAGTGGAAGCTGTGCTTCGTCCCCTTCATGCACGTAGTCCGGGTACCACACAATCCAGCGCGACAGACCCTTTCATTCAGGCAACGGGCGTAGCCTTTCGCTCGTGCAGCCACTCGCCGTGCATCACGTTTCGATCAACGTCGCCGACGCGACGACGGCCACCGAGTTCTATGTCGACGTGTTGGGACTCACGCCACGACGTGATCGTCCGGACATCGGGGTGGGCGGCGCGTGGCTCGACGCCGGCGGACAGCAGGTGCACCTGATCGAAGGCGACGTTCCGTCGGGTCACGGTGAGCACTTCGCGCTCCTCGTCGCCGATCTCAACGCGACGATCGCCGAGCTGCGCGAGCGCGGGCTGAAGGTGAGCGACTCGATGTCGATCGGCACGAGCCTTCAAGCGTTCCTGCATGATCCCGACGGAAACCTCGTCGAGTTGCACCAGGCCAACGTGACCTGAGGCGCGCGCTGACCGTCCGCTTTCCACGACGGGCGGCCAGCACTTCCGACGTCTGCCGTGGCGACGGCCGACGACGGCCCGACGACTGTCCCATACGCGTCGTCGTGAGTGTTGGACCCTCCGTGGCCATGTGATGCGCCTTGGGCGCGATCCGGCCGAACGTCAGCCGAGGATGCCGAGCGACTCGTCGCGATTGCCGGTCGCCCGGGAGTCCGCGAATTTCTCGAGCCACTTCTCGCCCGCCTCGTTGCCCTTCATCACTCGGCGCGGAATCGCAGGGAAGGAGTACCCGTCCGGCAGGGGCGGTGCGTCGTCGACCTTGCGCGCCATCGCGGCATCGACGATCGGCTCGAGCCGCTTCGCCTTGGCGCTCACGAACGCCTCGTCGCGCTCCTTGAACTCCGGCAGCACCTCACGACCGAACAGCTCGAGGGATTCCATGATGTGCTCGTGCTGGTTCTTGCCGGCCTGCATCACGAAGATCAACTGATCGACGCCCGCCTCCTCGAAGCGACGGAGGTACTCGCGGATCTGGGCAGGTGTTCCCGTCGCACCACGCAAGCCCTTCGTGTCTCCGCTCGCGATCTTGGCGCCGAGCCGCTCCGACTTCAACGCGGCGTCGACTTCGGGTGAGTAGCCGACGTGGGCGCGCCGTTCGACGTACTCGTCCCACACATTGGTCTGGGCCGGCTTGTGCTCACCGAAGACGTAGAAGTGTCCGAGGGAGTAGCCGAAGAAGTTCGCGCCCTCGAGGCCGCGAGCGAGCGCCTCTTCCTCCGTCGGTGCGCACATCATCGGCGTCACGCACGCAACGTTGGCATTGACGGCCTTGCCGACCGGCACGCACGTCTCGGCCAGCGTCTTCTCGTAGTCGGAGATCCAATGGACGGCTTCTTCGGGATCGATGAACGCGAACGTGAGCGCGCCGATCCCCTTCTCTGCAGCGAGCAAGATCGTCTCCCGCCGCGAACACGCCACCCACAACGGCGGATGAGGCTTCTGCACCGGTTTGGGCACGACGTTGCGCGGCGGCATCGACACGAACCTGCCCTCGACCCCGGTGAACGGCGTTTCGGTCATGCACCGGATGGCGACCTCGAGCCCTTCGAGCCACATGTCGCGCTTGTAGAAGGGATCGATCTCGAAGCCGGCCAACTCCGCTTCGGAAGACGACTCGCCGGACCCGAACTCCACGCGTCCGCCGGACACCAGATCGAGCATCGCGACGCGCTCGGCGGTGCGCGCCGGATGGTTGTACGCCGGCGCCGTCTGGATGATGCCGTGCCCCAGCCGGATGTCGCGCGTTCGCTGACTGCACGCCGCCAGGAACACCTCTGGTGCACTCGAGTGCGAGTACTCCTCGAGGAAGTGGTGCTCGACCTCCCACACCACGTCGAACCCGAGCTTGTCGGCGAGCTCGACCTGTTCGAGCGCATCCTGGATCAGCTGCAGCTCGCTCCCCTCGTCCCAGGGACGCGGAAGTTGGTGTTCGTAGAAGATCCCGAACTTCATCGCACGACC
>DASUCS010000055.1:0-25766 GCA_036275935.1 Acidimicrobiales bacterium
CGCGGTGCTTGTACATCTCGAACCAGCTGACCGACGCCGTGCCGGCGGTGACGGCAACCAACCAGTCAGCGAGGTGAAGCGGACCGAAGTTGAACGCATCTCGCAGCGCAGGGACGGTGAGCAGGATGACGACCATGCCGATCGCCGTGGGCAAGATCCACTTGAGGGTGGGATTGGCGCGTTCACGGAACGACTCGCGGATCGAGAGTCGCCACGATCGATTGACCAGGATGAGCGTGAGGTTGCCGACGAAGAGCGTGAGGAACGCGACTGAGCGCACGACGTCGTCGGGCTCGCCGGTCAGAAGCGCCCAGGAGTACACGGCGAAGGCGGCCGCGAGGACAGACAGCCCCTGCAGCCCGGCGATGGTGAGGTCGCGACGATTGAACAGCGGTGCGCCGACCCGGCGCGGTGGCCGGTCCATGACTTTGGGGTCGACCTGCTCGGACTCGAAGACGATCGAGCAGGCGGGGTCGATGACGAGTTGGAGGAACGCGATCTGCACGGGGAGCAGCACGAGCGGCCAGCTCGGCACGAAGACCGGGATGAGGGTCATCCCGAAGATGGGCACGTGCACGGCGAGGATGTAGGCCATCGCCTTGTGGAGGTTGTCGAAGATGCCGCGGCCCTGGTGGACGCCGCCCGCGATCGAGTTGAAGTCGTCGTCGGTGATGACGAGGTCGGCGGCTTCGCGGGCGACGTCGGTGCCGCGTGCGCCCATGGCGATGCCGATGTCGGCGGCGCGCAGGGCGGGCGCGTCGTTGACGCCATCGCCGGTCATGCCGACGACCTCGCCGTTCGCCTTGAGTGCGCGAATGAGCTGGAGCTTCTGGTCCGGGACCATGCGAGCGAACACGTTGACCGTGCGCACACGGCGCGCGAGGTCGTCGTCGTTCATGGTGGTGAGTTCGGCACCGGTGATGGCTCCTGCCTCGGTGTCGATGCCGACCTGGCGAGCGATCGACAGGGCCGTGCCGGGGTAGTCGCCCGTGATCATGACGACCCGGATGCCGGCGTTGTGGCATGCGGTGACGCCGTCGGCAGCGTCGGCGCGGACGGGGTCATGAACGCCGATGAGCCCGAGGTACTCGAAGTCGAAGTCGTGCTGCTCGGTCGGTAGTCGCTGGGACGCGGTGAACTTCGCGCGGGCGACGGCGAGTACGCGCAGCCCTTCGTTCGCCGCGTTCGTGACCTGCGCGTCGAGCGCGAGCAGGGCGGGGGGCGGCAGGTGGCAGAGGTCCGCGATCGCTTCCGGCGCGCCTTTGGCGGCGATGACGTAGTCGGTGCGGTGTGGCGAGCGCCATACGTGCGACAGCGCGAGGAGGTCCTCGGAGAGTGGGTACTCGCGCACGAGATCCCACGTCGTGTGGAGGTGTTCGGTCCCGGCGAGGGAGCGTTCGCCGAACTCGCGAAAGGCACGGTCCATCGGGTCGAACGGGTCGACGGGGGACGCGAGCACCGCGAACTCGACGACTTCGTGGAAGGCATCGGGCAAGGCGGTGGCGTCCACGTGATGGACGACACCATCGACGGTGAGCGACGCGACGACCATCGAGTTGAGCGTGAGGGTGCCCGTCTTGTCGACACAGATCGCGGTCGCCGACCCGAGGGTCTCGATGGCGGCAGAGCGGCGGGTGAGGACATGGCGTTGGGACATGCGCCACGCGCCGAGTGCAAGGAACACGGTCAGGACGACCGGGATCTCCTCGGGGAGCATGGCCATGGCACCGCCGATCCCGACGAGCAGCGCTTCGATCCAGTCGTGGCGGGTGAGCCCGTACACGACCACGACCAGCGTCGCGGCAACGACACCGCAGGCGGCGATGATCCGCACGAAGCGCGCCAGTTCGCGTTGCAGCGGCGTTCGTGTCGGTTCGATGGTGCGCAGCGCAGTGCCGATGCGGCCGAGTGCTGTGGCGGCGCCGGTGTGGCGGACCACCGCGACGCCGCGACCTTTGACGACGAGGGTGCCGGAGAACAACCACGGGGTGCCGTCACCGCCGGGCGCGCCCATCTCCTCGGCTTCGACGGCAGCGCTGGCTGCGGCCTTGCGGACCGGGACCGCTTCACCGGTGAGCGCAGATTCGTCGACGGTGACGTTGACGCTGTCGATCAGGACCGCGTCGGCGGGGACGCGGTCGCCTTCGGTGAGCAGCACGGTGTCACCGCGCACGACATCGCGTCCGGCGATGCGCTGTTGCGTACCGTCGCGTAGCACGAGTGCACGCGGCGAGGACAGGTCGCGCAAGGCGGTGAGCGCGTTCTCGGTCTTGTGCTCCTGATAGAGCGAGATGGCGATGACGACACCGACGAAGCACAGAAGGATGACGCCGTCGAGCGGCTCGGCCAGAAGGAAGTACAGGACGCCGGCGCCGACGAGCAGAAGGAGCATCGGCTCGCGCAGCACATCGCGCAGCTGTTGCAGAACGTTGCGCGGCTTCGAGGTGGGCAGTTCGTTGGGCCCGTCGTCACGAAGCCGATCTGCGGCCTGACCCTCGCTCAGGCCGCGGAGCGTCACCATCTCGGTGGTGCCGCTGACGTGCGACGATCCTGAGGGTGTCGCGAAGGTTGCCTCGGTCACCCGAGCTCACCTCTGCGTCAGCGCGCGTCGAGGCCTGGTCAGGGCGAGCTCGGCGAGCAGCGAGCGCGAGACGAACGCCCGGTGAGGCATGTGAACAGCGTGCGCCCTCGGCGCCCCCTCGGGATACGGCCCAAAGTCCTCTTTCGCGGCGGAGGTGACCTCCGGCCCTACCGTGCGCGTGACCACCCGGCGCACGATCGCATCGTGATGTACTACGACGGCCACGACACCGGGTGGGGTCCCGGCCGATGGATCGTCATGGGATTGATGATGCTCGCCTTCTGGGGACTCCTTGCCGCGCTCGTCGTCTACCTCGTGCGCAACCTCGGCCACCGACCCGGCGACGACCGAAGCGCAGCGGTGAAACGGCCCGACGACGCGATGCGGATCCTCGATGAGCGTTTCGCCCGCGGTGACATCGACGCCGACGACTACAACCAGCGACGCGAGGTCCTCAACTCGAGATAGCCGTCACCGCACACTGCGGTGAGCAACGCCGGTACCGAGTGACAGGAACCTTCGCGGAACTGTCAGGCGCGACGACGTGCTGCTTCGGCGAGAAGCCAACGCACCATCGAGCGCCGGACGGGTACCGCGCCAGAAGCTGAGTTGCCATAGCAGCACCCGTGCTCGATGTGCCGGTTCCGCTCAGGCTCGGCTCGGTACGGTCCGGTGATGACTTGGGACCACAACAAGCTGTGGGGAAACCATCCTGCCGTCTCCACGGGCGACCAGCTCACCAGCGGACAGAAGGCCGCCGACGTGATGAAGCGCCTTCTCGCGACATGGTTGGCCCTCATCATCGTGCTGATGTTCATCGTCAGCTGGATGTCCTACAACAGCTTCATCATCGGGGGCACGTTCGATCCGTTCCCATGGATCCTGCTGAACCTGATGTTGTCGTGCTTCGCGGCGCTTCAGTGCTTCGTGTTGTTGATCGCGAACAAGCGCGGAGAGCAGATCGCAGCTGAGATCGCACAGCACACCTACGAGAACACGTGCTCGGACACGAAGCTGCTCGAAGAGAACACAGAGTTGACCAGGCAGGTCAAGGCCAACACCGACCGGCTCGACGAGATCCACCGCCACGTCGAGGCGATCGGCAACAAGCTCGGCGTCACCGGAGGAACGTTCGAGGCTCCACAGCCGACGTGATCCGAACCAGCGGGCGACCACCGGCCGCACTGCACTCAGAATGTGCAAGTCAGGCCCCGCGACATGACCCGCCGAAATCGACGGCGACGACAGGCAGAATGCCCGCGTGCGACCCATCGGACCCAAGCTCGCGGAGGGCCGCGACAGCGAGATCTTCGAGCACGGGCCGGGCAAGGTCCTGCGCGTCGCACGCGACGGACGCTCGCTGGTGGCTGAGGCCGAGATCATGCGGTATGTCCGATCTCAGGGATATCCATGCCCGGATGTGTACGAAGCCGGTGACGGATATCTCGTCATGGACCGGCTCGAGGGTCCGACGATGATGGAGGCGGTCGGCAAACCACCGTTCCCGCTGCGGCGATCGGGACATCTGCTGGCGGAGCTCCACGAACGGCTCCATCGGATCTTGGCCCCGCCAGGAATTCGGGTCGCGCCGTTACCGGGCGACCGGCTCGTGCACCGGGACCTGCATCCGCTGAACGTGATCATGACTCCGGATGGTCCGATGGTCATCGATTGGGCCAACGCGTCGGCCGGCGATCCCGCGTTCGATGTCGCCGACACCTGGGTCTTGTTCGCGTGCGCCACGCCGCCGATGGGCGGCATCGATCGATTGGTCGTCCCGATCGGCAGGCGCATCCTTCTGCGTTCGTTCCTACGTCGAGTCGACACCGTGGCCGCCCGCCGAGCGATCCCCGCCGCGGTTGATCACCGGCTCACCGATCGCAACATGTCGCCCGAGGAACACGCCCGCATGCGCAAGCTCGCCGCCTGGGCTTCCACCGGCTGAGCGCGGCTAGGAGTCCAAGATGGTGTGTCGACCCTGGTCGTCCGCTCCGAGGGACAGGCTCTCGAGGACCGCAGGGAGGATGCCGTCTGCGTGATCGGCTGTTCGCCGCCATCCTGCGGGGTCGCCGTCTTCAACGAGTCGAGCAAACGCAACGTGCCCCGCGGCCGCGGTCGCTTCGATGTTCGTTGCAACCGAGCGGCAGCGTTCCGGCGCGAGCAGGAGCGCGGTTCTCGTGAGCGCCTCGTCTGCTCCGTACCCTTCCGCGATGGCGGCGACGCGGTCGGCGACGTCGCCGACCGTGAGCTGGCCGGTCTGCCACGGAGGCGGCTCCTCCCAGAACCAGCCGACGGCGACCAGGAGGTACGCGAGGTCCCACTCCGCGCGTCCGGGGCTGATGAAGTCCCAGTCGATCAGCCCGAAGGCCGGCCCGGCGACGATGTTCCAGGGCCCGAGGTCGTTGTGCACGACCAGCGGCCCGCCTTTCGGGTCGTCACCGTTGCCGATCCGTGACCATGGCGCGCCCGCAGGAGCTCGAAATCCTTCGGTTGCGTCATGAAAGGCACGCACGAGTCGGCCGATCGCACGCAATTCGTGTGACTGTGCGAGCGCCGGCCAACCATCGGGCAACAGCGTTTCCCCTTCGAGGAACGACAGGACTTCGCGGCCGCGTTCGTCAATGCCGAGGAACCTCGGCGCGCCCTCGAAGCCGACGCGCTCGAGATGCAAGAGCAACGCGTGCACGGTGGTCGACCAGGGGTGCAGCGGGCGACGCACGGTGTTGCCGACACGCACGATCCCCTGATTGATCTTTCCGCCCGTCAGTGGGACTTCGCGGTCAACCACTCGTCAGGGGTTGCTCGCGGCGCGCGTGTCCGCCACGAGCTCGGGGCGCTGGTGCGTGTCGAGCCATTCCGCTTCGCGATCGCCGAGCGGAGTAGCCGGAGGGCCATCCCACCAGAGCTCGGTGATGATGCGCCGCCAATTCGCAGTGGCGTTGAGTCGACCGAGGATCGCGAAGAGGCCGACGTTGATGCGCTGGAGGATCAGGAAGTCAGCGGGGATGGTGCTCCATCGGTTGATGTCCCGGGTCAGGTCGTCCTTGAAGAAATAGCGCCGGACGATCTCGCCGGCCCACTCCGCAGTCAGCGTCACGGGCCCGTCTTCGACGAGGTGGCTCGAGAACATCTGGTCGAACGAGAACGTCTGCTCGTTGGTCAGCGGAGCTCCGGGAACGTAGTAGCCGGCCTCTTCGGCGACGGCGCGATCACGGGCGGGGTTCGGTTCGATCGCGGCCGCGTGGACGAGCGCCATGTGCAGATCGCGGGCGCGGGGCGTGAGGTGCTTCACGAGACCGAAGTCGAGAAACGTCACGACCCCTGAACCGTCGAAGAGATAGTTGCCGGGATGGGGGTCGCCGTTGAAGGCGAGATGGTCATGGATGCTGCGGTGCACGAACCGAAAGATCACCTCGGCCGCAAGATTCCGGTCCTGCTGCGGCGCCTTCTCGAACTCAGCGAAGCGCATACCGGTGGCCAGCGTCGACGTCAGGACCCGCTTGGTCGAGAACTCATCGACGATCTTCGGGATGTGAATGAAGGGATGGCCCTCGTACCACTCCGCGAACAGGCGTTGGTTGGAGGCCTCGATCGTGTAGTCGAGCTCCTCTGTCAGCCGAGCGCGCAACTCGGTGGTGATCACGTCGTAGTCGACGTTCGGCCCCATCATCGGAACGACGAACCGGCCGAGCTCGAGCTGAGCGAGATCGGCCTCCATGGTCTCGTCGATGCCGGGATACTGCAGCTTCACCGCGACAGCGCGGCCGTCGTGCAGCACCGCTTTGTGCACTTGGCCGATCGATGCCGCCGCGATCGGAATCGGATCCCACGTTCGGAAGACCGACTCCGGTAGCGCACCCAGCTCGGACCGCACGACGCTCGCCGCGAGTTCAGGCGTCATGGGAGGAGCGCTGTCCTGCAATTGTGCGAGAGCGCTGCGTACGTGCTCGGGCATCGCGTCGTCGACGTAGCTGGCGAGCTGGCCGACCTTCATGAAGACGCCCTTCATCCCACCCAACGTCGTCGCGACGTCTTCCGCGGTGCGCAGTTGAAAAGCCGCATCCAGTTCGCCGCGTCGATCTTCGGTGACCCTGAAGCGATGCACTTGATGAGCAGCCGCGCGAGCGGAAGTGCGGCCGGACAATCGCAGGATCGTCGACCAGCGGGACAACACTCGCCGCACCCGGGGCATCGCGACCACCGCGCCGGCGGCAGCGAGCACTGCCGCCCCGCCAATTGCACGTGTCCATCGCCGCTCGTGAATGCGGTCACGATAAGCCCGCGCATGTCGCGGCCGACAACCGGCGCACTTGAAGGCGTTGCTGCAGGTTCCGAAGCCGACGCCCAACCGAGACGTACTTGCGCCGCTCCGTACTTCCGCGACCTCGGCACCGAGTCGTCGCGCCGCGGACGATGAATGACAGGAAGGGTCGCGACGCGACCACTAGTCACATTCTGATTGGCGTAATGATGTCGCAATGACCGACACATCGACTCGACCCGACGCGGAACGGGTCGATGGTGACAACGCGTCGCCTGTGGTCGCGGGAACCAGCCGACGGATGAGCTGCCGACTCCGCACCTTGTTGTGTGCCAGCGCGGTGTTGCTCGTGGCCTGCTCGTCGGGACACGTCACACCGAAGCCAGCCGATGCAAGCTCCCCGGCAGGCGTGTCGACCGTCGATGGCATGCCACCCGTCATCGATCCGCACAACCTGTACAGCGAGGCCGGCCCGAACCACTTCAGCCCGGCTGTCGCCAAGGCTTTGTCACGCGTCTACGTCCCCAACCTGCAGACCAACGATGTCGACGTGATCGACCCGAGCTCCGCCATGGTGGTCGATCACTTCAAGGTCGGCTCGAGCCCACAGCACATCGTGCCGTCGTGGGACCTCACGACGTTGTGGGTCACCAACAACGCTCAAGGCCACACCGACGGCAGCGTGACCCCGATTGACCCGACGACCGGCAAGCCTGGAACCGCGATCCCCGTCGACGACCCGTACAACATGTACTTCACCCCTGACGGCAAATCGGCGATCGTGGTGGCTGAAGCACGAAAGCGGCTCGACTTTCGCGACCCGCACACGATGGCCCTGCAAACGTCGGTGCAGACACCGGATTGCGCTGGCGTGAACCACGCCGACTTCTCCATCGATGGCCGCTACGCCATCTTCACCTGCGAGTTCGCAGGCAAGCTCGTCAAGGTGGACACAAGGAATCGGACAGTGATCGGGTATCTCGCGCTGTCCGGTGGAGGCATGCCGCAAGACATCCGAATTGCCCCTGACGGCAAGAAGTTCTACGTCGCCGAGATGATGCGCGGCGGCGTCTACACCATCGACGGCGACCGATTCGCCGAGACCGGTTTCATCGCCACCGGCGTCGGCACCCACGGCCTGTACCCGAGCCGGGACGGCACGAGGCTGTACGTGGCCAACCGGGGTAGCACGACGATCCCGGGCAAGGCCAAGGGTCCCGGCAGCGTCGCGGTGCTCGACTTCGCCACGAACACGGTCGTGCAGACCTGGCCGATCCCCGGAGGCGGAAGTCCTGACATGGGCAACGTCAGCGCCGACGGCACAACGCTCTGGCTCAGCGGCCGCTACGACAACGTCGTCTACGAGATCGACACCGCCACCGGCCAGGTGCGCGCAGAGATCCCCGTCGGCAGGGAACCGCATGGGCTCACCGTGTGGCCCCAGCCCGGCCGTTACTCGCTCGGACACACCGGGAACATGCGGTAGGCGCCTCATGCGCGAAACCTTCTCAACGATGCGCATCACCTGACCGCGCTGATCACCGCGGTCGTCGGCGTGCCGCTCGCGTGCACATCACGTTCGTGAGCCAGATCGCCGCAGCGAATCGCCGGGAGCTTGCCCGCCGCCACCGTTGGCAGCGTGAATTGCGGCTACGCGTTCTCGGTCACGTGGGCGTGCACTTCGACGGTCAGCTGCTCGATCCGCTGGTTGATCTCGGTCAAGACCTCGAGCATGTCGCGCGATTGGCAGTCCGCCTCGAAGTCGTGGAGCGCGAGCTGAGACGCAATCGCGTCCGCCCGCTTGGCTGCGATCAACAAGATCGCGCCCTGCAGCGCGGCCAGGCACGACAGCACCAAGTTCAACAAGATGAAGGGATAGGGATCGAACCACACGTTTCGATTCGCGGCCATCCACACTGCAAGGAACACGAGCGCGCCGAACACGAACGGCCAGGAACCCATGCCATTGCGCATCAAGTCGGCTGCTCGCTCACCGACGGTCAACTCGTCCCCCGAGCGCACATGAGGGACGTCCTCCCAACGTTCCGGGCGCCACCACCGCCGCTTCCTCACCGACTTGCCTCGTCCCACTCGCTGTTCACCTCGAGCGGTCAACGTGATGGAGTCCTGTTCGGTCATGCCTCCACCCTGGTCGAAATGCACCTCGCACGAGAACGCGCCGCATGCTCGGGGGTGGCTGACCTGGCGACGCGCTGATGTGTCGAAAGGACAACCGACCGGGACCGGGTCCTTTGTCACAAGCTGGCGCCAATCCTTCCGTCCAGCGACATCAACGCCGATCAAGACGCGATGACGTGCACCGCAGCGAACGTTGCCGAGCCTCGAGAGGCTCGGGTCGACGCTCGAAGTGTGCTTCCGTACGTGGTCGCCGGATGGCTCGGTGTGGTGTGCGCCTACGTGTATGCCGTCGTTGTGGTGCAGCCGGGCTGGCCTCTGGCGGCCGACCTGCACCGCCAGATCATCGACGGCACCGCACCATCGCCGTACCGCAGCCGCGTCCTGCTTCCGTTCCTCGCCGAGGGGCTGTCGCGGGTGATGACACTCGAGTCCGGATACCTGTTGCTGTACTTCGCGGTGTTCCCGATCGCGTTCTGTTCGCTGTACGCGCTGCTCCGCAAATGGCATCAACCAACCCTGGCGCTCGTCGGCGTCCTGCTCGTCGGCTCGGTGATGCCGCTCGCACTGCGCGACCACTTCTACCAACCCGCAACCTGGCTCGAACTCGTCCTCATGATCGCCGCCCTGCACCTCCTGACTCGCCCGACCGTCGACCTTCGGTGGTACACCACCATCGCCGTCGTCGCCGCCCTGAACCGCGAAACCGGGATGTTGCTCGGACTGCTGCTCCTCGTCACGACCTGGTCGAGCTCTCGCAGCCCGCGGGGCCGACTGCTCGCATGCGCCGCTGCTCCAGTGGTCGCCTACGCCACCATCCGCGTCGTGCGGGGCGGCGGACCGCCCGCCGAGCACGACCTGTTGTCCCGGAACCTGCATGACCTTCCGGTCGCCATGATCCAGATCACGCTGTTCGCGGGCGTGATCGTCTATCTGCTTCACGTTGGCTGGGCGCACGCCCCCGTCGCGTTGCGACAGGCAACGCTGATCGTGCCGCCCTATCTCGCGTTCGTCGCTGTCTTTGGGATCTGGCGAGAGACTCGCCTCCTCGTCCCCCTGCTGCCGCTCGCGTTGTGCATCGGCCTCAACGCATTGACGCAGCTCGACGATGAAGCCTGGGCGCCCAGCTCCGCGACAGTCCAAGCACCGGACATTCCACCCGATGCGGTATCCATGCCGACCACCGACCATTCCCCGTGTGCGCCAACGATGCGGCTCGGCGTGACCGATTCGGTCCCCCGCAGCCGACACGATGCGCGGAAGGGTGAGGAAAACCAGCCGGCCCAACGGGGACGACCGGCAACTGGATGGACGACCGCCGACGTCGCCCCGTAGCCGCAAGAGAGAGAGCAGCCCCAACGGGATTCGAACCCGTGCCGCCACCTTGAGAGGGTGGTGTCCTAGGCCACTAGACGATGGGGCCATCGATGCACGTCCGCACCGGGCGATAGACGATAGCGGTTCGACGGTCGAGACACGGAGCCCGTCCTGCCAGCGCTGAACGCTGGACCCGCACGAGCAGGTCTACGCGGGCAGTGGCTCGGTCGACGGGACGTGCACCTCGTCGGGGGTCGGCCCGACGCGGTCCGCGATGTCCCGCAGCGCGGCGCGATCGAGGCCGTACACGTCGAGGGCGGTTTCACCGAGGATCAGGCGCGCTTCGTCCTCTGGCATCGCCGCGAAGCGCTCGTTGATCCAACGTCGCGTGTGCGGGTACGTCCCTTCGGGGTGCGGGAGGTCATTGCCCCACAGGAGGTTGCCGATGCCGATCTCGTGACGCCGGTCGATCTCGTCGACGCCGGGCGTCGAGGCGGCCAGGAAGATGTTGCGATCGACGTACTCGCTCGGCTTCATCGAGAGGCCCATCTTGAAGACGTCGCCGAACTTGCGGGTGTTGTGCGCGCCCACCCATTTCTCGTCCATGCGTTGCACCAGATCGGGCACCCACCATGCTCCGTTCTCCGCGATCGAGTACTTGAGCGACGGGTGACGCTCGAAGACGCCTGACAGCAGGAGCACCCACAGGGGCCGCGCCGCCCACCACCACGCCTCGGTGGCGTAGATCGAAACGAAGCCGGGTCCGAGGGCGTAGTCCGCGGGACCGGCACCAGAGTGCGTGTGCACCACGAGGTTCGCCGCGGCGCATGCCGCCCACACGGGGTCGTACAGGGGCTCGTGGTAGGCGGGTTCGTCGAACCAGCGCGTCGGGATCATGATCCCTCTGAGCCCGAGCGCCGCAACGGCCTCTATCTCCTTCACTGACTCGTCGACGCCCGCGGTGATGGGCACGACTGCGACACCGATGCGTCGTTGTGGCGATTCCTTCACGAAGTCGGCCAGCCAGCGGTTGTGTGCGCGCGCGCCGGCGAAGACCTGCGCGGGGTCCGTCACGCCCGCGCCCGAGGCGAGACCCGAACCGAAGGGCGAGCTCGCCGTGCGCCCGGTGCCGAGGACGTCGGCGTCGGGGAACAGGACCTCTGCGGCAACCCCCTCCGTGTCGAGCACCTTGGTGCGCACGTCACTGTCGTACGCGGCGAGCAACTCGTGGTCTCCGGTCTCTTCGTCCCACTCCTCGACGAACGCCGTGTTGGTCATGCGCCCGGCCGCGAGCGCCTCTTGATGCGCATCGAACGCGTCGCGGTACACCGGGTCGAGGTAGTCGCGGTAGATCTGCGCCGGAGGACCGGCATGCCCGTCGGACGAGACCACGAGGTAGTTGGACGGCATCGACGGTTCCCCCCGGGAGACTTCTTGAAGGTCGTTCGAAAACTGTTGCACGGCCGGTTTCGGCCGTCAACCGCGACGATGGGTCTCGGTTCTTGACGGTTGAATCGTCGTTCAGCCCGATGGAACCCGGTATCGTCCGGGACATGCCGAAGGCGTCGCAGGCCGCTACGACTCGTCGCGAGGAACGACGGCTTCGCCAGCAGGACATCAGCCGGGGCCAGCTGCTCGACGCCGCCGAGGAGGTCTTCGGACGCAAGGGCTTCCATGAGGCGACGCTCAAGGAGGTCGCGGAGCTCGCGGAGTTCGCGGTCGGGTCCGTGTACTCGTTCTTCGAGAACAAGGACGACCTCTTCCGCCAGATCTTCGTGCGCCGGGGCGAGCAGTTCATCCCGGAGCTGCACGCCATCCTCGACAACGGTGACACGAGTCCCGCTGAACAATTGCACGCGCTGGTGGACTTCGAGATCGGCTTCTTCCGCTCCCACCCACACTTCGGGCGTCTGTACCTGCGGTACTCGAGCGCGACGTCGCTGTCGAGCGACCGCGAGATCGACGCGGTGATGAAGGAGCGCTACGAGGATGCGATGCAGCTGCAGGCGTCACTGTTCCGCCGGGGACAGCGCGCCGGTGTGCTGCGCAAGGGCGATCCCGACGTGCTGGCCCGCCTCTTCAGCGGACTGATCGCCGCGTACCAGGCACTCGATCCGGCCGTGGTGTCCGACGAGCCGAACCCCAAGGAACGGCTGCCGCTGCGGGAGCTGCACGACATCGTCGATCGCACGTTCGCGGCCGGCTGAGCAGGGCCGCACTGCCGATGGGCGACCGCACCTGGATCGACGACGGCGACGAACGCACGGTCATCGACCTTCTCCGCGCCCGGCTCGAGACCGACCCGGGCGGCGAGTACCTGGACGTCGTCGGCACGAAGCTGTCCGCCGCGGACGTCGCCGACTACGGAGGTCGAATCGCCGCCGTTCTGTCGGACCTCGGCGTGCGGCCGGGCGATCGCGTGGCCACGCTGGTCGAGAACTCTCCGGAGGCGGTGCTCGCGTGGTGGGGCATCCTGCTGGCTGGTGCCGTGGCGGTGCCGATCAACACCGCGTACAAGGGTGACTACCTCCGCCACCAACTCGCCGATTCGGGCGCGCGTGTGCTGCTCGTCGAGCCATCACTGCGCGACCGAGCTGATCGCGTCGAAAGAGAGATCTCGTCCCTGGCGCACGTCGTGGCGCTCGGTGACGACGACTGGCAAATGCGGCTCGCGGCGACGACGCCGGCGACGTTCGCGACCGTGCGACCGTCGGACCTCGGAACGTTCATCTACACCGGCGGTACCACGGGGCCCTCGAAAGGCTGCATGCTCAGCCACCGGTACCACGAGGTGCTGTCGCGTCAGATCGGCATCTGCTGGCGCCGCACCGCCGACGACGTCGTGTGGACCCCGCTGCCGATGTTCCACTTCAACGCGATCGTCACCGCCGTGCTCGGTCCGCTGATCTACGGCGGGCGCGCGGCGATCGAGCACCGCTTCTCTGTGTCGCGGTTCTGGCCGGAGATGAACCGCACGGGCGCGACGATCACGTCGACCTTGGGCACCATGGCGTATCTGCTCGCGCACGACGTCGACAACGACGCGATGCCGCGCTCGGGCACACCGTACGCCAACACCTCGCTGCGTCTCATCGGCGCCGCGCCACTTCCGGTCGAGGTCGATTCGATTCTGCGGGCACGCTTCGGCATCGACACGTTCAGCGGCGCGTACGGCGTCACCGAGGCGTCGCTGGTGTCGTGGCAGCCGCCCGGCATCGAGAACAAACCGAACGCCGCCGGCGTGATCAACGACGAGTACTTCGATGTCCGCATCTTCGACGACGACGATCACGAGCTGCCGCGAGGCACGGACGGAGAGATCGTGCTTCGTCCCAAGCGCCCGCACACGATGTTCGAGGGTTACTGGGGCCGACCGGATGCCACCGTCGAGACGAGTCGAAACTGGTGGTACCACACCGGTGACATCGGGAGGGTGGACGACGACGGTTACCTGTTCTTCGTCGACCGCAAGGCCGACTACCTGCGACGGCGAGGCGAGAACATCTCGAGCTTCGAAGTCGAGCGCGTCCTCATGTCGCACGGCGCGCTCGCGGATGTCGCCGTGCACGCGGTACCGAGCGAGATGACCGAGGACGACTTGAAGGTCACCGCGACGGTCAAGGAAGGTGCGTCGATCACCGAGGAAGCTCTGTTCCGTTGGTGCATCGACGAGCTGCCGTACTTCGCCCTCCCCCGCTACATCGAGTTCCGTAGCGAGCTCCCGCGCTCCCCTGTCGGCCGAGTGCTGAAGCGCGAGCTGCGCGACGAAGGCGTCACCGCGACGACATGGGACGTCGAGTCGTCCGGCATCACCTACGAACGACGCTGAGGTCCAGCGTCAGGCGGTGGCCTTGGGGGCCAGCTTGCCGATCTCGATGCCCTTGCCCGTGCGCTCGAACCGGCCGTGGTCGAAGGAACGGATGCTCACGTCATGATCGCCGGCTTTCGCCCGCAACGCACCGACGGTCGCCTCCTCCTTCGGCACGTGCGCGAAGGGGTCGTACGAATACCAGCGCAGAGCGTTCTGGTACGTGATCTTGTCGAGGTCGGATTGCGGGACGTCGTACTGCTCCGCCACCTTCGCCAGCTCCTCGGGCGCCTCGGGCCACGACGAGTCGCTGTGCGGGTAGTCGCATTCCCAACACACGTTGTCGATGCCGATCTCGTTGCGCATTCGCAAACCGATCGGATCGGCGATGAAGCACGTGAGGAAGTGCTCACGGAACACGTCGCTCGGTTTGCGCGAACCGAAGTCCTGCCCCGTCCAGAGATGATGCATGTCGTACGTGCGATCGAGCCGGTCGATGAAGTACGGGATCCAACCGGTTCCGCCCTCCGACAACGCGATGCGGATGTCAGGGAACTCCTTGAGCACGCGACTCCACAACAGATCCGCCGCCGCAGAGCAGATGTTCATCGGTTGCAAGGTGATCATCACATCGACCGGCGCGTCCGGCGCCGTCACTGCGAGCTGGCCCGACGAGCCGAGATGAATCGACAGCACGGTGCCGGTGTCGCACAGCGCTCGCCACAGCGGATCCCAATGGTCGCTGTGGAACGAGGGATACCCGAGCGTGTGCGGGTTCTCGGTGAACGTGAGGCTGTGGACGCCCTTGCCGGCGAGCCGCCGCACCTCGGCGGCGCACAGCTCGGCATCCCACAGCACCGGCAAGCCCATCGGAATGAAGCGGCCGGGGTGCGAGCCGCACCACACATCGACATGCCAGTCGTTGTACGCCTGCAAGACGGCGAGCGCGAGCTCCTTCTCCGGGGTTGCCGCGAACAAGCGACCCGAGAAACCCGGAAACGACGGGAAGCACATCGAACCGAGCACACCGCCGGCATCCATGTCCTTGATCCGCTCGTCCACGTCGAAGCACCCGGGACGCATCTCGTCGAACGCGGTCGGCTCGATGCCGTACTCCTCCTTCGGCCGACCGGCGACGGCGTTCAGGCCGACGTTCGGGATCACTGCGCCCTCGAACGTCCACACGTCCGAACCATCCTTCTGCCGCACGACGCGCGGGGCACGATCACGCCACTTCGTGGGGATGGTCGCCTCGAACATCTCGGGCGGCTCGACGAGGTGGTCGTCGACGCTCACCATGATCAGCGCGTCCGTGTCGATCGTCGTCACGGCTTCTCCTCCCCTGCCGAATCTCGGATACTCTAGTCTGAACTGCGGTTCAAACGAGCTCGGGGGGAGCATGACCGAACAGGACGAGCCTCGGTACGCGGACCGGATGTTCCCCGCGCCCGTCGATCTGGGGATCGCGCAATCCGATCGAGCGGTTTCGTCGGTGCGGTTCGGAACCGAGAGCTACCTGACGGGCGGTCGGGGCGAAGGGTCGGCGTGGTACGAGGGCGGGGGCGCGATCGGCGACCGGGCCGTGCAGGGCATCACGATCTATCCGCCGACGCGCGGCGTCGTGACGCAGGGCGACCCGTTCGAGCCTGTGAAGATCGGCGTGCTCATCGACATGGACCTCGGCCAGTTGCTCGCCGACTGGATCGACCCCACGATCCTCGCCATCGAGGACGCGCTCAACGAGGGCGTGTACGGCCGCGGACCGATCGAGCTCGTCATCGCGGATGCACGGGCATTGCCGCGCGAGAACTACCGCAAGGTCCGTGACGGCTACCGGTGGTTGGTCGAACAAGGGTGCGTCGTCGTGCTCGGTCCGATGATCAGCGACAACTCGCTCGTGTTGCAGGACCTCGCCAACGAGCTGAAGGTCGCGTGCGTCGGCTGGACGGGGGCCCACAAGTTCGCGTCGGAGTACTGCTTCACCGTTGCCAACGGCGACATCCCCACCGAAGGTGTGATGTGCGCGCAGTGGTTGAAGGCGAAGGGCATCGAGAAGGTCGGGATGTTCTGGGAGCAGGGCTCGTCGGGCCGCGACTACGCCGACTACTTCCGCGACACCGCGCTGCAACTCGGACTGAAGGTGATGCGGGAGGTGAAGCTCGAGCCGAATCCTCGCGGGCTGAAAGATGACCTCGCGCTGATGAAGGATCTCGGTGTCGAGGGCATCTACTACGGCGGCTACGGCTACGCCACGTTCCACTTCGCCGAGGCACTCCGTGCGCTCGACTGGGATCCGCCGCGGGTCATGGGCACCGCGTTCATGTTCTATTCGAACTCGAACAAGTGGGCCGAGGGCCTCGAGGGGTGGCACGGCGTCGATCAGCTCGGCGAGGACGGCGCCAACGAGAACTACAACGCGATGATCGAACGGATGCAGGCCCGCTTCGGCCGGGCGACGCGCAATGTCGTCGTCGCACTGGCGTACGACACGGCGCGCGTCGCCATCCACGGCATCGGCAACGCCGCCATCCCTGAACCGCGCTGGGTGAAGGAAGGCATGGAGCGGATCCGGTGGATGCCGGCGACGAACGGCGGGCCGGGGACCTACATCCAGTTCGGTCCGTGGGATCGCAAGGGCTACAAGGGCGACTTCCTCACGATCCGCGAGCTCCGCGGCGGTGAGCTGCGCTTCGACGGCTATCACCGTCCGCAGTGGCCGTCGAACACGAGTGCATGAGCGCCTGACCGCGTGACGACGAGGGTGTACATCCACGAATTGATCGAGATCGTGGGACACAACCGCGCCAAGTACCAGCACCACATGACCGCGAACTGGGTGCCCGTCGCCCTCGAGGAGCGCAACCAGCGTTGCTACGGCGTCTGGTCGACGATCGGCTCGACGGGCCGGTGGCCCGAGGTCGTCAACATGTGGGAGTTCGCCGATTGGGACGGGCTCGTGCACAACTTCGAGGTCGAGACCTCGGGTGGGCGTGACCAGGACCCCTCACTCGCCGAGTGGTGGGCGACGGCGTCGCAGTTCCGGCGCGGCGGGCTCGACCGCATCCTCGTCCCCGACGATGACAGCGCGGGGATCGACGACCTCTGCGCCAACGGCGTTCGTGGCGCGCTGTACTGCCACGAGATCGTGCGCGTGCCACCGGGTCGCGCGTCGGAGCTCCTCGACGCCGTGCGCGCCACAGGTGAGAGCCTCTACGAGGTGGAGGGGCTCGAGCTGGTCGGTGCGTTCCGCACGGCGATGCGGGCCGACGACGAGTGCGTCGTGTTGTGGGCGTGCCCGAACTGGAAGGCGTGGGGCGACTTCGAGCAGGCATGGCACGGCGACGGCGAGCTCGCCGGCTGGAGCAAGGGTCTGATCGACTTCGGTGCGACGTGGCAGCGCACGGTCCTCGTCGATGCCGAGCTGTCGCCGATGCGCATCGGGCGCCAACCATCGGTTCAGGATCGCCGGCCACTGGACCAGGTATGAGCGAGTCCACGCGGGTCGACGGCCAGATCACCGACGACGCGATCGCACGACTGCGCGCCCGCATCGGCGTCGCGGAACCACATCCGATGGCGCCGCACTACTCGCTGCCGACCACTGACACGTTCCGTCACGTCGCCGAGGCCTACGGCGACGACAACCCGCTCTGGTGCGATCCTTCGTACGCGGAGACCACGCGCTGGAACGGCCCGATCGCACCGCCCGTCCTCGTCGGCGGCGACACCTTGATCGGCGACGACGAAATCACCGAACTCGACGCCGACACCGCGTCGCTGTTGAAGGGCGACCCGCTGCGCGGCGTGCACGCGTTCTACGCCGCATCGGCGCGGGAGTGGTGGCACCCGCTGAGGCCGCTCACGCGCGTCGCTCGTCGCAATGCGCTGGTCGCGGTCCTGGACAAGCCGAGCGAGTTCGCCGAACGGGCTGTGCACGAGTGGACGGGTCAGGTGTTCCGCGAGGTGGAAGGCCCTTTGCTCGCTGGTCAGTACCGGTTGATGATTCGCACCGAGCGCACCAAGGCTCGAGCACGCAAGAAGTACGACGACATCGAACTGGCGTCCTACACCGACGACGACATCGAGGCGATCGAGAAGCAGTACGCCTCCGAGACACCGCGAGGCGCCGAGCCTCGATGGTGGGAGGACGTCGAAGAGGGCGACGACGTCGGACCGCTCGTCAAGGGTCCACTCACCGTCACCGACATGATCTGCTGGCACGTCGGCATGGGCATGGGGCTGTACGGGGTGAAGGCACTGCGATTGGCGGCCAAGAACCGCGCGCGCATTCCGCGCTTCTTCCATCGCGACGAGCACAACGTGCCCGATGTGATGCAACGCGTGCACTGGGATCCCGAGTTCGCCAAGCGCTCCGGCAACCCGACGACGTTCGACTACGGCCGCATGCGCGAGACGTGGCTGATCCACCTGTGCACCGATTGGATGGGTGACGACGCATGGTTGTGGAAGCTCGACTGTGAGTTCCGGCTCTTCAATTACGTCGGTGACACGCAATGGGTTCGGGGCACCGTTGCGCGCAAGTACGTCGCCGAGGGCGATCGTCCTGCCGTGGATCTCGACCTGTCGTGCACGAACCAGCGAGGGCAGGAGACGACACCGGGGCACGCGACGATCCTGCTGCCGTCCCGCGAGCACGGTCAGGTTCGACTGCCCGACCCGCCGGCCACGGATCTGCAGGGCGCGCTCGAGGAGATCGCCGCGAGGTGGGGAGACCGATGACCGTCCACGTCTCGCGCGACGGCGGCGTGCTGCGCCTGCACCTCGACAAGCCGAAGAAGCGCAATGCACTCGACGACGCCATGGTGCAGACGCTGATCGACGAGGTCGACGGGGCGGGTCGTGACGAGTCCGTGCGTTCGATCCTGCTCACGGCCGAGGGCGAGCACTTCTGCAGTGGCTTCGACATCGTTGGCCGCAACGCCGCCGATGGTGAGCAGCGTCCTCGAATCGGCTCGATCCAACGACGTCTTCCCGCGCAGGCGCATCGCCTGATTCCGGTGTTCTGCACAACGCAGGTGCCGATCGTGGTCGCCGCCCGGGGCTGGATCGCGGGCATCGGACTGCACGTCCTCGCCGCATCGGACTTCGCCGTCGTTGCCGATGACGCGCGCGTGTGGGAGCCGTTCAGCCGGCGCGGCTTCGCGCCCGACTCCGGCGGCACGTGGCTGCTCCCCCGGCTCGTCGGGATGCAGCACGCGCGTGAACTGCTGATCCTCGGAACGGCGATCGATGGACGTACCGCGGTCGCGTGGGGCCTGGCGCACACGGTCGTCGCCGCAGCCGACGTCGACGACACCGCACACGAGTTGGCGGCCCGGCTCGCGACTGGCGCCACCGTCTCAGTCGGTCTCACAAAATGGCTCCTGCACACCTCGGCCGAGCACACGCTCGAGCAGCATTTGCGCGACGAGGCGTTCGCCATGGAGCTGTCGAGTCGCAGCGAGGACTTCCGCGAGGGGCTGAAAGCGTTCGTGGACAAACGCGACCCGGAGTTCCGCGGCAGGTGATCAGCAGCGCGGCAGACGCCCGGATGTGGGTCGACCAACACGTACCCGCGGCGTGGCGTGACGCCGCCGAGGCCGGTCGACCGATCCGGGAAGTGCGCACCTTCGCCGAGTACGAAGCCTGGTACCCAACCTTCGCCGCATCAGGTCTGGTGGCGCCGACGTGGCCGAAGGAGTACGGCGGCCTCGGTCTCGATGTGCCGACCGCTCGCGAGATCGAAGCCGTGCTGACGCCCTACGCGCTCGGTCGACTCAATCCGCTCGGCCTCAATCTCTGTGCGCCGGCGCTGTTCGCGCACGGCACCGAGGAGCAGCGGCTGCGGTTTCTGCCGCGGATCGTCGACAACACGGAGAAGTGGTGCCAGCTGTTCAGCGAGCCGGGCGCCGGATCGGATTTGGCCTCACTCGCGACCCGTGCCGTTCGCGATGGCGATGACTGGGTGCTCAGCGGTCAGAAGGTCTGGACGACGTGGGCACACCTGTCGGACTGGGCGGTGTGCCTCGCCCGCACGAACCCCGACGTGCCGAAGCGAGACGGCATCACCTACTTCCTCGTCGACCTGCACGCGCCCGGGGTCACGGTTCGTCCGTTGCGCCACATCACCGGCGAGATCGACTTCAACGAGGTGTTCCTCGACGAGGTACGGATACCGGACTTCCAGCGCGTCGGTGCAGAGGGCGGCGGGTGGAAGGTCGCGGGCGCAACGTTGTCCGGGGAGCGACAGATGGTGTCGGGCGCGGGATCCGGCGGCGTGGATCGCATCGGCGGCTCCGGCGCGGATGCGCTGACCGATCGTGGCATCGAGGATGCCGTCATGCGGCAGCGCGTGGTGAAGCTCTGGGGCGAGGAACAGATCCGCGCCTGGACGAATCGTCGATTGCGCGGTGGCCCGCTCACGTCGATCGGCAAGGTGCACCAAGGAGACCTCAATCAACGCATCCAGCTCGCGGCGGTCGATCTCATGGGCGCGAGTGCGATGGCGTGGCCGGATGACGCCCTCGACCGCACGGTCAAGGGCATGCTGCGCAGCCGGGCCAACACGATCGAGGGCGGTACCACCGAGGTCAACAAGAACGTGATCGGCGAGCGAGTTCTCGGGCTCCCCCGCGAACCGGACCAGTACTCGAAGTCACCCTGGAAGGACGTCCCGCGATCGTGAGCTACGAGCATCTGATCGTCGAGCGGCACGGACCGGTCGGCTGGCTGATCAACAACCGTCCCGACCAGCTCAACGCGATGAACTGGAAGATGCGCGAGGAGTTCGGCGACGCGTGGCTCGAGCTCGACCGTGACCCGAATGTCCGGGTCATCGTGCACACGGGCAATGGACGGGCCTTCCAGACGGGTGTCGACGTCACGGAGATCGCGTCCGACGGCGTCGGCATGCAGCGCTACGGCGAGAGCCTCGAGAACTGGGATCTCCACTTCACGGCGTGGCACCAGAAGGTGTGGAAGCCGGTCATCACCGCGGTCAACGGATTGTGCGCGGGTGGCGGCTTCCATTGGGTCGCCGACGCCGACATCGTGATCTGCGCGTCAGATGCGCAGTTCTTCGATCCGCACGTGTCCGTCGGACAGGTCGTGTCGATCGAGGCGATCGGCCTGATGCGCAAGATCCCGGTCGAGGCCGTGATGCGCATGGCCTTCCTGGGCCGGCACGAACGGCTCTCCGCCGCCCGCGCGTACGAGCTCGGAATGGTCAGCGAGGTCGTCGACCCGCCGGAGCGACTGCGCGAACGCGCACAAGAGCTCGGCGAGACGATCGCGCGCAACAGCCCTGCCGCGATGGCGGCGACGAAGCGCGCGCTGTCGTACGCGTTGGAGATGGGTCTGACCGACGCGTGCAAGGCGGGCGCGCAGGAGCTCATGTCGATGTGGGGTCATCCCGACCAGGCCGAAGGCCCGGCCGCGTTCGCCGAGAAGCGTGAGCCGCGTTGGCAGACCTGACGCTGCTCGACGTCCTTCCGCCGGCGAGCGAGGACATCGTCGTCTACGCGCCCGACGGCGAATGGACCGGGTCTCGCCTGCGGGCGCGCGTCGACGCGCTCACGGCGCAGTACGACATCACCCCGGGTACGGCGATCGGCCGGCCGCTCCCGAACGGCGGCGAGCTGATCGCCAACCTCTTTGCCGTGTGGAAGGCCGGTGGCGTGTACGTCCCTGTGAACCCCCGGCTGACCCGAACCGAAATCGAACGGATCGAGCGCGACGTCCTCGGTCGTGAGTTCGAACGGGGCGTCGCCGTCGTGTCCTTCACGTCCGGCACGACGGGCGCTCCGAAGCCGGTGCCGTTGTTGCACGCGCGCGTGCTCGAGGGCATCGACCAGGTGCTCGGCACGCTCCGGGCCCGCCCGGCCGATCCAACCAAGCCGCCGATGCCGAATCTCGTCCCGGTGTCGCTCGGTCTGTGGAACGGCATCTACCAAGTGCTCTTCGCGTTCCGCACTGGCGCCCCCGTCGTGCTCATGGACCGATTCGAGACACACGAGTTCGCCGACCTCGTCAAGCGGTTCGCCATCAAGAGCACTGTGCTCCCTCCGGCAGCGATGGTGATGCTGTCGGACGACGCGACGATCGACGAGCTGACGCCGCTCAAGTACGTGCGCAGCATCTCGGCGCCGCTCTCGCCCCTGCAGGCCCGCCGGTTCCGCGACCGCTTCGGCATCAGCGTCTTGAACGGCTACGGCCAGACGGAGCTCGGCGGCGAGGTGATCGGCTGGAGCGCGGCCGACCTCAAGGCGTTCGGCGACGACAAGCTCGGCGCCGTCGGCCGGACGCACAACGGTGTCGAAGCCCGTACCGACGACGACACCGATGAGCTCCTCATCCGCATCCCGGGCCGATTCGACGACTGGCACCACACCGGCGACATCGCTCGCATCGACGAGGACGGGTTCGTGTGGATCGACGGACGCGTCTCCGACATGATCAATCGCGGCGGGCTCAAGGTGCATCCGGGCGAGATCGAAGAGGTCCTTCGACTGTGGCCGTCCGTCATGGACGTTGCCGTCGTCGGTGCACCCGATGCACGGCTCGGCGAGGTCCCCGTCGCGTTCGTGGTCGAGCGATCACCGACGAACGATGTGGAGCTCGAGACTCTCTGTCGGGCGCACGTCGCTCCGTACAAGGTGCCTGTACGTTTCGTCCGCGTGCCGGCGCTGCCGCGCAACGAGAACGGCAAGGTGGTCAAGACCCAACTCCTCGAGCTGAAGGACGCATGAAAGAACTACGTGACAAGGTTGCGGTCGTCACCGGCGGTGCGGGTGGGATCGGCAAGGCATTGTGCGAGGAGCTGGTCGCCGAGGGCGCCAACGTCGTCGTCGCGGACGTGCAGGACGAATTGCTCGCAACGACGACCAAGGAGCTGTGCGCCAAGGGCAACGCCATCGGCGTGCACGGCGACGTCACCGACGCAGCATCGATGGAAGCGCTGGCCGACCGCACGTGGTCCGAGTTCGGCGGATGTCACCTTCTCTTCAACAACGCCGGCGTCGGCGCACCTTCGGCCAAGCCGTGGGAGTCGACGCCGAATGACTGGCGGTGGGTCTTCGACGTGAACGTGCTCGGCGTCGCCAACGGCGTGGCGGCATTCGTTCCCCGGATGATCGACGGCGGCGATGACGGCCACATCGTCAACACGTCGTCGCCGAACGGTGGGTTCTCCTACATGCCGACCGCAGCCGTGTACGCAGCCAGCAAGGCGGCGGTGAGCGCCTACACGGAGATGTTGCAGAACCAGTTCCTCGCCGACGAGCTGAAGCTGCGCGCATCGGTGTTCTATCCATCCGGCGGGATGCTGAAGACCGGCATGTGGACCGCCGAGTCGCGCCGACCAGCCGAGTACGCGCGCGAACGACCTCGCACGACGCCGTCGATCACAGTCGAAGTGCTCGAGGCCAAAGCCAAGGAGGGTGGCTACGAGCTTCCGTGGCAGGACCTCAATGAGCTCGCCCGCGTGGCGCTGCAAGGGGTGAAGGACGAGCGCTTCGTCATCATGATCGGCGCCGACCACGTCGGCGCGCAGCTGCACGCTCGCGCCGACCAACTCGGCAACGGCATGTGTCCGCCGTACGAGAGCCGCGGAGTCCTGTGATGGCGTACGCAATCGACCCCGAGTTCCTGCCGTTCCTGGACATCCTCCCGCCGCCCGAGCTCGACGACGTCGAGGGCGGCCGAGCGCGGCTTGCGGAGCTGCTTGCGCCGATCAATGCGGCCGTCGACACGAGCGGTGTCACGGTGACCGACCACTTCGCGCCCGGCCCGAAGGGCGGCGCGGACGTGCTCGTTCGTGTGTACACACCTGATGGCGCCGCGCCCGCCGGCGGTCGACCGGCTCTGCTCGACATCCATGGTGGCGGGTTCGTCAGTGGCTCGGTCGAGATGGAGCACGGCATGTGCGTGTCGGTCGCGCGGCAGCTCGGGATCGTGGCCGCGACGGTCGAGTACCGCCTCGCGCCGGAGCATCCGTTCCCCGCGGGGATCGAGGACTGCTACGCCGCGTTGTGTTGGTTGCACGACACGGCGGAGGATCTCGGCGTCGATCCGGATCGCATCGGAGTGGGCGGCCAGAGCGCGGGTGGCGGACTGACCGCGGGCACGGTGCTGCTGGCACGCGATCGGGGCGGTCCGCCGGTGTGCTTCCAGTTCCTCGGCATTCCGGAGCTCGACCACCGGCTCGAGACCGCCAGCATGCGCGCCTTCACCGACACCCCGATGTGGAGCCATCCGCAAGCCGTCCTCAGCTGGCAGCGCTACCTGGGACCCGACCACGACGGCGACGTCTCTCCGTACGCGTCACCTTCGATCGCCCCCGATCTCGCCGGGCTCCCGCCGACGTATCTCACGACGATGGAGTTCGACCCGTTGCGCGACGAGGGCATCGTGTACGCCTTGCGACTCATGGAAGCGGGCGTGCAGGTCGAGCTGCACAGCTTCCCTGGCACCTTTCACGGCTCGAGCCTCGTCACCAGCGCGGCCGTGTCGAGGCGCGCCAACGAAGAGCTGCTCGTCGCACTGCGCCGCGGATTGCGCGTGGACCAGTAGCAGCGTTGCTCTGTCAGGACTGCTCCGGTGCCGCGACTTGTTCCATGAATTCGAGTCGGATGCCGCCCGGGGCCTCGACGAACGCGATGCGGCGAGTGCCGAAGGCGCCCGACACCTCGCGCGGTCCCCAGAGCACGGTGTGACGCGCCAACTCTGCGTCGAGGTCGTCCACGAACAGCGCGGGATGCAAGAAGCCCTCCGCCGGTAGCTCACATGCGTCCTCGTAGATGGCGCGCGTGAACAACGTGAGATGCAACGTCCCGAGCGTGACGTCGGCGCGCAGACCGTTCTCCCATTCCACCGGAGTGGTGACCACCGCGCCGGCGTCCCGATACCAGCGACACGCTGACTCGAGATCCGAGACCTTCACCGCAAGATTGGCCAAACCGGTCACCGTCATTGTCGGATCGTACGATCGCCCGATGGATCGAGTGCGGCTCGGAATCGTCGGTGCGGGCAACATCGCGCAGCTCAACGTGCCGGGGTACGTCGAGCACGAGGCCTGCGACGTCATCGCGGTCTGCGATCCGCACGAGGGCCGTGCGCGCGAGGCGGCTGACCGCTGGAACATCGACCGGGTGTACGCCGATCTCGACGACCTGCTCGCCGACGGTGACATAGACGCAGTCGAGATCCTCACGCCGACCCATTTGCATCACGCGCACGTCATCGCCGCGGCACGCGCCGGCAAGCACGTCTCGTGTCAGAAGCCGATGGCCAACAGCGTCCGCCAGGGACGCGAGATGCTCGACGAGGTGGAGCGTGCGGGTGTCGTGTACCGCATCTCCGAATGCGCCTACCACTACCCACCGCTGGTGAAGGCGAAGGAGCTGATCGCCGATGGTGCGATTGGCACGCCGACGGTGTTCAGGGTCAAGACCGTCGTAGGGACGACCGACTCCCCGTTCCAGCAAGGCCTCCATGCCGACGGCTACACATGGCGGTTCAACGAGAAGAGTCCCGGCGGCCACCTGTTCGACGATGTCGTGCACAAGTACGCGACCGCGCTGTGGATGTTCGACAGCGACATCCGAAGCGTTCAGGCTGTCGTGCGCAAGGGACCTGTGTTCTTCGAGGCGCCGACTGCAGCACTG
>DASUCS010000056.1:0-22625 GCA_036275935.1 Acidimicrobiales bacterium
ATGCGGCCCGCGGTAGTCCGAGAACTCGATCGTGTTGTCGAGGTAGTGCACGAACGACTCCGCGATGGCGACCAGCAGCACCACCTGCAGGAGCCGCAGCCGGCGGGTTGGGGACTGGAGGATCACTTCGCTCCCTTCGATCGTTCGCCCGCACAGCCAACTAGATAGATCGCTCTAGCGAGACGGTACCGTAAGCTGTTCGGCGTGGGCAACACGAGGGAACGGATTCTCGACGCCAGCACCGAACTGTTCCGGCGTCAGGGTTTGGCCGGCACCGGCATCAAGCAGATCCTCGCCGCCGCGAACGCGCCGTTCGGGTCGCTGTACCACCACTTCCCGGGGGGCAAGGACGAGCTCGCCGCGGCGACGATCTCGCGCGCCGGGCAGGAGTACGCCACGCTCGTTGCCGGCAAGCTCCTCGACGGTCCTGACCTACCGGCGAACATCCGGGCCGCCTTCGCCTCTGCGGCGGCCACGCTCGTCGAGACCGACTTCGCCGACGCCTGCCCCATCGAGACAGTGGCACTCGAGGTTGCGAGCACGAATGAAGGTTTGCGGCAGACGATTGCCGAGGTCTTCGACTCTTGGCACGAGGGTCTCACCGCACTGTTGGTTTCGAACGGTGTGTCTGCAGAAGAAGCCGTCGCGCTCGCGCATGTGATCCTGTCCGCGCTCGAAGGAGCGTTCGTCTTCGTACGCACCACGCAGCGAACCGACGCGCTTCTCGCGTGCGGCGAAGCGATGGCGACACTCGTCGAAGGCGCACTCGAGGCACGACCTGGACGGGAGTGATCAGCCGAAGCCCTCGGTCGTCCGCACGACGACCCGATCCTCACCCGGGAACTCGCCTTCGACGAACCACGTCGAGCCGCTCCCCGCGAGCTGCGGCGTGCGCCCGGCGGCGTCACCGAGGCGATCGCGCCATTCGGTGAGGCGAGGCTCCACGGCCAGCGCGGCGTGCTCGAGGTCGTTGTCGCCCGGCCCCGTCGGGCCACCGAGCTCGTCCCACTTCCGGTACACCGCAACCGTCGAGCAACCGAACGGCGGCAACACGAGCGTGTAGGCCCGTGACTCGAACGGCAGCGGCGCGAGGATCTCACCGACGCCGCGGACTCGTGCTCGTCCGCCGCGTAGACAGAACGGGACGTCGGCTCCGAGCCGCGCGGCGAGCACCGGATCGTTGATCCCGGCCCACCTCAGCCCGGCCGCGGCATCGGACGATCCGCCCCCGAGACCTGCTCCCGGTGGGATGCGCTTGTCGAGCCGCACGTGGGCCCGTCGATGCACGAGCGACAGCGCCTGCTGCACGAGGTTGCTGTCGTCCGCAGGGGCGTCGGCGCCGATCACCTCGAGGCCATCGCCATCGGAGAGCGTGAGCGCGTCCGCGAGGTCGAGGCTCACCATCTCGGCATCGAGCAGGTGGTAGCCGTCCTCTCGCACGCCGGTGATGCGCAAGGAGACGGTGAGCTTCGCCGGAGCGAGGAGCTCGATCACTGCACGAGCCTGCCCCAGTCGGCGACGGACAGCTGCTCGGCGCGCGACTCCGGAGAGATACCGGCGCGGTCGAAGGCCTCCACATCGACGAGACCGGCCAGCGCGCCGCGCAGCATCTTGCGCCGGTGACCGAAGCCGGCGCGCACGAGTGCGAACAACGCGTCGAAGTCCGCGTCCGTCGCCGGCGTGGCGCGCCGAACGATCCGCACCAAGGCCGACTCGACGCGCGGCTGCGGCAGGAACACCGTCGGGCCGACGCGGCCCACGATCTCCGCATCGGCCCAGTACGCGACCTTCACCGACGGGATGCCATAGGTCTTCGAGCCCGGCGGCGACGCGAGCCGTTCGGCGACCTCGCGTTGCACCATCACCAGCATGCGGTCGACCTGCGGCACGCCGTCGAGGACGTCGAGCACCAGGGGCGTCGCCACGTTGTACGGAAGGTTGGCGACGAGCTGCCACCGTTCGCCTGGGTCGAGGACCGACGGCCAGTCGAGCGCGAGTGCGTCTGCCTGCACGACCAACGGCCTGGGGTCGACTCCGGCGAGCACCTCCTCGAGCAGCGGGATCAGATGGCGATCGAGCTCGACCGCAGTCACCTGCGCCTTCGCCTCGACCAGCGCCAGCGTGAGCGCCCCGAGACCCGCCCCGACCTCCACGACCCGGTCCCCGGGCTCGACCCCGGCCACGCGCACGATGCGGCGCACGGTGTTGGGGTCGACGACGAAGTTCTGACCCAGGGCGCGGCTCGGCCGGACGCCATGCCGTTCGAGGAGTTCGTGGGCCTGACGCCGGGTCAGCACCCGGCTATCTCACCAGGTGATGCGGACCTGGATGACGCCGGAGCCGGGATCGGCGATCTGGGCGAACGTGCCCCGATCGAGGTCGATGATGCGCCCGCCCGAGTAGGGACCGCGGTCGGTGACCACGCAGGTCGTCGAGGCGCCGTTGGCCAGGTTGGTGACGGTGACCACGGTGCCCTTCGGGATCGTCTGGTGGGCACACTCACCGGACCGGTAGTCGTACCAGGAGGCGCCACCCGTCTCCGTGTTCGACGCGGTGGTCGTCGATGTGGTGGTCGTCGTCGATCGGGGTCGCGTGGTGGTCGTCGTGCTGCTCGGCGCCGCCGCTGCCTTGGCTCGCGGCCGCGTCGTCGCCGTGGTGCTCGACGATGACGAGGGCGCGGTCGTGGACGGCGCCGTGGTCGTCACCAGTTCGAGCACCGTCGTGGGCACGACAGAGAAGTCGCTCGCCGGCGTTGCATCGACGATGCGCGTGCTGTCGGCCCGGACGGCAGCCGCCCTGGCGTCGGTTCTCGGGATGTTGTCGATCACGAGGATCGGCAGTGCCAGCACCGTCAACCAGACGGCGAAAACCAGGCGACGTCGGGGAACGACGTACGGCTGCCGCACCTCAGCTTCTTCTGCCTCCAGAGCTCCGTCCTTCCTTCTCTGGCGGTTCGAGTTGCTTCTGTGCGTGGCTCAGCGAAGCTAGGGGGGCCGTAACGCGAACGCAAACTTGCGGGCTAGTCCTCCGGACGGAGCTCGGCGAGCCGGTAGGCGCGGTCGGCATTTGCCCAGGTCAGGGCGGCCATCTCCTCGGCCGATGCCCCCTTCAGGTTCCCGATGGCCTCCCCCACGAGGGTCACGAAGGCCGGTCGGTTGGGGGTGCCCCGGTGGGGCACGGGGGTGAGGTACGGCGAGTCGGTTTCGACCAGCAGCCGGTCGGCCGGGCACAGCGCAGCGGCGGCGCGCACGTCGTCGGCCTTCGGGAACGTGACGATGCCGGAGAACGACAGGTACGCGCCGAGATCGAGCGCGCGACGAGCTTCGTGCTCACCGCCGCTGAAGCAGTGGAACACCGTGCGCGATGGGACGCCGTTGTCCTCGAGCAGCGCGAACGTGTCGTCCCACGCGTTGCGCGTGTGGATCACGAGCGCGAGATCGTGCGTGCGCGCGAGCGCGATCTGGCGCGCGAACACGTCGCGCTGTACCGCTCGCGGCGAGTGGTCGTAGTGGTAGTCGAGCCCGCACTCGCCGACGGCCACCACGTTGGGTTCGCGCAGCAAGGCCTCGATGCCGTCGAGCCCGTCCTTCGCTTCGTGCGGGTGGATGCCGACGGTCGCCGCGACGCCCTCGAGCTCGGAGGCAAGGGCGATTGCCGCCTTCGAGTCCTCGAGCGTCGTGCCGATCGTGATCATCCGCGTGACGCCGGCCGCCTTCGCATCCTCGACGACCGCCGCCGCCTCCCCGATGGCCTCGGGGAGGTGACAGTGGTCGTCAGTCCACATTGATGCGAGGGAAGAGGGCCTTGCCCTTCTCGACCGGCAGACCCCCGGGATAGAGGCCCCACTGGGAGGCCTCCGGGAGACGCTGCTCGTCCGGAGAGCCCGACAGGCCCAACCGGCGCCACAGCTCGGCGACCGTCTCGGGGATCGCCGGGCTCGCCAGGATCGCGACGAGGCGCAGGACCTCCAAGGCGTCGCCGAGCACGGCGTCGACCGCCGGACCCGGGTCGGCCTTCCACGGTTCGTTGGCTTCGAGATGCGCGTTGGCCTCCCGCACCAGTCGCCACGTGGCCTCGAGGGCGAGCGACGGCTGGACGTTGGCCCACGCTTCGGCCGCATCCGCGTAGGCCTCGGCCGCGATCGGCGCGAGCGGGCTGTCGGGCGCGGGCGCCGGACCGATCCCGCCGCACTTCTTGTCGACCACCGTCGCGACCCGCGACAACAGGTTGCCGAGGTTGTTGGCGAGGTCGCTGTTGTAGCGGTCGACCATGCGCTCGTAGCTGAAGTCGCCGTCGGGACCGAACGGCGTGTCGCGCAGGAAGTGGTAGCGGAACCCGTCGACTCCGAAGTCCTTGACGAGGTCCGACGGCGCGATCTGGTTCAGTCGGGTCTTGCTCATCTTCTCGCCGCCGACGAGCAGGAAGCCGTGCACGCTGATGCGCGCTGGCGGGTCGAGACCGGCGGCGAGCAGCATCGCCGGCCAGTACACGCAGTGGAACCGAAGGATGTCCTTGCCGATGAGGTGATGCGCGACCGGCCACCACGTCTCGAAGCGTTCGTTGTCCGTACCGAACCCGACCGCCGTCGCGTAGTTGATGAGCGCGTCGTACCAGACGTACGTCACGTGCGCGGGGTCCCACTTGATCGGCACGCCCCAGGTGATCGACGTGCGGCTGATCGAGAAGTCCTCGAGCCCTTGGCGAATGAACCCGAGGGCCTCGTTGCGCTTCGACTCGGGCCGCACGAAGTCCGGATGCGATTCGTACCAGTCGAGCAGCGGCTGCTGGAACTGCGAGAGCTTGAAGAAGTAGTTCTCCTCCTTCAGCAGCTCGACCGGGCGGAGGTGGATTGGGCAGTTGCCGTCGACCAGCTCGTCCTCGGTGTAGTACGCCTCGCAGGCCACGCAGTACAGGCCCTCGTACGTGCTCAGCTCGATGAAGCCGTTGTCGTAGACCCTTTGCATGAACTCCTGCACCGCGGTGTAGTGCCGGGGTTCGGTCGTGCGAATGAAGTCGTCGTTGCTGATGTTCAGCTCGGCCCACGCTTCCTTGAAGCGCTCGACGGTGCGGTCGGCCCACTCGCGCGGCGTCACGCCGTTCGCCTCGGCGGTCCGCTGGATCTTGAGGCCGTGCTCGTCGGTACCCGTGAGGAAGTAGGTGTCGTCGCCGATCAGGCGATGCCATCGAGCGACGGCGTCCGCGGTGACGGTCGTGTACGCGTGGCCGATGTGGGGGGCGTCGTTGACGTAGTAGATCGGCGTCGTGACGTAGAAGCGGCCCACGCGCGCCACCTTAGAGGGGTCGGTCGCTGGGGCTACGAGGGTGTCGGTCATGGGGTTCTCCTCCCGAACGAGGGCCCGTGACCGAGGTGATGATGTCCGGGCCCGATCAATGGGCCCGGCGCGCGACGTCGATCAGCGGCTCCGGTCCCGAAGGACCTCGCGCATCAACGTGCTCGTCACGCCATCCACGTTAGAAGGCGTTCACCTCCCTCAGCACAGGGGTTTCGTCGGGGACGGCGAGGCCGCGTGCGGTTCGGAGGTTGTCGATCTCGTCGAGTCGCTTCTCGAGCTGGCGCCGCCGCACGCCCGACAGGTCGTCGTAGGTCGACTGCACCGTGCCGAGCTGCTTGCCCAGCCGGTCGAGATGCTCGGAGAACCGCGACCACTGGTCCGAGAACCGGCCGAGCGCCACGAGGATCTCGTCGGATGCTCGCTCGATCAGCGCGCAGTCCACGGCCTTGCGGATCACCCCCAGGACGGCGAACAGCGTGAACGGGCTGCAGAGCACCACGCCTTGACCGAGGGCGAGGTCGCCGACCTCGTGGTCGTGCTCCTGGATGAACGCGTACACGCTCTCGTTCGGGATGAACAGCAGCACGTAACCCGCGGTCGTGGCGGGGTCGGCGTACCCGCGTCCCGCGATCTCCTTGACGCGGGCACGTACGTCGCGCAGGAAGGCCGCTCGCGCGGCGTTGCGGTCGGCCTCCGTCACCGCTTCGAGGCAGCGGAGGTAGTTGTCGATCGGGAACTTCACGTCCATGTGCAACAGGAGGTCATTCGGGAGGAGGAACGTGACGTCGGGAATCGTGCCGCCCGCGATCGCCGTCTGCTTCCGGTAGTTCACGCCTTCGAGCAAGCCGGCGGTGCGCAGCACGTCGTCGGCCATCCGCTCGCCCCATTGGCCGCGCGCCTTCGGACTCGCGAGTGCCTCGCGCAGCGCGCTGGCGGTCGTCGCCAGCTCGCCGGTCGTGCGCAACGTCTCGCGCAGCCCCTGCACGAGCTCGCCGTGCTGCTGCGCCCGTTCGCGCTGCATGGAGGCGACCAAGTCGTTCACGCGTGCCAGCTCGCCCCCCATCGCATCCAACCGTTCGCCGATCGCATCGCGATGAAGGGCGAGCTCACGGGTGCCCGCTTCCGTTCGAGTGCCGAGTTGTTCGCTGGTGACCGACACCACGCTGGCCACCGCCACGCGCACGGCGTGCACAGCGACCAACCCGATGATCAGCACGACCACCACGACGACGAGTTCCATGGAGTCCAGTGTGACGAAGGGGTGTGACACTGAAGGCGCGCTCCGCGAGTCCAGACACCGCTTCCTGGCCGACGATCAGTGACGCAGCCGCTCGAGCAACGGCACCGGATCGACGCCGTACCGCTCGAGCGACCGTTGTGCGTACGTGAGCCACCGCTCGTCGACGGCGGCGAGCCTCGTGAGGATCTCCTTGCCCTCGGCGTCACCGGCCGCGAGCAACGCGAGCCCGAGCCGCATCCGCACGTTGGTGTCGCCGGGCGCCTGATCGTGCAGGTGACGCGCCACCGAGACCGCTGCCTCCGGATCGCCCGCCGCCAGACGCCGGAGCGGTTCGTTCATCGAGTGCTGCACCCGGTTGAGTCCGACCAGCCGTCGCAGCTCGCGCAATGGCTCGGCGTGATCGTCGACGCGCACATCGATCACCGTGCCGTTCCATTCCGGTGCGCTGCGATCCGCGGTGCGCACGATCAACCCGGAGGACTGCATCCCCCGGAAGTCGCCACCCAACCGCTGCGCCGCGTCCAGCGCGGCGAGCAGCCGATCTGCGAGGTCGCCCGTCGTGCTCTCGAACGCGGCGACCATCGCGTCGGGGACGCCGGGGTTCGTCATCATGTTCGCTTGCGCTGCGCAGTCGACACCGATGTGGTGTCCAGCGTGCGGTATGCAGTCACCACCCGTGTGCGCCGCGGCTGGCGAGTCGATGTCGATCAACGCGATCTGGCTGAGCGTGCGGCTCTGCGCGCGGTCCATCACCGCGGCAACTGCGCTCGCGGGTGTCGATCCACCCGCCAGTAGTTCGAGTCCATGGTGTGCGAACGCCCGCTCCCCCATGGCTTGGCTCACCGCCGCGCCGACACCACGTTCGACGAGCAACACGCCAGCGGCTGTGCCGTACCACGCGCTCTGTACGGCCGCGCCCAGCTCACCCACATGCCGATCTCGCGCAACGATCGAGTACGTCACGCGGTCACGCTACGAAATCGGGGCTGCTCGTTCCTGCGAGGGCCGCAGTCCCACGGGCCGGCTGGACTGGAGAACGGCGAGGAGCCGGACGCGCACGAGGCTGGAGCCGGACGGGCTCTCATGCGTCCAGCGAGACACGCCCGCGACGGTGACCGTCACGACGAGCGCAACGAGCACCCCGATCGACCATCCCGCGAGCACATCGGTCGGCCAGTGCACTCCGAGCACGAGACGCGTGAGACCGATGACGAGTGTCGTCAGAGCACCGGCCACCAGAGCCGCTGCACGGGCCAGCGGTCGACGGAAGACGAACATCGCCAGCACCAGGCCGAGTGCGACGAAGAACGCGGCGCTGTCGGTCGCATGACCGGACGGAAACGAAGGCTCCGTCTCGGCAAGCAAGCGAATACCGACAGGAGGACGTACTCGGCCGACTGCCTGCTTGCCGACGGCCGCGACGCAGGCCGCGACGCCGAGGGCGGCGCCAGGTGCGATCGACACGGCGACGCGCTGGCCTCGCCACCAGAGCACGGCGGCCGACAGCAGCGCGAGCACCGCAAGGATCGGCGCCGCCCCGAGGTTGGTCACATCCTTGGCGACCTGCACGAGCGCGTCGGTCCGGTGGTCGACGAAGAACCGCAGATGCGCCGGGTCGGACGTCGAGAGCCCGTTGTGCTGTGTGACGTCCTCGGTGGTGACACCGAGCAGCGTCAGTGCCGCCGCAGCAGGGATCAGGAAGAGCGTCGCGATGAGGATGGTGCGACGGTCGAGTCGGGCGCGAAGGCGCTGCCAGCGATCAGATCCCAAGCTGACAACGGTACTGACGGTCACGGCGGAATCCCAGTCACGTGGCACGATCGTTCTCGGTGAAGGTGCTGCTCGCCGCGATCACGTGCGAGAAGGGCGACGTCGGCGGCAACCTCGCGCGACACCGCGACGTGATCGCGGAGGCCCGCGACGCAGGATGCGACCTCGCCGTGTTTCCCGAGTTCAGCCTCACCGGCTCGGTGGACCCCGTCGCGCACCCGGAGCGTGCGATCGGCCTCGACCACGTCGCGGTCCAGACGATTGCAGCCGAGACGCACGACATCGCTGCCCTGTTCGGCATCGGCGAGCGCGTCGGCGACGACTTCTTCATCACACAAGCGTTGGCCGCCGACGGCCGGCTCGTCGCGTGCCAGCGCAAGCGGCGTCTGGGCCACGACGAGGAGGGCTTCTCGACGGGCGCGGAAGCAATCAACTTCACGTCTCGCGGCACGACGTTCGCCACGGTGATCTGCGCCGAGGGCAACCACGACGACGTGTGGGACGCCGCGACCGCGAAGCTCGTCTTCTACTGCTCGGCGCCGGGCCTCTACGGACGACGCACGACCGACGCCGACTGGCAACGAGGATTCGAGTGGTGGGGCGAGGCGGGACTCGCGAACGCCCAACGTCAGGCCCGGCGCTTGAACCTCTGGGTCGGCATGGCGACGCAGGCCGGGTCCACGCTCGACGAGGACTTCCCTGGCATCGCCGCGCTCATCGATCCTCTCGGTGAGATCGTCGCCCGGCTGCCGGACTGGCGTCCGGGCACGTTGATCGTGGAGATCCCGGTCAGCGGTTGAACAGCCAGGGCCGCACGATCGCCCGGCTGGCGCGCGGTACCCCCGGCACGTGGATGTACGTGACCGGCACGTCGTCGCCGAGCCCGAACGAGTCGAGGTCGATCTCCTCGATGATCGGCGTGCGCTGCTTGGGTTCGAGCACATCCTGCACGCCGAGCGCGGCGGCGGTCATGAACGCGGTTGCCCCGAGGCCGGCGCGCCAACCCCGCGCGACTTCCGGACCTGATGAGGATGTCGGTGCGGACCACCGGTCGAGTGCGCGACGAGTGATGTCGTCGTAGACGTCCTCGAACTCGTCACCCACGTTCACGAGCCTACGAGCCGGTATCGCGTTTCGACGTACGAGCCCTGCGGATGATCCGAGACCTGCTCCGCGCCGTCAGGCGTCCAGCCCATCCGCTCGTAGAACGCACGAGCCCGACCGTTGTCCCGCAACGTCCACAGACGCAGCTCGTCGAAACCGGTCGACCGCAGCGTGTCGACCGCGTGTCGCAGCAACGCGGAACCCACGCCGCGATCCCACGCCGTCGGATCCGCGTACAGGAGTCGCACTTCACCGACGTCGTCCGCGGCACCTTCGTCGCGACACGCGCTGATGACCGAGAACCCACACACGCCACCGGGCGGCCCCGCCGCGGTGAACCGCGTGTCCGCGGTCGGCGGCACACGAACCCACGTCGTCCAGTTCATCCAACTCACGCCGAGATCGATGGCGTCGATCACGCCTTGGGGCATCAGCCCGGTGTATGCAGCGATCCACGAGCGACGGCGCACCGCGCACACCGCCGCGACGTCCTCGAGTGCGACCGGACGCAGATCGAACGCCCCGTCGGCCGAGGCGTAGGGCGGCGGCAACGACTCACCCGACTGCGCCGCGACGGCCGCCATGTCAGCGTGATCGTTCGCGTCCGGTTCGTAGCCGCAGTGCGTCAACACCTGCATGGACGGAGACAGGCAGCGCACGTCTTCGCCGCCGATCGTGCCGACCGTGTCGTCGAGCACGTACGTGAACTGACGGCCATCCGGGAGCAGCTGCACCATCCCGAAGTCCGATGGCGACACGAGGTGAAGATCGACGTGACCGGTCGGGTCGCGCGCGACGACGCGCGTCGGCCGCTCGTCGAGCGACAGCTCGAATCCCAACGCCGACAACGAGCGCACGATCACGTCGAACTCGTCGAGCGCGACCACCACGTCGAGGTCGTCGTGCTCACGCGTCTGTTCCCCGACCAGCGCGTCGACGCCCCATCCGCCGTCGACGACGGCATTCGGCACGAGCGCCAGAACCTCGAGGACGCGTTCAGCGCTGAACATCAACGGCCGCGGCGTAGGCGCGTCGCTTCGGTACACCGAGCGCGCTCGCGACCTCGCTGGCCGCGTCGCGCGGCGACAAGCCGCGAGACAACGCCGCCTGCACGGCGTCGCGAACGTCGTCATCGGACGCCGCCGCCGGCTCCGGGGCGCCGTCCACCACGATGACGAACTCGCCGCGAGGCTCCCGCTCGTCGGCCCACACGACTGCATCGGCCAGAGGACCGCGCCACATCTCCTCGTGCAGCTTGGTCAGCTCGCGCGCGAGCGCGACCTGTCGCTCTGCGCCGAAGGCCGCGTGCAGGTCGTGCAGCGTGCGGGCCAACCGGTGCGGAGCCTCGTACAAGACGATCGTGCGTCGCTCCGTGCGCAGCTCGTGCAACCGTTCGGTGCGGCCGCTCCCCTTCCGCGGGAGGAAGCCCTCGAACACGAAGCGTCCGGTCGGCAAGCCACTCGCGACGAGCGCGGCAATCGCTGCGGACGGCCCCGGCACGACTTCGACTGCGTGGCCCGCGGCAACGACGGCGCGCACCAACCGTTCACCCGGATCCGAGATGCCCGGCGTGCCGGCATCGGTCACCACCGCGACGCGCTCGCCTCGCGCGAGACGGTTGAGCACGTCACCGATGCGGTTGACCTCAGTGTGGTCGTTCACGACCAGCAGCGGCGCGCGCCGTTCAACACCTGCGTGTACGAGCAGCCGTCCCGTTCGTCGCGAGTCCTCGCAGCAGATCGCGTCCGCGTCGCGCAGCGCGTCGACGGCGCGCGGTGACAGGTCGGCCAGATTGCCGATCGGGGTGGCGACGAGGACGAGCGCACCTGCGCTCACATCAGCCCTTGATCTCCAGCTGCTCGCCGACCTGCAGGTTCCAGTGCGCGAACGTGCCGGCCCGCGCCTCGATCACGCCGTGCGCCTTCCACACCGGCCGACCCATGCGCCACCGCGACATCGTCACCGTCCGCAGCACGACAAGGTCCTTGTCGACGAACGCCACGTCGATCGGAAACCGCATCCCAAGGGTGTGCACCGACCTCGCCGGCCGGAGCAACAGCGCCCCGTCGAAGTCGTCACGTCCCAGCAGCCCGCGAGCGCGAGCGCGGCTCGATTCGGCGATCTCGAGCGTCGCCAACACCTCGCCATCTCGCACGAGCCAACTCATCAGACATTGAACCTGATCTCGAGGACGTCACCGTCGAGGACTTCGTAGTCCTTGCCCTCGACGCGAAGCTTGCCGACCTCCTTCGCCTTGTTCCATGAACCGAGCTCGAGGAGCTCGTCCCACCGGATCACTTCGGCGCGGATGAAGCCGCGTTGCAAGTCGGAATGGATGACGCCCGCACACTCGGGGGCCTTGGCGCCGGCGCGGAACGTCCACGCTCGCGATTCCTTGTCGCCGGTTGTCAAGAAGGTGCGCAACCCGAGAAGGTGGTACGCGGCGTTCGCCACACGCGGGAGCACACCTTCGCCGAGGCCGAGACCCTCCAGCAGCTCAGCGCGCTCGTCCGCCGGGAGTTGCGCGGCCTCCGCTTCCAACTGCACGCACACACCGAGCACCTCTGCGGACGAACCAAGGTGCTCACGCACGGGCTCGACCACCGACTCGTCGCCGATCTGGTCCTCACCGATGTTCACCACGGCCAGCACCCGCTTGGCGGTGAGGAAGAAGAACGGCTTCAGACCCTCTCGCCGCTCTGGCGTCACATCAGCGCGGTACAGCGGCACGCCGTCGGACAGGATCGGAATGGCCCACTCGAGCGCGGCGAGCTCCGCCGCTGCATTCGGCTCGGCCTTCGGGCCCTTCACCGACTTCCGGCGCCGATCGATCTGTGACTCCGCGCTGGCGAGGTCGGCGAGCGTCAGCTCGAACTCGAGCGTGTGCAGATCCTCGAGCGGATCGTGTCCGCCCACGACGTTGTCGTCCTCGAACGCGCGCAGGACATAGAGGATCGCGTCGACCTCACGGATGCCCCCGAGGAAGCGGTTCCCGAGCCCTTCGCCCTGAGCGGACCCCTTCTGCAGCGCAGCGATGTCCACGAACTCGGCGGTGGCATACACGACCTTCTTCGACGCGCTCATCACGGCGAGGCGGTCGAGCCGATCGTCGGCGACGTGCGCGACCCCGACGTGCGTCTCGGTCGTCGAGTAGGGATGTGGCGCAACGGCGGCCGCGCCACCGGTCAGTGCGTTGAAGAGCGCCGACTTCCCGGCATTGGGGAGTCCGACCAGCCCGAACCGTTCCACGTTCGAGTGAGCGTAGCCTCGGCCCTGCATGGATCCGTTCGCCGCGCTCGACCGCATCGTGTACCTGCTCGACCGCGAGTTGGCACCTGCGCCGAAGGTGAAGGCGTTCGTGCGCGCTCGCGAGCTCGTGCAGGAGATGGACCGCGACGAGCTGCGTCAGCTTCACGCCGAGGGCCGGCTCAAGGACCTGCCCGGCATCGGCGACAGCACGGGTGGGGTCATCGCCGAGGCACTCGACGGCAAGGTCCCCGCGTACCTCACGAAGCTCGAAACCAGCAGCGCGATCCCGATCGGCGAGGGCGAGGCGATCCGCGCCGCGCTGAAGGGCGACTGCCACACGCACTCGGAATGGTCGGACGGCGGCGCGCCGATCGAGGTGATGGCGAAGGCGGCGCGACAGCTCGGGCACGACTACATGGTCCTGACCGACCACTCGGCTCGCCTCACGATCGCCCACGGGCTGTCGGCCGAACGCCTCGAGCAGCAGCTCGAGGAAGTCGAACGGCTCAACGACGAGCTGGCGCCGTTCCGCATCCTCACCGGCATGGAGGTCGACATCCTCGAGGACGGTGGGCTCGACATGACCGACGAGATGTTGGCGAAGCTCGACGTCGTCGTCGCCAGCGTCCACTCGAAGTTGAGCATGGAGCGCACCGAGATGACTCGTCGCATGGTGCTGGCCATGGCCAACCCCCACACGGACATCCTCGGCCACTGCACGGGCCGCAAGGTGGTGGGACGTGGGCGACCGCAGAGCAAGTTCGACGCCGAGCTGGTGTTCGCGGCGTGCGCGAAGTTCGACAAGGCGGTGGAGATCAATTGCCGCCCCGAACGCCAGGACCCACCGGAGGAGCTGCTCCAACTCGCACTCGACTGGGGATGCAAGGTCTCGATCGACACCGATGCGCATGCGCCCGGTCAGCTCGAGTGGCAGCCATACGGGTGCGACAAGGCGGCCCGCATGGGGATCGAGCCGAGTGAGATCGTCAACGCGATGTCCGCGGACGATCTCATCGCCTGGGCCGGCTCACATCCCAACGAGTAGCGTGGCTCTTTCTATGTCCAAGAAGACCGCGAAGCGCAAGAACAAGGCCCGCAAGAACAAGGCGAACCACGGGCGCAAGCCGAACGCCGGCCGGGGCTGAGCGACGGTCGTTGACCTGATCCACGGGGTCGAGGTCGACGACCCCTACCGCTGGCTCGAGGACGGGCAGTCGGCGGAGACCATCGCGTGGGCGGCGGAGCAGGATTCGCGGACGCGAGCGCGCCTGGATGCGATCCCTTCGCGTGAGGCCTTCCACGCGCGCCTGACGGAGCTGTTCCGCGCCGGCACGTCCGGCGCGCCGCGCATCGAGAGCGGCCAGCTGTTCTCACTCGACCGGTGGGGCGACCACGACCAGGCTGTGCTGTGCGTGCGACCCCTGGAGGCCGACGCCGCACCTGAGCCGACCGTGTTGATCGACGCCGCCGGTCGCTCCGGCGACGAGACGACCGCGATCGACTGGTTCCACCCGTCGCGGGATGCGCGCTTCGTGGCGTACGGCACCTCGGCATCGGGCGACGAGCGGTCGACGCTGCGCATCATCGACGTCGAGTCCGGTGAGCACCTGACCGACGAGATCCCCAACACGCGCGCGGCGTCCGTCGGTTGGCTCCCCGACGCATCGGCGTTCGCGTACACGCGTTACTCGACTGGCGGGGACTACGACCGGCACGTGTTCTGGCACCATCTCGGCACGCCGTGGTCCGAGGACGACGTGCTCTTCGACGAACTTCCCGATCCGACGGCGTGGCCGGACGTGTCCGTGTCGCGCGACGGCCGCTACGCGCTCGTGCACGTCGAGCTCGGATGGAGTCGGGTCGACGTGCACGTGATCGATCTCGCCACCCACGAACGGCGCACCGTGATCGAAGGCGTCGACGCGGTGACATGGCTGGGGTTCGATGAACCGCGGGCGCGCCTCCTTGGTTGGACGACCCTGGACGCCGACCGCGGCCGGGTGATCGAGATCGACCTCAATGGCGATCTGTCGGCGTGGCGCACGCTCGTTGCGGAGAGCGACGCGGTCATCGACGGCGTGTCACTCACCTCGGAATCGCTGTTGGTCTCGACGACGCGACGCGCGGTGTCCTCGCTCGACCGGTACGCGCTCGACGGAAGCCGGCTCGGTTCGATCGACCTGCCCGAGCAGGGCACGGTCGCCGGCGTCGCCGGTAGTCGCGAAACCGATCTCGCGGTGTTCGGCTTCACCGGCTTCGCCCGCCCATCGGCGTTGTTCCGATGGACGCCCGACGCGACCGCGCCGTGGACCGACCTCCCGGGCGGGCCCGACGCGTCGGCGTTCGCGGTCGAGCAGACGACCTACCGCTCGACGGACGGAACCGACGTGGCGCTGTTCATCGTGTCGTCGGCCGACGACGACCGAGCCGCGCCCCGCCGCACGATCTTGTACGGGTACGGCGGCTTCTCGATCACCATGTCGCCCGCCTACAACCCGATCATCGCGGCGTGGGCCGAGAGCGGTGGACGCTATGCGATCGCCTGCATCCGCGGCGGCGCGGAGGAGGGGGAGGCCTGGCACCGCGCCGGGATGCGCGAGCACAAGCAGCAGGTGTTCGACGACTTCCACGCCGCCGGCGACTGGTTGGTGGCGAACAACGTCACGACACGCGAGCAACTCGCGATCCGTGGAGGCTCGAACGGTGGGTTGCTCGTCGGTGTCGCGATCACGCAACGGCCCGACCTCTGCCGTGCCGCCATCTGCGCGGTGCCGCTGCTGGACATGGTCCGCTTCCACCACTTCCTCATCGCGAAGTTGTGGATCCCGGAGTACGGCGACCCTGACGTCGCGGACGAGTTCACGTGGCTGTACGCATACTCGCCGTACCACCACGTCGTCGACGGCACCTGCTACCCGGCGACGCTCATCGAGACCGGCGAGGAGGACAGCCGCGTCGATCCGTGTCACGCCCGCAAGTTCGCCGCGCTGGTGCAGGAACGCACCTCCTGCGGCGACGAACATCCGATCCTCGTGCGCATCGAGGCCAAGGCCGGGCACGGACAGGGAAAACCCGCGTCACGCCAAGCAGACGAAGCCGCCGACGTCCTCGCCTTCCTGGACTCGCAACTCGCCCGCTGACGCTACGCGGGCTGGTCCTCCGCCGAGTACGCGAACACCACGAGGTGGTCGAGGATCGGCGTGGGGTCGCCGGTCCAGTCCATCGTTTCGACTTGGGCCCGACTCCGACGCCCGAGGAGGGCGCGGGCGAGGTCGTAGTCCGAGGCGCGCAGCGTGATCTGCGGCTCGCCCTTGCCGAGCATCCACGTGCCGCTGTCGCCGATGACTTCGATCGGCGCGTGTTCCCACGACTCGCCACGCATGCCCGCGAGCGCTTGCACTGCGAACTTGGCCCGAGCGTCGTCACGGTTGCCCGGGCGGTCCAGGGCCCCGCGGATGTCCTGTTCGTGGGACCACTGATCGACGATCACCTGTGGCGGGGCGGCGCCGGTCTCGAGGAACGCCTCGAAGGGCCCGACGATCGACTCCCACTCGTCGAGCACCTCGGTCAGGGTGTTGTTCTTGCGCTTCTCGACTTGGAGTGCGGTCCACGGATCGGTGGTCACGCCATCGAGCCGTCCCGCCAACGCATCGTCCACGACACCGGCCTGGTGCGCGTAGACGTCCTTGATCGACCACCGCGGACACGCCGGCACCGGCATGGCCGCTTGCTCGTCGGACAGCGAGCGGCCCAACTCGATCATCCCGATGCGACCGGCCCGGTACATCTCCCCCATGTTCATGGCCGTCACGCTACGACCGTTCAGTCGCCGAAGGGCCACAGGTCAGGCCGCAACCCGACCGCGATCGCGACGACGAGCGCCGTCACGATCCACAACGTCATGCCGAACGACGTCAGCGCACCCTCGTCGAGCGAACGGTCCACGACCCAGTCACCGACGACCGCTGCACGGAACTTCACCCGATCGCGGAACACCGGCGCGCACAGCACGACCGCCGCGGTCGCACCACCGATGCGCAACACCCATGCCTCCGCCGTGAACGTCGACGTCATGCTGTCGAGCAACAACGACGCGGCGACCGTCGCCGCCGCGATGAGCAACGCAGGTACGCCCGCATAGATCACGCGGCCCACGTTGCGGACGAACCGCATCGGTACATACGGCCACAGGGCGGCGCGGTGCCGCCAGTGCAAGCGGTCGCCGAGCCGACGCATCCGCACGAACACGATGGCGTCGCCTGTCGTCGCGATCGCCGGCAACACGACGAGCATCAGCAGCGCGAACGTCGCGACCGGGACGATCGCCCCGAGCGCGGCCACGATCGCAACCGCGGGACCGACCACCTTGCTGCGTCCCGGCACGGACTGCGGCGGCACCGGCATCGGCGGGGGTGGAGCCGGAAGCGGCGCCGGAGCCACGAAGCGCGGCGGCGCCTCCGGCACAGGGGCCGTGTACGGACGCTTCCCGCCCTCGATCTGCGTGTGCGTCGCGCTCGGCGTGCCCAGTCCGAGGCGTCCGAGGAACTCCTCGATGCTGCGCGGTCGATGTCCGGCATCGAGCTCGAGTCCGTCGAGTACCGCGTCACTCACGAACTTCGACACTGCGGGGTTCAACATGCGGGGCGCGACGAATGCGGCACCGCGCCCGCGCCCACCGAGAGGAACGGGCGCACGGCCGGTGAGCGCGCAGTACAGCGTGGCCGCGAGGCCGAACACATCGGTCGGCGGCCCGAGACGGCCGGCGTGGTCGTACTGCTCGGGCGCGGCGTAGCCAGGGGTGACGATCCGAGTCATCGGTGTCGTCGCATCGTCCGCGAACTCCCGAGCCAACCCGAAGTCGATCAGCACGACGCGACCTTTGGGCGTCAGCACGACGTTGCTGGGGTTGAGATCGCGGTGCAGCACTCCCCCGCTGTGCAGGACGCTGAGCGCGTCCCCGCATCGCGCGGCGATCTCGAGCACGTTCGCCTCCGGCAGCGCGCCGCCGTCCGTTACCTGGCGGTACAACGTGCGTCCGTCGAGCAGCTCCATCACCAGATACGCCGTGTCTGCCTCTTCGAAGACCTCGTAGATGCGCACGACGTTCGGGTGCGAGAAGCGAGCCAGCACCGCGGCCTCGCGCAGAAACCGACCCTTCGCCGCTGCGAACGCCTCGGCTTCGTGCGGCGGCGGCACCAGGCGCCCTCCCACGCGCGTCGCCGCACCGAAGCAGAGCTCCTTGATCGCGACGTCGCGGTGCAGGCGACGGTCGGTCGCGGCGTACGTGATCCCGAATCCGCCGCGGCCGAGCTTGCGGTGGATCTCGTAGCGACCACCCTGCAGCAGCGCGCCGAAGGGCAACTCGGGAGAGATCGCCGCGGTGGCCGGAGGGGCGCTTTCGTTCATCGGGTCGCCAGGTGCAAGGGTATGCGCCGAATGTCCAAGGTAACGATCGACACCATCGAGATCGCTGACCCACCGGAGACGTGGGAGGCGGCCGGGTTCACCGTCGACGAAGATGGAACGTGCGTCGCCGGACACGTGCGGCTGCGACTCGTGGGACGAGACGGAGACCGCAAGCGCATCTTGTCGTGGTCGCTGCGCGGGATCCCCGACGGCACGGAGTCGATCGACGGCCTGCCCACGACGGCGTCCGACACCGCCTTTCCCGAGCCCGTTACGCACAAGAACGGGATCGAGCTGATCGACCACCTCGTCATCAGCTCACCCAACGTCGATCGCACGATCGCCGCACTGAACGACGCAGGGGTGCCGACGTCGCGGACGCGACAGATCGACGCCGAGCAGTACGGCTTCGCGGCGAGGCAGACGTTCTTCCGTTTGGGCGAGGTGATCCTCGAGCTGATCGGTCCGGACGAGCCACAGGGCGACGGACCGGCCGCGTTCTTCGGCCTCGCCTACACCGTCACCGACATCGACGCGCTTCCCGGCCTGTACGGCGAGCACCTCGGCAGCATCAAGGACGCAGTCCAACCCGGGCGGCGGATCACGACCCTGCGCCACAAGGAGTTCGGCATGTCCGTTGCCACCGCGTTCATGAGTCCCGATCCCGCCTGACCCTTCAGGCGGGATGGCCGGGGTCGAAACCCCGCACTGCTTGAAACCCGAGGGCGTGGAGCGGCTCGGGACCGTGGTGCGTGTCGTCGACGTCGACGACGAACAACTGGTGGTCGCCGCCGTCGTCGACGTGGTCGCGCACGCGCCCCACGATCCGGTTGGCTACGCGATCGAGCAGCGGCACACCGTCCGGACCGGCAGTCCACGCACAACGCGTGAACTTGTCGACGGCATCGCCGGTCTCCTCACCGAAGAGCCCGGCAATCTCCCGGTCGTCGGTCGACGGGAAGTGCAGCGCCAGCACGCTGGCTCGCTGGGCGACGCCGTAGGTGTGGTTCGCCTTCGAGATCCACACGGCCCACCGCGGGGGGTCGATGCTGCACTGCGAGTGGAAGCCGACGAGGCAACCGGAGAGCTCGTCGCCGGCCACGGTCGTGACGATGAGCATCGGCTGGTCGAGCTCGCTCGTCAGTTCGTCCACGGGAGCCGAATGTATGGGCGCGGTAGCCTCCCGCGGAACATGCTCGATCACGTCTTCACCGACGCCATCGGTGCCCTGCGCGACACGTTCGAAAACGCGCTGCTCGAGCGCCAGGCGTTCGAGGAGCGGTTCCAGGCCGACGTGCTGCTCGGCGACCTGACGTGGGAAACGAGCTACGGCCTGCCCGGCGAGGGCAGCCCGCCTCGGGTCCGGGCCGACATCACCCTCGACTGGCCCACGTGGGCCCAGAGCGCCTACCGCTCGTGGTACATCGGCGAGCCGCTCGAAGAGGGCCCCCGCATCGAGATCGAGATCATCCTGCGCATCCAGCGGATGGCCAAGCCGCCCGAGGCGTCGATGGTGCTCGCGGTGCTCCCCGAACAGAGCCCGCCGATGGGCGTCGAACCGCTCGAGCGCACCGGTCCGACGATCGAGACGATCTACGGCCACGACCTGACCGAGGCGGAGTACGCCATCGAGGTCAGCTACGAGGGCAGCTACGAGCTCGATGAAGACACGCTCAAGGACGGCTCTGTCCTCGACCTGCACTTCGGCGCGATGGGCGGATGGATCGCGTCGACGCTCGTGAAGCTCGGCGACCTGAAGTTCGAGTTCCTGCCGCCCGATCCCGACGAGGAGAACTGAGTGCCAGAGCCCGAGGTCCTTGCCTCCGGATACCAGCTCGTGGAGGCACCCCGCGTCGACGGCGAGGGTCGCGTGTACTTCACCGACGTGCTCGGCGGCGGGGTTCACCGCTGGAGCGAGGAAGGGGTCGACACGATCGTGCCGAAGCGCCGCGGTGTCGGCGGCCTCGCGCTGCACTCGGATGGCGGTGTCGTCGTGTCCGGCCGCGACATCACCCACGTCGCGCCGGACGGCACGAACCGGTTGCTGTTCGCCGCGCCGGACGGCGTGACCGGCTTCAACGACATCTGCGCCACCGCGCAGGGCACGCTGCTCGTCGGCGGCCTTCGGTTCCTTCCGTTCGCCGGCGAGAAGCCGGTGCCGGGCCACTTCTGGCACGTCACGTCGGCCGACTCGAGTGAGGTCGTCGTGGACGACGTGCTGTGGCCCAACGGCGTCGGCGACAACGGCGAGGGCGCGTGGTGCTGCAACGACTACACGCGGGGTCGCGTGAACGTGGTCGAGAACGGCGCGCGGCGGTTCATCGAGACGCCGAGCGGTGAAGCCGACGGTCTCGCGTTCGACGAACAGGGCGGCGTCTGGGTCGCACAGCCACGCGCCGCGTCGATCGTTCGACTGCAGCTCGACGGCACGGTCGACCAGACCGTCGAGCTCCCCGGCTACCAGCCGGCCAGCGTCGCGTTCGACGGCGACACCATGTACGTCACCACGATCGCCAACGAGTCCAAGTCGGGCGAGCTGCTGCGCGTCGCCGCGCCCATCCCCGGCCGCCGCCACCATCTCGCAACCATCTAGGAGACTGCATCATGAGTGAGGTTGTCCTCGTCGACGTCGCGGATCGCGTCGCCACCATCACGCTGAACCGACCGGAATCGCGCAACGCGCTCTCTCGCGACTTGCGGCGAGAGTTGCCGAAGGCGGTGGCGGACACCGACGCGCGCGACGACGTCGACGTGTTGATCCTCACCGGCGCCGATCCCGCATTCTGCGCCGGGCTCGACCTGAAGGAGCTCGGGTCGGGCGGCAACACCGACGCGGCCGCACCTCGCGACGCCTACCGCGGGGCGATTCCTCCCACGACCAAGCCGCTGATCGGCGCGATCAACGGCGCGGCCATCACCGGCGGCTTCGAGCTGGCGCTCAACTGCGACTTCCTCATCGCGTCCGAGCGCGCTCGCTTCGCCGACACGCACACCCGTGTCGGGATCCAGCCCGGATGGGGACTGACCGTGCTGCTGGCCGAAGCCGTCGGCGTGCGGCGCGCCCGCGAGATGAGCTCGACCGGCAACTTCCTCGACGCGCAGACCGCGCTGGCCTGGGGGCTGGTGAACCACGTCGTCGCCCACGACGACCTGCTCCCGTTCTGCCGTTCGCTCGCTGCGGACATCGTGTCGAACGACGCCGCCGCGGTCCGCCAGATCATGGCGACCTACGACGAGGGCTCGCTGACGACCGCCGACGAGTGGTGGGACATCGAAGGACGGGTGTCCCGCGAGTGGATGAGCAGCGGCACCCACCTCGGCGCGGAGGTCGAGCGACGGCGCGAAGCGATCATGGCCCGCGGCCGCAAGCAGGTCGGTTGAGGCGAGCTCTCGTCGCACTCCTGTGCGCCGCGCTGACGATCGCGGCCACCGGCGCGTGCGGAGGGAGTCCGCCCAACCAGCCGACGACCGGCGGCGACTTCGCCGATGCGACGTGCGTGGACCTCGCCAACTGGGCTGCGAGCGTGCAACGAGCGTTCCGCAGCCTGCAGGCAGTGCAGCAGTTCGATCCGTCCGGCAACGTCACGACGACGCAGACGGAGCTACACACGTTGAGCACGTCGCTCACGGACGCCGACCGAGCGACGGAGCGGCTCTATGACGGCATCAACGGCCGGCGGGCGCCAGACGTGCAGGACGGCGAACAGATCAAGAAGACGATCCTCGATGCACTGAAGGAGCTGCGCGGCCTCGGCCAAGCGGCGCGCACGTCGATCGACTCGTACCGCGTCGACAGCGCGACGAAGGATCAGGCCGAGAAGCTGAAGACCGACCTACAGGGCGTGAGCGACGGCGTGCAGAACACGCTGGCGCAACTGACGCCGTTGGTCGCCAGCAACGAACAGCTGCGCGCCGCGCTGCAGAACTCCGCAACATGTCAGCGCGCCGCGTCGGACCTGCGCAGCTCCTGACGTTCTGCCGGTAGTAACGCGCGGTCAGCGCGCGTTACTACCGCACAAACGATCGGTCAGGCCGACTCGGCTTCGGCGGCGGCGCGGTCCTTGGCGAGCTCGTCGAGCATCTCGTACTCCTCGCCCGTGTTCGTCCAGTCCTCGAACTGGATGACGTTGATCTCGCTGAACTTCTTGCGCAGCCAGCCGTCGTTGCGATCGAGCAGGTCGAGCTTCTTGCAGTTCGGCACGATCTTCGAGAACAGCAGCTGCTGGAACGGATCGTCGTTCTTGTTGGTCTCGTGCGTGAGCTGGAGGTGCACCATGCGGCGAACGTCGACACCCATGCGCTCCCACACTTCCTGCTGCAGGAAGCGGTCACGCATGCGCACGGCCGCCTCGAAGGCGAACTGCTGGCGCTCGAGCATCTCTGCGTCCGACAGGCCCTCGTAGTACTCCTTCAGCGAGAGCACACCGAAAGCGACGTGACGGGCCTCGTCCGACATCACGTAGCGGAGCAGCTGCTTGAGGAGCGGCTCCTCGGTGAGCATGTGCATGAACCCGAACGCGGCCAGCGCCAGGCCCTCGACCATGATCTGCATGCCGAGGTAC
>DASUCS010000057.1:0-6045 GCA_036275935.1 Acidimicrobiales bacterium
CGATCGAAACGATCAAACGGCTCTACGCATGGCTTGGAGAGGAGCTGACACCGATCGCCGAGCAGCGCATGGCCGCGTGGTGGGCCGAGAACTCGAAGGAGCGCCACGGTGCCCGCCACGTCGACCCCGACGAGTTCGGCATCGACCTCGGCGCGCTGGAGGAGCGGTTCCGCTTCTACAACGAGCGGTTCGTGCACCGAGACGCGTAGGGCGTCAGCCGCCGGCCAGCTCGAGCAGCTTGCACACGGTGTTCCAGTTGCGCACGGTGGTCGGAACCTTCAGCTTGCGGTCCAGGTAGGCGGGAAGCTTCGTGCGGCCCATGCCATTCGGTAGATGCAGATAGAGCTCAGTGCCCTTGATGACGAACTCGTCGGGCGCGAACTGATCTGCGTCGAGGCCGCGCACGGCAGCAGCGGTCGGCTTCGACGCCATGAACCCGACATGCACGGTCTTCAAGTCCTCATCGGCGAAAGGGTTGGCGTTCAGGATGCGCTTCATCTGGGCGCGCGTGCGCAGCATCACTGTGGTGTCGACGCCGAACTCCTTGTCGATGGCGCGTTCGAGTGATGCCGGCGTCACCGTCTTCGTGCTCGTGAAGACCACGTTGCCGCTCTGGATGTAGGTGGACACATCCGTGTGACCGAGGGACTCGATGAGCTCTCGTAGCGCGCTCATCGGCACCTTGTTGTGGCCGCCGACGTTCACCCCGCGCAGCAGCGCGATGTTGGTGGGCACTCAGTCGGCGGTGGGGACACCCACCGGACAGCTCACGCCGGTGCCGCCGAGTCCGCAGTAGCCGTTCGGCACCTTGGCGAGGTACTGCTGGTGGTAGTCCTCGGCGTAGTAGAACGCGGGCGCATCTGCGATCTCGGTCGTGATCTCGCCGTAGCCGGCCTCACGCAGCTTCTCCTGGAACATCGCCCGACTCGCCTCCGCGGCGGCGTGCTGCGCGGGAGTGAACGTGTAGATCGCGGACCGGTACTGGGTGCCGACGTCGTTGCCTTGGCGCATCCCTTGCGTCGGATCGTGCGCTTCCCAGAACACCTTCAGCAACTGCTCGTAGGTGATCTTCGCCGGGTCGAACACGACGAGCACGACTTCGGTGTGGCCGGTGCGGCCGCTGCACACCTCTTCGTACGTCGGGTTCGGGGTGTACCCGCCGGCATAGCCGACCGCGGTCGTGTACACGCCCTCGGTCTGCCAGAACTTGCGCTCCGCACCCCAGAAGCAGCCGAGCCCGAACACGGCCTGCTCGAGGCCGTCGGGGAAGGGCGCCTCCAGAGGATGGAAGTTGACGAAGTGCTGGGCCGGTACCGGGAAGATGCGGTGATCGTGGCCTGGAAGCGCCTCGTCCTCGCTGATCATCTGCGCCTTGTGCCGCGAGAACATGGTGGAACGCTACCGGTGCGAGGACCTACCGGGACGGCGGCGCGAGCTGATCTCGAAGCTCGCGCTTGAGGATCTTCCCGGAGGCGTTGCGGGGGAGCGGCGTCTCCATGATGACGATCGTGCTCGGGACCTTGAACGGCGCCAGCCGCTCGGCGACATGGGCCTGCAGCTCCTCGACCGTCACTGTCGCACCCGTCGCCGGCATCACCGCCGCCGCGACCTCTTCGCCCAGCCGTTCGTGCGGGACGCCGAACACCGCCGCCTCGTGCACCTTCGGGTGCTCGTACAAGGCGGCCTCCACCTCGGCGCAGTACACGTTCTCACCGCCGCGCAGCACCATGTCCTTGGCGCGGTCTTCGACGTACACGAAGCCCTCGTCGTCGATGCGGCCGATGTCACCACTGCGCAACCAGCCGTCGACGATGACTTCGGCAGTTGCCTCCGGCTTGTTCCAGTAACCGCGGATCAGATGCGGTCCCTTGAACCAGATCTCACCTCGCTCACCGGTCGCGAGGGGGCTCCCGTCCTGGTCCCGGATCTCGATCTGCAGGATCGGCGTCGCGCGACCGGTGCTCGTCGGATGGGTGAGGTAGTCCTCGCCGCCGTTCTGCGGACCGTACGCATTCGTCTCCGTCATCCCGTAGCCGATGCCCGCGCTGGCCTTGGGGTACTTCGCCGCCATCCGTCGCACGAGCTCGGGCGGTGCGGGCGCGCCACCGCCACCGACGTTGCGCAGGCTCGACGTGTCGTGGTCCGCGAACTTGGGCGACGCGAGCAGATCCCAGTTCTGCGTCGGCACGCCGACGAAGTTCGTGACGCGCTCGCGTTCGATGAGCTCGAGCGCGCGCTCTGGGTCCCACTTGTACATGATCACGAGCTTCAACCCGCTGGCGAGGCAGGACAGCATCACCGGCACGCAGCCGGTGACGTGGAAGAGCGGCACCACCAAGATGAACGCCAGCGGTTCAGCCGCGGCGGCACTCGCATCTGTGGGCGGCTTGCGCACGCGATCGATCGCCGAGCGGCAGCCGAAACCGAGCAACGCCTGCACGACCGCGCGATGGGTCGAGACGGCGCCCTTCGGGTTGCCGGTCGTGCCGGAGGTGTACAGGATCGTCGCGTCGTCCTCCGGGTCGACGACGACGTCGGGCATGAGCACGCGCGCGTCGGCGAGCGGCGTGACGACATCGCCCCACTGATCCGCTGTCGCATCTGGCGCGCGCACGGCGAGCACCGCGATCCCCAGACGCTCTGTCGTCTTCGCGCTGCGTTCGATGCGCTCGGCGTCGGCGATGAGCACCTTGGCGCCGCAGTCCTCGAGTGCGTAGTCGAGCTCGTCTTCGGTCCACCATGCGTTGAGCGACACGGAGACGGCGCCGATCGACGTGATCGCCGCGAACGACACGACCCACTCGGGGTAGTTGCGCATCCCGATCGCGACGCGGTCGCCCTTCGTCACGCCGAAGTGCTCGACGAGTGCAGTCGCGAGTGCATTGACGGTGTCGGCGAAGCGGGTGAAGGTCCAGCGCTCGTCTTCGTAGACGAGGAAGACGTCGTCGCCGCGGAGCGCGGTGGACGCGACGATCTCGCGCAGGCTCGGCGGTGCGTTCTTGAACGCAGTGACCGTGCTGCCGCGGATCTCTATCTCTTCGGTCTCGAAGCGTTCGCCCGGAGCGGTGACGGCGGCGACGGCTTCCTCGTAGCTGACTGTCATGCAGCGTCAGTCATACCGCATCGATGTCCTTGTCCGTCACGCCGGCGCTGTCGAACGTCGCCATCTCGGCCAGGACGCGTGCGGACGCCTCGAGGATCGGAAGCGCGAGGCAGGCGCCCGATCCTTCCCCGAGGCGCATGCGTAGATCGAGCAGCGGCTCGAGCCCGAGGTGGTCGAGCACCGCGGTTGCGCCGGGTTCAGAGGACCGATGGCCGGCGAACACGAAGTCCGTCACCCGCGGGCACAGGGCCGATGCCGCCAGCAACGCCGCATCGGAGATGACGCCGTCGACGACGACGGGCAGCCGGCGGGCCGCGCCGCCGACGATGAAACCTGCGAGTGCAGCGATCTCGAGGCCGCCGACCTCGGCGAGAACCGTCCGCGCGTCCGCGTCGTGGGCGATGCGCCGCAGGGCACCGTCGATGATCGCGATCTTGTGCTGGAGCATCTCGTCGTCGATGCCGGTGCCCCTCCCGGTGACGTCCGCGACCGCGCGGCCCGTCAGCGCTGCGATCACCGCGGCGGACGCCGTCGTGTTGCCGATCCCCATGTCACCGGTGACGAGGGCTGTCGCGCCGCGATCGGCGAGCTCGGCGGCGACCTCTGCGCCGATGGTCAGCGCCGCGTCGACCTCGTCGACCGTCATCGCCGGTCCCGTGCTGAGATCCGCCGTACCCGCCCGCACCTTGCGGCGTCGCAGTCCGGGAGCGTCATCCAGCTCGCTCGCGACACCGACGTCGACAACCGTCACGGTGGCGCCCGTCTGACGGGCCAGGACGTTGATGGCCGCGCCTCCCACGACGAAGTTGGCGACCATCTGCGCGGTGACCTCTTGGGGCCAAGGTGTGACCCCTCGCGCCGTCACGCCGTGATCGGCGGCGAAAACGGCCACCGCCGCTGGTCGCGGAACCGGCGGAGGGACGGCGCCCGCGATCGCGGCGAGACGTATGCCCACGACTTCCAGGTGGCCGAGCGATCCACGCGGCTTCGTGAGCCGGTCGTGGTGCTCGGCTGCCGCCGCTTGCGCGCCGCGGTCGAGCTCGCCGACCGCGCGCAGCGCATTGTCGAATGCGCTCATCGGGCCGCCGCGATCACCAATGCCACTGTCTCTCCGATCATCCCTGCCGCTCCGAGCACGTCACCGGTGTAACCGCCGATCCGCCGTTTGGCGAAAAGCGCAACCGCGCCGGCACCGACGAACACGGTTGCCACTGCGAGCTCGTTCAGGCGGCTGCCCGTGAGCGCGCCGAGCGACACCGATCCGATCAACCCGTACAGCGCGATCGGCTTCCACGCGCCGCCGACCCCCGGGGCACCGAACGACGATGCCAAGCCGTGCTCGCGGGCATACGGGAGCACGCCGGCGATGACCACCATCGTCGTGCGCGACGCGGCCCAGATTCCCGACAACAGCAGCACGCTCGGCGTCATCGAGGCCAGCGCCGCGAAGCGCACGCCGATCACGACGATCGCGATGGCAACGCCGAATGCCCCGACGTCGGGTTGGGCCATCACGGCCAGACGTCGTTCGCGGTCGAGGTGGGGAAGCAGGCCGTCGGCCGTGTCGATGAGTCCGTCGACGTGCAGCAGGCCCGTGAGCGCGAGGTCGGCGACGATCACGAGCGCGGCGGCCACGGCGGGCGGCCACCACCGATCGGTCAGCGACCACGCGGTTCCGAGCGCGAGACCGATGAGCGCGCCGACCACCGGGAACCACGCGAACGTCCGTCGATCAGGAGGGTCCGTCGAACCGACCGGCAGGGGCGTGAGGAACGCGAGCGCGCGCCTCACGACGCGTCCGGCTCGAGCGGATCGGGTGCCGGCATCGGATCGAGCGGCAACACTCGGCCAGCGATCACCAGCAGCACTTCGTCGGCGACGTCGGCGACCGCCCGGTTGACGTCGCCGAGTGCGTCGCGAAATCGTCGACCGGCCTCGCTCGATGGATGCACGCTCAGCCCGACCTCTTCGGACACGACGACGGTGTCGCCGCGCCGGTCCATCAGCGTCGCGATCAACGCGACGGTGTCCGTGCGGAAGTCATCGTGCGCCGCGACCCACGGGCCGAGCGCGTCGACGAGCACGGTGGTTGCGTCCGCCTCTCGCAGCGCCGTCACGAGATCGATGCCGGCCTCGACGATCTTCCAGTCGCTCGGACGGCGATCGCGATGCGCAGCGATGCGCGCCGCGAAGTCGTCGTCGCTCGGACTCGCAGTCGCGACATACGTCACCGGTGCCGGAAGACGTGCGGTCAACCGTTCCGCGACCTCTGACTTGCCCGAGCGCGCACCGCCGAGCACCAGCGTGATCACTGCGGCGAAGTTAGCGTTCGACAGGTATGCGTCCATCCGTCATCGTCGTCAACACGGGCGACGGCAAGGGGAAGTCGTCGTCGGCGTTCGGCGTCATGGGTCGGGGTTGGGCACGCGGGTGGCGCGTCGCCGTCATCCAGTTCATCAAGGCCGACTCGTGGAACACCGGGGAGAAGAAGCTCGCCGACCACCTCGGCGTCGACTGGCACACGCTCGGCGACGGCTTCACGTGGGAGTCGACCGATCTCGACGAAACGGAAGCAAAGGGTCGGCACGCGTGGGAAGTGGCCAAACAGGTGTTGGCGGCGGGTGAGCACCAACTCGTGATCCTCGACGAGCTCACGTACGCCATCACGTTCGGGTGGATCGACGAGGCCGACGTCGTCGAGGCCCTGCGCAACCGGGCGCCCACGACGAATGTGGTGATCACAGGCCGAGACGCGACCGATGGCGTGATCGCGGTGGCGGACACCGTGACCGAGATGCGCAAGGTGAAGCACGCCTTCGACGAGGGCATCACGGCGATCAAGGGGATCGAGTACTGACCGTCGGCTAGCTTCTGGCGCCGTACCGCTGGTTCAGCGAAGTCCGGTGTGAATCCGGCGCTGTCCCGCAGCTGTGAAGCCTGAC
>DASUCS010000058.1:0-13077 GCA_036275935.1 Acidimicrobiales bacterium
CCGGCATCATCAGGTCGAGGATGATGCAGTCGGGTGCGCCTTCGGCGAGTGCGTCGAGGGCGTCGATCCCGTCTTTCGCCTGCCGCACGGAGAACCCGAGGTCCGTCAACGTGAATTCGAGGACGTTGCGCAGATCTGGGCTGTCGTCGACGATCAGAACCTCACGCACGCACCTACATCGACGCGCGGCGCCCGAACGTTAAGGAAGATTTGAGATCGGGACCTTTGTCACCCGCCGGCGACGGCGGGGACGATGCTCACCGTCTCCCCCTCGGGCACCTTCGTCTCCAGGCCCTCGAGGAATCGGACGTCGTCGTCGGCCACGAACACGTTCACGAACCGGCGGAGCTTTCCATCGTCGTCGAGGAGGCGGTCCTTGAAGCCGGGGTGGCCGGCCTCGAGCGCCTCCACCACCTCGCCGAGGGTCGCACCCTCGACCTCGACCTCCGACTTGCCGCCCGTGAGCGTGCGCAGCGTGGTGGGAACCCGGACTTTCACGGCCATGGCGAGGCAGGTTACTGGGGGCACCCCCAGTAACCTGCCCCTCGTGCGCTCGGCGGCTGCCATCCTGCGGACGTTCCACCACGCCGAGTACGACGCTCGTGCCCTCGTGGAGGCCAAGGCCGGACGCACGGTGTCGGTGTGCCTGCCCGCCCGAAACGAGGCGCTGACCGTCGGCACGATCGTGGACACGATCCGGGAGACCTTGGTCGAGGACGTTGCGCTGGTCGACGAGATCCTGGTGGTCGACGACCACTCCACCGACGCCACCGCGAAGATCGCCGCCGCCGCTGGCGCGCGGGTCGTCGCTGCGTCCGAAGTCCTGCCCGAGCTCGGCAACGGGCACGGCAAGGGCGCGGCGCTCTGGCGGTCCCTGTACGAGAGCGAGGGCGACCTCGTCGTGTGGTGCGACGCCGATCTCGTCGACTTCGGACCCCACTTCGTCGTCGGCCTCGTCGGCCCGCTCCTGACCAACCCTGACGTCGACTTCGTGAAGGGCTTCTACGAGCGACCGGTCACTGATCCCGGCGATCGGGGCGGCAGGGTCACGGAGCTCGTCGCTCGCCCCGCACTGGGCCTGCTGTTCCCGCACCTCGCATCGATCGTCCAGCCATTGGGCGGCGAGTACGCCGGCCGGCGCGAGCTTCTCGAGCAGCTGCGGTTCGTCGAGGGCTACGGAGTCGACATCGCGCTGCTGATCGACATCGCTGCGCAGTTCGGAACGGACGTCATCGCGCAGGTGGACCTCGGCACGCGGCGACACCGCAACCGCCCGCTGGACGAGCTCTCACCCCAGGCGACTGCGATCCTGCAAACCGTCCTGCAGCGCGCCGGCCGATCCGTACCGAGCCGAGCGACGCTCGTGCGGCCCGGCCTCGACCCGGTCGAGGTGGTCGCGTCCGAATTGCCAGCTTTGGTGGAGGTTCCGACCTATTCCCAGGTGGCGCGAGGCGCCTAAAGGGGAGAACCGGCTCAAGTCCGTCATGGCTCGATCCGATTAGTTACTTCAGATGGACCGCTCCCCACGCCTCGCCGAATTGGTCGTGCACCTCACCGGTTGCAACCCGGCCGTCGCCATCGATGCGGTGGAGCGCTCCGGCTCCCAGACCCCCGAGTCCGTGGACGACGCGTTGATGATCGTGGCCCGAGCGATGTACACGGTCCAGCACGTCGACTTGCGTGACTCGGTCGACCTCCGAGAGTCGAACGAGGTTCGCGCCCGGTAACTTCAAGCCGTGGCCGCTCCTCAGCGCCCCGCAACTCCGCTCTGGTGGTACGGACTGGTCGCCATCGCGATCCTGCTCGCCGCCGTATGGCTCATCTCCGCCGTCCTCGGGTTCCTGCTGGGGTTGGTGAAGCTCGCGGTGATCGTGATCCTCGTCATCGCACTGCTCGGATGGGTCATCCGCTCGAAAGCCGATCGCTGACGACTTCTGCGATGCACGCGAGCGTGTCGCCTTTCGCGCGCTCCTCGCCGAACCGCTCCACCAGCGACACGGCGTCAGCCCGCGACGCGACCTCGTCGTAGACCTCGCCGGCGATCACGAGCACAGGTACGCCTGCGGCCTCCGCGCGTTCGAGGACGCCACCGACGACCTTTCCCTCGAACGACTGCTCGTCGAGGAAGCCTTCACCCGTCACGACGAGGTCGGCGCCGTCGATCTTGTCGTCGAGCTCGAGCTCGTCCGCGACGAGATCGAACCCCTCGACCAGCGTCGCACCGGCGGCGGCCAACCCGCCGGCGAGCCCACCCGCCGCACCCCCGCCGGGCAGGTCCAGAACATCCACGCCGTGTTCGTCGAGATACACCTGCGCGAGGCGTTGCAGACGGCGACGCAACAACTCGACCTGCGCAGGAGTCGCACCTTTCTGCGGCGCGAAGTCGTCTGCAGCATCGAGGAACGTCGTGCGCACGTCACACGCGACTTGCAGCTCGATGCCGCGCACACGCGGCAACGGGAACATCGCCCGCAGCGCGCCGAGACCGCCATCAGTCGTCGCCGAGCCACCGACGCCGACGAGGATCCGGCGCGCGCCGGCATCGAGGGCCGCGACGATGAGCTCGCCCGTCCCATACGTCGAGGCCGCGATCGGATCGTTTCCTTCCGCACCTCCGACGAGGTCCAGTCCGGACGCCTGTGCCATCTCGATCACGGCGCGGCGCTCGCGCAGCTGCCATCCCGCGCGCACCGGATCGCCGAGTGGTCCCGTCACCAGCAGCGTGCGGTTTGCGCCCCCGAGCGCCTCGAGCGTGCCCTCGCCGCCATCTGCCATCGGCACCTTCGTGGCGCTCCACCCGTTGGCCTTCGCCGCGCGCGCAATCGCTTTGGCGACGTCGGACGCATGCGCGGTCCCGCGGAACTTGTCGGGTGCAGCGACAACACGCATCGCCGTTAGTTTGGCGCGCAATGGCTGAACGACCCGTCGTCATCGTGTCCAACCGGGGACCGATCTCGTACCGACACGTCGACGGTGAGCTCGTCGCGCGTCGCGGCGCCGGCGGTCTCGTGTCCGGCCTCGCACCGCTCGTCGCGGGTACCGACGCGATCTGGCTGGCGGCGGCACTGTCAGATGCCGATCGAGAGGCGGCCGCGTTGGGCGTCGCCGACGCCGAAGGGTTGCGCGTCAGCCTGCTCGATCTCGATCCAGCGCTGCACCGGATGGCGTACGACGTCGTGTGCAACGCCACGTTGTGGTTCTGCCTTCACGGGCTGTTCGATCTCGCCCGCAGGCCCCGCATCGACACTCACTGGCGCGAAGCCTGGGACGCCTATCGCTCGGTCAACGACGCCTTCGCCACCGCAGCCGCCGAGATCGCGCCCGAAGGCGCAGCCGTTCTCGTCCAGGACTACCACCTCGCCCTCGTCGGTCCGAAGCTGCGCACCCTGCGACCCGATGTGCGGACGGTGCACTTCATGCACACGCCGTGGTGCGATCCCGACGGCTTGCGCCCTCTGCCCGACGACGTCGCCGCTCAAGTAGTCGGCGGCATCGCCGGACACCACGCCAGCACCTTCCACACGCGTCGATGGGCACGCGCATTCGAGACGTCCTGCGACGCAGTTCTCGGTCCGGAGGCGAACCCTTCGGTCGCCGTCACGCCGCTGGCGGCCGACCCCGATGATCTGGCACGGGCCGCGAGTTCGCCTGACTGTGCCGCCCGTCGCGACGAGCTGGCAGCGACGGTCGGTGATCGCAAGCTGCTCGTGCGCGTGGACCGGATGGAGCTGTCGAAGAACGTGCTTCGCGGGTTTCACGCGTTCGACGATCTCCTCGAACGCCATCCCGAGTGGCGCGAACGGGTGGTGTTCGCGGCGCTGCTGTATCCGTCCCGCGAGGGTTTGCCCGAGTACCTGGCGTACCACCAAGAGACGGAGGGCCTCGTCGCCCGCCTGAACGACAAGTGGTCGACGCACGACTGGACGCCCATCGTCCTGCAGACATCGGACGACTACCCGCGGTCGATCGCCGCGTTGCAGCTGGCCGACGTCGTCCTGGTGAACCCGATCCGCGACGGCCTCAACCTCGTCGCGTTCGAATCCGCGCTGCTGAGTCAGCGAGCCAGCGCGTTGGTGCTGTCCACCGAGGCCGGCGCATGGGAGCTCGCACGGGATGCCGGCGCGATCGGGATCAATCCGTTCGACGTCGGCGCCACCGCCGACGCGCTGCACCTTGCCCTCGGTTTGGATGGCGCCGAGCGCGAGTCCCGGCACCAACAGCTGCGTGCCACCGTGGCGGCGCGCACGCCGCGGGACTGGTTGCGCGAACAGCTCGCAGCGGCTGGTCCCAGCTAGTGACCTGAGTCAGAAGTCCTGCGGCACGTCGACGGCCAGATGACCCGATCGCGGCGTCCTCGTCGCTTGCGCATTGGTATGCGCGGCGCTCCTGCGTCCTTGCGCTCGGACACCCCTGGCTCGCCGAGCGTGCTCGCCAACTTCCGACTCACGCCACTAGAGCAGCTCGCGTAGGAGCTCGAGCACGCCCTCGGGACCGTCGACGACGAGGTCCGCCGCGTCGAGCAGCTCCTCCGGCGCTTCGTCGCTGCGAACCGCGATGCGCGCCGTAGTGACCCCCTGCGACGAGAGCCGCTCGAGCTCCACGAACGCCGGAAGGTCACCCCGGTCGTCGCCGAGGAAGCACAACGCATCCAGTCCGTTGGCAAGATCGCGCAACGCGGTGCCCTTGTCGGCATCGATCGGCGGATGCAACTCGTACGACATTCGCGCGGGTCGGAGGGAGAGGCCCGAGCGGGCCGCTTGATGTTCGGCCAGCTCCCGCACCGCACCTTCGAGCTCTTGGTGCCCTCGGTAGTGCAACGTCAGCGAGAGTCCCTTGCTCTCGACGCGCATGCCACTCAGGCCAGCGGCACGTGCGACGGTGGCGACGTCATCCACGACCTCCCGCCACATCCCGCCCGACGGATGATCGTGGCGTATGCCGTCGCGCACGACTTCGAGTCCGTACAGACCTGACAGCAGGACGGTCGATGGCAGCCACTGCTCCAGGAACGTCACCGGACGACCTGACAGCACCGCGACGAGCGCGTAGCGGTCCGCGAGTTGCGCGAGCAGTTCGGCAATTCCCTCCAGCGGACGAGCCGCGTCCGGTTCGTCGACGATGGGGGCGAGCGTCCCGTCGAAGTCAGTGAGGATCCCCGCGTGGGACGCCGCCGCGCGTATCCGGTCGAGCGCGCTCATCTGTGCGCTGCGGGCCACGAAAGGACCGTACCCCGCGGTCCCGCTACGTTCGCGAACATGCGCCGGTCAGCCGTGGTGGTCGCGATGACCGCGGTTCTCCTGGCATCGAGTTGTCGCGACGATCACGTCACGATCGTTTTCCACCCGAAGCCGGACACCGTGTTGTCGTACGACATCCACGTCGAGTCCTCATCGACGACGTCGCTGCCCGGCCAGCCCGGCCGAGCGACGTCCTCCGCCGATCTCACGGCGCACCAACGGGTGCTGGACGTGAAGGACGGCATCACCCGCATCGAAGTCGACCTCTCGCGCGTCGGAACGGGTTCGCGCACGTTCATCATGCGCTTCGACCGTGCGGCGCAGCTCACCGCCGTGGAGAGCGTCGAGGGGATCCCCGCCGAAGCACTCGGGTCCCTCGGGCTGTCGGAGATCTTCCCCGCAGCCGCGGGCGCACCCCCAAATCGTCCGCTGCGTCCCGGCGACCGGTGGAAGATCGACGACCGCGTGCAGCTGGCCGGCATGGACGAGCCCGCGCGCCTCGTCGGGTCCGGTCATCTCGTGAAGCTCGGCGTCGACAACGGCCACGACACCGCAACGGTGACCTCGTCGACGTCGTTCCCGCTGACATCGACGTCGACGACGATCGACGGCGTGCAGCAGCTGAAGGGCACCCAGACGACGACGATCACGGTCGTGTACGACCTGTCGAACGGCGCAGTACGGCACTCGACGGCGACCACCATCGGTCAGTTCGACGTCGTGCTCTCCCCGCCCCCGGGCCAAGCCGGCACACCGATCACGGGCACGCTCGCGGTCGACCTCCGGTCGGAGATCCGCAGCGGTTGATCAGTTGGCGACAGCGGTTGTGCTCGTCGTCGAGCCCGCCCCTGCTGCCCCCGCCGATGTCGGCGTCGGGCTCGTCGAGCTCGTGGTGCCTGCTCCTGCGCCGCCTGCGACCGGCGCATCGCTGCCGACCAGCACGACGACGTGCGCGTCCTTCGGGTCGCCCACTTCCGCCGGCGGTGGCGTGGGCATCGGCTGCGCCGCACTCGCGGGAAGGCCGAGCTTCGCAGTGATCGCGGCCGCATCCGCGTCGTAGCCGGGGACGTAGTACACGATCGAGGTCGTCAACGTGCCGCCGTGCGCGTTCGAAGGCTCGAGCGTCGTGTAGTTCGCCGCCTTCAAGAGATCCGCGCCGGCCTTCGCGACACCGGACTTCCCGCTGCCGTTGAGGACCAGCACCTTCACCTGCGCGGGATCGTGTGGTTGCACGACCGTGGACCCCGTCGGCACCGTCGTCGTCGACTTGTTCGTCGATGACGTCGATGCGGTGTCGGACAGGATGCTGTGATCGTCGCTGAAGCCGTTCGCCAGCAGGCCGAAGCCGAGGAGCACCGCCGCGGCGATCAGCAGGGCGCCGCGCATCACCGGCGATGACGCGGCCTGGTTGCCGGACGGGCGCCGGCTCACCGGCGCCGCTCGCTCACCGATCGGCCTTCGAACCGCGCCCGACGGCGACGGTCCCGAACGCGACGCAGTCGTCGCACGACGAGTGGTTCGTAGTCGAGCGCCTCGGGCGCGTCGAGCAGCTCGTTGAGGATCTCGTAGTAGCGCGTCGTGGAGAGATCGAAGCGCTCGCGAATGGCGAGCTCCTTCTTGCCTGGTTCGCTCCACCAGCTGCGCTCGAAATCGAGGATCGCCCGATCACGATCGGTCAAAACCATTCACTACACGCTGCCCCGCGGGTGACCACGAAGCAAGCACCCTCCGTTTGTGCGGTTGTTTCCGGCGCGGTGCGCCGATTACGACCGGCAGAACGGCTGCTGGTGACAACGCCGAGCCCGAGGTCGGAGTCGAACCGACGACCTGACGCTTACAAGGCGCCTGCTCTGACCAACTGAGCTACTCGGGCGGGTCACAGACGCTACCGAAACCGTTGCACCCGTCCGATGGGAGTCAGGCGACGCGGCCGCCAGGAGCGCAGCGACAGGCCGAGGCCTGACCGCACAAGAGAAGGCGCTCCAAAGGAGCGCCTGATTTGTGTCGCGAATCAGCCGATGGAGGCGAGCTCGTGGGCTTCGTGCGCCGCTTCGAGCTGGAGATGATGGTCGAGCTTGCGCTTGATGCGCTGCAGCGCGTTGTCGATCGACTTCACGTGACGGCCGAGCTGCGCGCCGATCTCTTGGTACGACTTGCCCTCGACGTACAGCTTGAGGACATCGACTTCGAGGCCGGACAACATGTCGGCCATCGACGACCGCATCGCCTGCATCCGCTCGCTCGAGATCACGTTGTCGGCCGGGTCACCGTCGTGATGCGAGTGCAACAGCTCTTCGACCGAGCGCTCGCCCGGATCGTCGCCACCGCGCACGCCGGAGATCGAGACGTACTGGTTCAGCGGCTGATGCTTCTGACGGGTCGCTGTCTTGATCGCAGTGATGATCTGGCGCGTGATGCACAGTTCGGCGAAGGCGCGGAAGCTGGCCTGGTGCTCAGGACGGAAGTCGCGGGCTGCCTTGTACAGCCCGATCAGCGCTTCCTGCTCGATGTCGTCGGCATCGCCGCCGACGAGGAAGTAGCCACGGCTCTTGGCCCGGGCGAAGCGCCGGTAGCGGGCGATGAGCGCCTCGAGCGCGAGTCGATCGCCAGCTTGGAAGCGGGCCGCGAGTTCGTCATCGGCGATGTCGGTGAGCGGGGTGGAAGCCACGTGTGTTCTCCTGCTGCTGCTGCGGTGTCGTGAGTGCGAGTCCACGTGGGGTGGGAGGCCCAAGGACTAGTCACTATGAACCACGCCGTACACCTTTATGTCAACCGTCACAGCCAGAAATCGCGCAAGAATTCAACGCCTGAACCGTTCTCTATCACCCCAAATCCGGAAAACTCGGAAGCCATCTGACCGTGTACTGACTAGCCCGAGTGTGCACGTTGCCGGGCGACTTCGTAGGTCGCGATGGCGCCGGCGGCCGCCACATTGAGGGAGGCGAGGCGGCCCCGCAGCGGGATGGCGGCGACGACGTCGCAGCGCTTGCGCACGAGCGGTGAGAGCCCCGCACCCTCGGCACCGAGCACCAGGACCAACGGCTCGGTCGCCAGGGCCAACCTGTCGACCGGGGTGTCCCCGCCGCCATCGAGGCCGATGACCCACACCCCCGCGGCCTTGAGCCGTTCGAGTGCGGCGGGCAGGCCGGCCACGACCGACATCGGGAGGTGCTCGATGGCCCCGGCCGCCGCCTTCGTGACTGCCGGCGTGACGTGCACCGATCGGTGGCGAGGGAGCACGACGCCGGTCGCGCCGTTGCACTCCGCGGCGCGCAGCAGCGCGCCGAGATTGCCCGGGTCCGTCACGCCGTCGACCGCCACCAGGAACGGCACCGTGCCCTTGCGACGCTTCGTCAGCGCCTCGAGCTCGACTTCCTCCATCGGCGCGCAACGCGCCAGCACACCCTGTGGTGCCTCGGTGCGCGCCGCGGCGGCCAGCTTCCCCGCGGAAACGTGCTTCACGGCAACACGACTCTTCGCCGCGAGCTCGACGATGTCGCGCACGGGTCCGCGGCCCTCGTCGCTCGCCACCAGCAGCTCGTACACCTTGCGCCGCCCGGCCACCAGCAACTCGCGGACAGCTTGACGTCCCTCGACCTGATCACCGCCGAGCTCGCGTCTCGAAGGGCGGGGCCTCCCGGTCATCGCTCGACCAGCGCGACGGCCCAGCAGGCGATGCCTTCGGCCCGACCGAGCGCGCCCAGCCCTTCGGCTCGTTTGCCCTTCACACTCACTGGCGCGCCGACCGTCTGGGTGAGCCTGAGACAGATCTCGTCGCGTCGTGGCGCAAGCTTGGGAGCCTCGCACACGACCGTGCAGTCGACGTTTGCGACGCGCCAACCCTTGTCCGCCAGCAAGCGCATCACGTGGGTCAGCATCTCGATGCTGTCGGCACCCTTGTACCGGTCGTCGGTGTCGGGGAAGTGCTGACCGACGTCGCCGAGTCCACACGCGCCGAGCAATGCGTCGATACATGCGTGCGTGATGACGTCGGCATCGCTGTGACCGACCAGACCGCGCTCACTGCCGAACACGACACCGCCGAGCACGAGTCGACGCGCCGGGTCGTCGCTGAACGCGTGCACGTCGAAGCCGTGCCCCACGCGCATCATCGGACGAGCAGCTCCGCGAGTGCCAGATCCGATGCGTTGGTGATCTTGATGTTCCGGACGTCGCCGTCCACCAGCACCACATTCGCACCGACAGCCTCGGCGAGCGCGGCATCATCGCTGGCGTCGGCGCCCGACGCGTGGGCGGCGCGGAGCACGTCGGCCGCGAAACCCTGTGGCGTCTGCACTGCGACCAGACGGGTGCGATCGACCGTGCCGCCGTCGCGCTCCCGGAGCGTGTCGGTGACCGGCACGACCGGGACGACAGCTGACGCGCCCGACTCGAGCGCCGCCACCACCCTCTCCCACACGTCCACCAACGGCACGGGCCGCGCCGCATCGTGGACGAGGACGACGGTGGCGGCGCCGGACACAGCGGCGAGACCGGCACGAACCGACGCCGATCGGCTGTCACCTCCAGCGACGACGACGTCTGCAAGCGGTTCGACGTCGTCGACACGCGCTGACGGCACCACGAGTACGACGACATCGCTGACCTGGCGTGCGACTTCGAGGGACCAGTCGAGCACGCGTCGATCACCCAGGCGCTCGTACTGCTTGGGTTTGCCGAACCGTGTGCCGGATCCCCCGGCCACCACGATCGTCGCGATCAGCTCAGGGCCTCGTCGAGCTTCTTCTCGGCCTCGGCCTCGTCCACGTTGAGAGCGAACGTCAACTCGGACACGAGGATCTGCCGCGCTTTCGCCAGCATCCGCTTCTCGCCGGCCGAGAGGCCCTTCTCGTTCTCGCGCAACGACAGGTTCCGAACGACTTCGGCGACTTGATAGATGTCGCCTGACTTCAGCTTCTCGACGTGGTTCTTGAACCGCCGTGACCAGTTCGTCGGCATGCGCGCTTCCTTCTTGCGCAGCACCGCGAACACTTCCACCACCTCTTCGTCGTTGATGACGTCACGCAACCCGACGGAATCGGTGTTGTCCGCCGGGACCATCAAGGTCAGATCGCCGTAGGCCAGGCGAAGGATGAGGTACTCGCGCGGCTCTCCCGACGGCGACGGGCGCTTCTCCCGCTTCTCGATGACGGCAGCGCCGTGGTGCGGATAGACCACCTTGTCGCCTACATCGAAGGACATGGGTCAAGGGTAGGGATGGGCCGGAGGCGGCACAAGCCGACCCTCGCTCATTACATTGAGCCGGGAATGGCCGCGCTCGACCTGCTTGCTCGTGTTCCTTTGTTCTCCGAGCTGGAGCCGAGCGAGCTCGCGTCCATCAGCGACGCGTCGACCGAGCGCGCACTGCGACGCGGCGACGTGTTGTTCGCGGAAGGCGACGAGCCGGACGATCTGTTCGTCGTCGTCTCCGGACGCATTGCGCTCGCGAACAAGTCGATCGACGGACGGGAGTCCGTCGTCGCGCTCATGGAGTCCGGCGACGTGTTCGGCGAGATGCCGCTCTTCGATGGGCTGGGCCGCTCGACCGAGGCTCGCGCGCTGGAGCCATCGGAAGTGGTCGCGATCCCGTACGGTCCGATCCAGGCGGTGTACGAGGCCAGACCGATGCTGCTGTGGAGCGTCGTTGCGCTGCTCTCCGGTCGTATCAGATCGATGAACAGCGAGCTCGCCGATTCGGTGTTCCTCGACGTCACCGGCCGCACCGCGAAGCGACTCTTGGAGATGGCAGGCGACTCCGACGAGTTCGTACTTCCCGTCACGCAGGAGGAGCTCGCCGGCATGGTGGGTGCGAGCCGGGAGCGAGTCAACAAGGCCATTGCCGCCTTCGTGCGCCTCGAGTGGATCGAGCAGCACGAACGCCGGTACCGCATCACCAACCGTCAGCAGCTCGAGCTTCGTTCGCGCTGATGGACACCGCCGTGCTCGAGCTCGAACCTCTCACGGCGACCATCGGCGCGGAGGTTCGTGGCGTCGACCTCGCGACAGATCTCGACGACGACACCATCGCGGCCATCCGGAGCGCGCTGCTCGAATGGAAGGTGTTGTTCTTCCGCGACCAGCACGGTCTCGACCGCGAGCGGCACATCGCCTTCGGGCAACGGTTCGGCGAGCTCGAGATCCATCCCGTCACGCCGAAGGACCAAGAGCATCCGGAGATCTTCGTGATTCCGGCTGGCGGCAGGTTCCGGGCGCCCGACAATTGGCACTGCGACGTCACATGGCGTCCGGCTCCCTCGATGGGCTCGATCCTGCGCGCCGTCGAGCTCCCCCCACTCGGCGGAGACACGTTGTGGGCGGACATGACCAAGGCCTACGACCTGCTGGACGACACCACGAAAGAACTGATCGACGGACGGATCGCGACCCACGACTACGCGTCCGCATTCGGTTTCGGGAAGCCGCAGGAGGTGCAGGAGAAGATGCGCGCGCAGCATCCGACCGTCGAGCATCCGATCGTGCGCACGCATCCGGAAACTGGCCGTAAGACCCTTTTCGTCAACGTCGCGTTCACCCGCTCGATCGTCGGCATGGACGATGACATCGCGCAGCCGCTGCTGCATCGCCTCTACCGGCAGGCCGCGATTCCCGACGTGCAGTGCCGCTTCCGGTGGCGCCCGGGTTCCGTGGCGTTCTGGGACAACCGTGCGACGCAGCACATCGTCTCGAACGACTTCCTGCCTGCGAAGCGTGTGATGGAACGCGTCACCATCGCCGGCGACGCGCCGTTCTGATCGTTCACGCCGCGGCGGCGAACCCTCCGGCGGCGCCGCCGAGCGCCACGGCCAGCACGAACAGGACGATGGCGACGCCGATCGCACCCTTGACGACTCGAGCGACGGCCGCGATGAGGAGTCCAACGGCGCCGACTGCGAAGAAGAAGGCCAGGAGCGTCACCGTTGCTGATCGTGGCCGATCCCTCACCCGTGGGCATCGCCCGCACAGGGTGAGCGGCGGAGTCCTGTGGAGTGCGGGTCAGGCAAACCAATCGGCGACTCGGCGCCAGGCGTCCGCCGCGTCGTCGGCGCGGTGCGCCGGACGCGAGGCATCGTGCACGAAGCCGTGCTCGGCGCCGTCGTACCGCACCACGGTGGCGCCGGCGGCCTCGAGATCATCGACGTCGCGGGCCGGTGTGTACGGGTCGTTGGTGCCGATGATCGCCAGCACCTTCGCCGCACTCCCCGGCGCATCCGTCAGCAGGTCCAGCGCGTCGCGTTGCGCCGGCCCTCGCCACCCCTCGGGAACCCGGATCATCCCGTAGAAGGGGGCCGCACGGTCGAAGCGGCCGGTCCCCGCCGCCTTCATCGTGTACATGCCGCCCATGCAGAAGCCGAGCACCGCGACGGGCTCGAGCTCGAGGAGATCAGCGGCCGCGACGACATCGGCGACCTGGCGGTGGTCGTCGAGCCCCGACATCGCGGACATGCGCTCTTCGAGCGTCATCGTCTCGCGGCCGGGAAAGGGCTCGACGGCGGCGACCGCCCACCCGTACGTCGACGCCAGGTGCACGACGAGGTCATCGAACAACGGACGCAGTCCCATGATGTCGGGAATCACGACGACGCCACGTCGCGGTGCGTCGGGCTTCACGACTTCGACGGGGGTACCGGACGGAAGGCTGGTGCGCATGCGCGCGTGTCTACTTCACGCGAAACGCAACGAGGTCCGTTCGGTACGGGTGCTCGACAGTCCCTCCGCGCGCATCGAGGGCCTCGGCGATCGCGGCGTGCAGCGCGGTGCGCTGCTCGTCAGGAAGCATCCGATGGTTGGACTGCGTGGCCAACAACGCGACGTACGCGTCGGTGGTGTACCGCTCGTCCCA
>DASUCS010000059.1:0-17029 GCA_036275935.1 Acidimicrobiales bacterium
CGACTCGGGCGAGCCGAAGTCCGGCGCCGCCTCGAAGTCCGGCATCTCGGTGCCCTCGGGAAGCAGCTCGCGACGCTCGCTCAAGCCACGGATGATGTGATCGCGATTGATCGTCGACTGAAACACCTTGTCGACCCCGGCGATCTCCGCGGCACGGACACCGACTCGGTGCACCTGGATGTGATCCGGGTGTCCGTACGCGCCGTGGTCGTCGTAGACGGTCAGCACGTCGGCGTTCTCCTCGCGCAGGATCGCGGCCAACTTCGCGGCCGCCTCGTCGATGTCGGCCGTCCAGAACGAACCCGGTTTGTCGTTCTCGGGTGTTCCCATCATCCCGGAGTCGACGTAGCCGAGAAACTCGACTCGCTGCGCTCCGAGGATCTCCGCGGCGGTGTGCGTCTCCTGCACCCGCCGCTGCCACAAGTGCTCACCATCGTCGAGAAACCCGTCGGCCACCTCACCGTGCTCGCCCCGAGTGGCGACGACGAGCACGACTCGATGACCGTCGGCCGCGGCCTTGGCCATCGTGCCGCCGGTGGCGATGCATTCGTCGTCAGGATGCGCGTGGAAGCACACAAGCGTTGCCATTGGCGAGCACCCTAGAAGTAAGAGACGAGGAAGAACACCCCGGCGGGGATCAGCAGCCAGCCGAGCACGGTGAGGATCACGGCGTAGATCGCGAACGTCTGCGCGTCATCCTCCGGCGGGTTGCCGCACCGCCCGATCGTCTCCCACAGCGCCCGTACTGGGGCCTCGGTCGTCGTCCTGATGCGGTGATGCGCCACCGCCGCGCCTCGGAGGATCATCCACGACAACACCGCGAGCACGATGAACGCCGTGGCGACCGCCAGTCCCGCTGCCAAACGCGAACCGAGTGCAGCGTCGCCGACGACGCGAAGTCCGGACGCCGCGCCAGAGATCACCGCTCCGCCGAGGACGAACGTCGGGATGCCGATCGGATTGCCGTTGTACGTCGCGGACACCTTGTCCGCATCGAGGCGAGCACGCACGAGCGTGAGACGCGAAGGATCGTCCGGCGCGGTCCATGCGAGGCGCCGCGTGTACAGGTTGCGTATGGCATCCGAGAGATCGGATTCGTAGTTCCGGACCAGGAATCGGGTGACGAACTGCACACCGAACTCTGCGACCGGCTTCAGCGGACCGATTCCCGGCACCTTCGGCGCACGTGCGCCGTTGCGGTCGAGGACTTCCAGTGCACGCATCGCGAGGACATGTGCTTCGGTGAAGCGCTCGGGATGGGCGAGCGGTGTCTGTGCGGACAATTCGAGCACGATCTGCTCTTCCACCGGGTCCTGCGCGCCGAGCTGGTCGAGCAACCTCTCCGTCGCGTCGGTGTCCGCTCCTGTCCGGAGGATGCGGAACTGCTCGAGCTGCTTCGACAGCTCGTCGAGCACCAGCGGGCGATCGTCCAATGGCTTCCGTTCGTCCGCCACGGATCGACGGTAGTGCGACGACGTCAGATCGCGGTTGGATGCCGTGGCTCGTAGAGCAGCACGTCCACTCCTCCGGGGAGGGTCATCGTGACGCCCATCCCGAAGCGCATGTCCTCGGGCGTGCCCTTGAACTCGATACCGCGGGCTCGCAGCTCCTGCATCGTGAGTCCGATGTCGTCGCACATCAGCGAGAACTGGTGCGACGGCGCGTCCGCAGGGTGCACACCGACCTCGGCGGGCGGCAGCTTGAAGATCAGCCAACCGCCGCCGGCGTCGACGTGATCCCAGCCGAACACGTCGCGCAAGACCTCGCGCAGCTGCTCGGGTTCGCTCGTGTACAGCAAGATGTGTGCACCGGTGATCGCCATGCGTCTCCTCGAATCAGGCCTTCAACGCCGGGTGTTGGCGTGCGAGCAACGGCAGCAGCACGCGCCGGGGCGTGACGTGGGCGACGTACGCGCCGACGCGGTTACCCGCCCCGGGGATCACAACTCCCTTGCCTTTCGCCAGCCCATCGATCGCAGTCTTCGCGACTTCCTGCGCCGACAGCCACATGAACTTCGGCAGCGCGTTGCTGGTCTGCTCGTCGGTGAACCCCGCCACGTCCGCGAACTCCGTCTCGACCGGACCGGGACACAGCACCGTCATCGTCACGCCGCTGCCCTTGAGCTCGGCGCGCGCCGCCTGCGTGTACGACAGCACGAATGCTTTCGAGCCTCCGTAGCCAGCCTGTCCGGGAAGCGGCTGGAAGGCGGCCGTCGACGCCACGTTCAGCACCGCACCGCGACCCCGTTCGACCATTCCCGGAAGGAACAGGCTGCAGAGATGAACCACCGCTTCGACGTCGGTGCGGATCATCGCCAGTTCCTTCTGGGGCGCGCTCTGCGCGACGGGCCCGGTCGTGCTCAGACCGGCGTTGTTCACGAGGACGTCCGCGGTCAGGCCTCGTGTCGCGAGCTCGGTCACGATCCTTGCTCGTGACGCCTCGTCGGTGAGATCAGCGGCGATCACCTCGGCCCGGATCTCGTGCGCCTTCGCCAGCTCGTCGGCGAGGTCGCGCAGGCGGTCTTCGCGGCGGGCGACCAGCGTGACGCCGAGGCCGCGACGCGCGAGCTCACGCGCCAGCTCGGTGCCGATGCCGGACGATGCGCCGGTGACGATCGCGGTCCGGTCAGGGGCAGGTTCGGGTAGCGGCATTCGGCGATGCTACGACCGGCCTCGCCGGAGAGCCGCAGGACCCTGGTCGTCGAAGCCGAGGTCGCGTGCCCTCATCGACACACAATCGCGCTACAACTGCGTTGCACCGGCGCCGATACGGACGACGTCACAACTCGCGGGAGACACGCCATCCCATGTGCAGAACGTTCATCGTCGACGACGAGGAGGACATGCGAGTCCTCCTCCGAGCCACCATCGACACGGAAGATCGGGGGCTCCACGTGGTCGCCGAAGCCGACAGCGGAGCGGGCGCCATCGCCTTGGCCCCGCAGCTCGACTTCGACGTCATGGTTCTCGATCACAAGATGCCGGGAATGAGCGGGCTCGACACGGCCGCACGCTTCCTGGAGTCGGAGCCCGATCTTCCGATCGTGCTCTACAGCGCCTTCCTGGACGACGCCGTCGCCGGTGAAGCCGATCGCATCGGCATCCGTCGCTGCGTGCGCAAAGGCGACACCCGAGGCCTCGTCCAGGCCTTGCGCGACGCCTGCTGTTCCTGACTGTCGTCAGCGGATCAGGCGACGGCGCCGGTCTCCCGAAGCTTGGCGATTCGATCCGCGTCGGCGCCGAGCCAGTCACCGAGCACCTCGTCGGTGTGCTGACCGGCGTGCGCCGGTGGACGCGCCACCGCGCCAGGCGTGCGGCTGAAGCGCGGCGCAGGCGCGGGCTGCACGACACCTTCGAGCTCGAGGAACGTCTGTCGATGGACGTTGTGCGGATGCTTGGGGGCCTCTTCGAGTGACAGGACCGGCGCGAAGCAGATGTCCGTGCCCTCCATGATCTGGCACCACTCCTCGCGAGTCTTCGACTTGAAGATCTCCTTCATCCGTTCCTTCATCCGCGGCCATTGCGTCTTGTCGTGCTGGAACGGAACGTCGGGGTCACCTTCGAGTCCGGTGTGCTTCAACAGCTCGGCGTAGAACTGCGGCTCGAGCGAACCGATCGAAACGTACTTGCCGTCGCTGGTCTCGTACACGTCGTAGAAGTACGCGCCGGTGTCGAGCAGGTTCGACCCGCGCTGATCCTCCCAGATGCCCATCGCTCGGAACGCGTGGAACATCATCATGAGGCATGCGGCACCATCGACCATCGCCGCATCGACCACTTGACCCTTGCCCGACCGCTGCGCTTCGAGCAGCGCACACACCATGCCGTACGCGAGCAACATGCCACCGCCACCGAAGTCGCCCACGAGATTGAGCGGCGGCACTGGCGCCTCACCCTTGCGACCGATGGGCTCGAGCGCGCCGGCGAGCGCGATGTAGTTGATGTCGTGTCCTGACGTGTGTGCGTACGGACCGTCCTGGCCCCAGCCGGTCATCCGGCCGTACACGAGCTTCGGGTTGCGACCGAGGCAGTCGTCGGGCCCGAGCCCGAGCCGCTCCGCGACACCCGGACGGAACGGCTCGAACAAGCCGTCGGCCTGCTCGACGAGCTGGAGCACCAACTCGACGCCATCTGGGTTCTTCAGATCGACACCGATCGAGCGCCGTCCACGCATGAGCACGTCGGCGGGCGGCGTCGAGGGGTCTCCCCCGCGCACACGCTCGGCGCGATCGATCTTGATGATGTCGGCGCCCATGTCCGCGAGCATGAACGCACAGAACGGGCCCGGCCCGATCCCGGCGAGCTCGATCAACTTGATGCCTGACAGCGGACCTGAACTCATGCGGTGTGTCCCACTTTCGCAACGTTTCGGGTGATCGCCTCGACGATCACGGGCCAGAGCTGGCGCGGCAGGTCGTGCGCCATGTCATCGATCTCGAGGTACTCGGCGCCCGGGATCACCTCGGCAGTGCGCCGGCCACCCGACACCGTGACGAGTGGATCCACCGCGCCGTGGATCACGAGCGCCGGGACCTTCACCTTGCGCAACGCATCGGTGCGCGATGGTGACGCCAGGATGCCCAGCAACTGACGACCGACGCCGGCCGGATAGAAGCTGCGGTCGTAGGCCGCGGCCGCGCGCGTCCGCACCTCGTCCTCGTCGAAGTACGTCGGGCTACCGATGATCTTCGAGGTCTCGACGCTGGCCTCGATGGCCTCGTCGCGGCTCGCGGCGGGCGGACGCAGGAGAGCCGCCATGGCATCGGGGTTCGGTGCGCCGACGTCCGAGTCGCCGGTGGTCGACATGATCGACGTGAGCGAGAGGACTCGTTGCGGGAAGTCGACGGCGATCTGCTGCACGATCATTCCGCCCATCGACGCGCCGACGATGTGCGCAGTCTCGATGTCCAGATGGTCGAGCAACCCGACGGCGTCGGCGGCCATGTCGCTCAACCGATACGGAGCGTCCGGCTCTCCACCGGTGAACGCCTTGGCGATCTCCGACGCGAAGTCGATCTGCGGTGACTCGATCTTCGTCGACAGACCCACGTCGCGGTTGTCGAAGCGAATGACGAAGAAGCCTCGGTCGACGAAGATCTGACAAAGGTCGGCGTCCCACGCGGTGGCCTGGGCGCTGAGGCCCATCACCAGCAGCAGTGGTACGTCGTCGGGATCGCCGAACGTCTCGTACCAGATGTCCAGTCCGTTGGACGGTGCAAGAGGCATGGCGCATGTTCGTCCGCACTTGACCGGACGGTCAAGCGGACCCGAGCACTAGGTTTCGACGCCTATGGCACTCACCTTCGGTGTGCACACCGGTCTGCAGAACACGACGGTCGAGGACCTGCGTTCGTTGTGGCATCGCATCGAGGAGCTCGGCTTCGGATGGATCTCGATCTGGGATCACTTCTATTCGGCGGACTTCAACGGCTACGACTGCCTCGAAGCAGTCGCGTGTCATGCAGCACTCGCTTGTGAGACGTCACGGGTGCGCTGCGGATCGCTCGTGTACTGCGCGGGCTATCGCCATCCCGCAGTGCTGGCGAATGCGATCACGACGATCGATCACCTGAGCGGCGGGCGAGCGGACATGGGCATCGGCGCCGGGTGGGCGTTCAACGAGTACGGCGCGTACGGCATCCCGTTCCCGTCGACGACGGAACGCATGGACATCCTCGAGGAGTCCGTGCAGTGCCTGCGCCTCATGTTGCACGAAGAGGTGGCGAACTTCGAAGGCAAGTACTTCACGCTCACGGACGCGCGCTGCGAGCCGCGACCGGTGCAGGCGAAGTTGCCGATATGGGTGGGCGGCGGCGGCGAGAAGCGAACGCTGGCGATCGTCGCGAAGTACGCGGACGGTTGGAACGTCCCGTTCATCCCGCCGGAGGAGTTCGCCCGCAAGCGCGAGGTGCTCGCGTCGCACTGCTCGAACGTCGATCGCGACATCGCCGACATCAAGTGCGCGGTGAACGTCGGTCTCGCCTTCTCTGACGAGAGCCTGAAGACGCAGTTCGGCGCGCTGGCGGATGCGATCCGTCCCGGCGTGTTGACCGGCTCGGACGATCAGGTGATCGACACGGTCGGGCGTTACGTCGAGGCGGGCGCGTCGCAGATCAACGTGGCGCTGCGGGCTCCGTTCCTCGTCGAGGAGCTCGAGCGTCTCGCTCCGGCGATCCAGCAACTCGGCTGAGGTCCCGTTGCTCGACATCCGTCACGACGCGCTGACCGGCGCCGTCGTCGCCGTGAACGCCGAGCGTCAGTCACGGCCGAACCGGCCGAGCGCTGACTGTCCGTTCTGCGTGGGCGGTCTCGAGTCGCCCGATCCGTACGACGTGCGCGCCTTCGTGAACCGTTGGCCGTCGTTCCCCGACGATCGCTGTGAGATCGTGCTGTACACCTCCGAACACGACGCGACGTTCTGGTCGTTGGGTGTCGACGGCGCACATGCGGTCATCGACCTCTGGGCGGAACGAAGCGCGGCGCTGGGCGCACGCGACGACATCGCCTACGTGCTCGTGTTCGAGAATCGTGGTGCCGAGGTGGGGGCGACCATTCCCCACCCGCACGGTCAGATCTACGCGTACACGGAGGTTCCCCCGAACCCTGCCCAGGAACTGTCGACCGGCGGTTGCGCGCTGTGCAACGAGACCCCCGGCGATCGACTCGTGTCGCACGCCGACGGTTGGCGCGCCTGGGTGCCTCACGCCTCCGTGTACCCGTACGGCTTGGTGCTCGCGCCCCTCGGGCACGAACCGGATCTGCCGTCCCTGACGTTCGAGTCGCGACGCGGGCTGGCCACCGTTCTGGTCGATGTGCTGCACCGACTCGACGCGCTCTGGGATCGTCCGATGCCGTACATGCTGTGGTTCCATCAGCGGCCGTTCGACGGACAGGAATGGCCCGACGCGCACGTGCACCTCGAGATCGCCGTGCCGCAGCGCGCTCCCGGGCTACCCCGCTACATCGCCGCCGGTGAGCTCGGCAGCGGGCTGTACGTGAACCCAGTGGTGCCCGAGCGCGCCGCCGCCGAGCTGCGGACGGTGACGTGGTGAACGAGCAGCTGCGCGTGTTCGCGCCCGGTCGCGTCAACCTCATCGGCGGCCACACGGACTACTCCGGCGGACTCGTGCTGCCGATGGCGATCGACCTCGGGACGACGATCGTCGGCAAACGCGGTCACGAGCGCGTCGTGCTCGTGTCGCGCGACGAACGCGAACCTGCGGAGGTCGCGCTGGATGTGTCCGACCCCGCGTCGATCTCGCCTCCCTGGGCGCGGTACGTGGCCGGGGTCGTCGCGGAAGTCGCGCCAACGACCGGCTTCATCGGTCAGGTCTCCACGACGCTGCCGATCGGCACCGGGCTGTCCTCGAGCGCCGCGCTCGAGGTCGCTGTCGCCCTGGCACTGGTCGGTGACGATCGCGTCGACCGGGAGCAGCTCGCGCTCGCGTGCCAGCGCGCCGAGCACCGCGCCTCGGGCGTGCCGTGCGGGATCATGGACCAGCTCTCGTCCCTGATGGGCGTCGACGGGCACGCGTTGCTCATCAACTGCACGACGCTGGAGGTGACCCCGGTGTCGATGCCCGACGACATCGCCATCGTCGTGGTCGACAGTGGTGAGCGTCGTTCGTTGTCGACCGTCGGCTATGCCGACCGCCGAGCCGAAGTGATGCGCGCCGCTGAGCAGCTCGGACCGCTCGCCCACGCGACGCTCACCGAGGTGGAGGCGCTCGAGGACGAGACGCTGCGCAAGCGCGCGCGTCATGTCGTCACGGAGAACCAACGCGTGCGCGACGTCGTCGAGCAGCTCGGTCGGGGCGATGTCGAGGCAGTGGGCCGGCTGATGACCGAGTCGCACTACAGCCTGCGTGACGACCAGGAGGTCACCACGCCCGCGCTCGACGATCTGGTCGACCGGTTGATCGCGACGCCCGGCGTGTTCGGGGCGCGCCTGACCGGAGGCGGTTGGGGCGGTTCCGTCGTCGCCCTCGCCGCGCCCGGCGTGCTCGATGTCGGTTGGACGGTCCGCCCGTCGGCGGGCGCGTCCGTCGCGCCGCTGTGAGCGCTACTCGCCGAAGACCGTGAAGAGCCCGACGCCCTCGTAGGCCTTTTCGGGATCGGCGCGTACGGCGTTGTCGAGCTTGTGGGCATCGTCGCCGACGAGGATGCGCCACTTCCCGGCGCGCACACCATCGAGGATGATCGTCGCCGCTTGCTTGGCATCCAGCGGGGCGGCGGTCTTGAACATCTCCGCCATCATCGCCACGCCTTTGCGCAGGTCCTCGTCGGCGACGCCCTCGACGGGCATGCCGCGTTGCGCCATCGAGCGCCGCACCTCGGTGAGGTCCTCCGCCGTCATGTCGTCGGGCTCGGGAGCGCCGAGGAAGCGGCGGCTGTTGGTCACGATGTCCGTGCCGATGTGACCTGGCATCACCACGGCGACCTTCACGTGCGGAGCGTTGACCCGCAGGTCCTCGATGAGCGCTTCGGAGAAGCCCTTCACTGCGAACTTGGCGGCGCTGTACGCGGTGTGCGGGACGCCCGGGCCCAAGGAGGCCCAGAAGCCGTTCACGCTGCTGGTGTTGACCACGTAGCCGTCGTCGCTCGCGACCACCAGCGGGAGGAACGCCCGGCTGCAGTTGTAGACGCCGCCCCAACACACGCCGAACGTGCGATCCCACTCGTCGCGCTTGCCGGTGACGAAGCTGCCCCCGCCGCCGATGCCGGCGTTGTTGAACAGCAGGTTGATGTGGTCGGTCTCGTGCTGCGCCACGACTTCGTCGCGGAACCGGTTGACGTCGCTCTCGTTCGAGACGTCGCACACATGCGTGGTGATGCGTGTGCCCGCCGGCGCCTTCTCCTGTGCGAGGCGCGCCGTTTCGGCCACCGCGTCCGAGTTCACGTCGCACGTCGCGACGTTGCACCCATCCGCGGCGAGCTGGATCACGAGCTCGCGACCCATGCCACTTCCGCCGCCCGTGACGACCGCCAGCCGACCTTGGAACTTCTCCACGCTTCATCCCCCTTTGTCGAGGGTGACCCTAACGGTTGATCCGCGCGGCAGCCCAGCGGCGAATGCACGGGACCGCGCCACTCGAGCAAGGGGGAACGACATGTCAGTGATCGTCGTGGGGAAGCTGCAAGCGGACCCGGCCAGCATCCAGAAGCTCTGGAAGGACCGCGAGGCGGACTTCAAGGCAGTGCGCAAGGAAGCCGAGGCCGCGGGTGCGTTGCACCACCGCTGGGGAATCGGCGACGGCTTCGTCATGCTCATCGACGAGTGGCCCGATGCCGCATCGTTCGAGAAGTTCTTCAACGGCAACGCGACCATCCCGCAGCTGATGCAGGAGGCCGGCGTGCAGGGTCCTCCCGAGTTCACGATCGTCGAAGCGGCCACCGGCCCTGACGAGTTCTAGAGCAGCGAACCCGGTTCACCGCGTCACGGCGACGTGTCGCGGTGAACTGGAGACGCCTACATGCGGTTGAGGAGGTCGGCCTTCTTCGCTGCGAACTCCTGCTCCGAGATCACGCCTTTGCGGCGGAGCTCGTCGAGCTTCTCGATCTGCTCGGGAATCGAGTGACCGGCATCCGGCTGCGTCGGCGCTGCGTGACGTCCACCGCCGTAGATGCGGTTCGAGTTGGCCTCCATCTGCCGGTAGATCTCGTTCTGCACGATCGCGGGCTTGCGCACGTCCTCGAACGTCTCGCTGCCCTTCTCCCCTGCTGACTCGATGCCGAGGTCGCCCGCGCCGATGAGCCGCTCGAACACGGACTGATGGAAGAACACGGTGTTGATGCGATCGAGCGGGATCTCGACGCCGTGCTTGCTGATAACACCGACCCGATGGATGACGCGGTCGGTCGTGACGACGAAGTTCGTGCTCGACCACTTCAGGTAACGGATGCCGAACCAGGCCAGGCATCCGAGGACGACAACTGCCGCGGGGATCTTGGTGAAGCTGATGTCGAGGTCGAGGATCACGATGCCGAGGATGATCGCCCCGACGATCGCCAGCACGGGTTGGACCATGTAGATCCAGTGCGGCCTCAGATCGAGGACGACCTCTTCGTTGTCGTTCAGCAGCTTCGACGGAAAGGCCACGATCGAAAACTAGCCGTAGCCCAGTTCGTGGAGACGCTTGTCCGAGAGACCGAAGTGGTGTCCGACCTCGTGGACCACGGTGATCCGCACCATGTCGACCACTTCGTTCTCGGTCGTGCACCGGTCGATGATCGGGATCCGGTAGATCGTGATGCGGTCCGGCATCCCGCCGCCGAGCCCGTAGTGCTCCCGGCTCGTCAGCGGCACGCCCTGGTACAAACCGAGCAGGTTGTGGGACGCGCCGATGTCCTCGACGAACACGGCCACGTTGTCGATGTAGCGGCCGATCGCGGGCGGGATGCCGTCGAGCGCGGCGGCGACCAGCTCCTCGAATCGCTCGAGCGACACGTCGACGGGCACGACTTCACTGTCGCAGAGGTTCGTTATGGTCGGCGGGATGGACGAGGCGGCGCTGCTCGGGGGGCTGAACGACGCCCAGCGCGAGGCGGTGACCTCGGACGCCGCCCCGCTGGTGATCCTCGCCGGCGCCGGATCGGGCAAGACGAGAGTGCTGACCCGGCGCATCGCGTACCGCTGCGCGACAGAGTCGGCCGACCCGCGCCACGTCGTCGCACTCACGTTCACCCGCAAAGCCGCAGGCGAGCTCGGCAACCGGCTGCGGTCGCTCGGCGTTCGGGACACGATCGTCGCCGGCACGTTCCACGCCGTCGCGTACGCCCAGCTCCGACGATCGTGGGCCGACCGGCACATCACGCCACCGACGTTGCTGGAACGCAAGGCGCCGTTCGTCGCGCGGCTGCTGGGACGCGGCTCCGGCGTGAAAGCCATCGACGTGGTCGGCGAGATCGAGTGGGCCAAGGCCCGCACCGTCGCCCCCGCGGACTACGCGCGAGAAGCAGTCGCGGCCGGTCGGCGCCCGCCCCTCGAGCTCCACGCGCTCGCCCAGCTGTACGAGCGGTACGAGCACGAGAAGCGCAACCGCCGAATGGTGGACTTCGACGACCTCCTCTCGTTGTGCGCGCGTGCCATCGAGAACGATCCGGACGTCGCCGCCGCGCAGCGCTGGCTGTTCCGCCACGTGTTCGTCGACGAGTTCCAGGACGTCAACCCGCTGCAGTTCCGGCTGCTCGAGGCGTGGCGCGGCGGCCGCCCCGACCTCTGTGTCGTCGGCGACCCGAACCAGGCCATCTACTCGTGGAACGGCGCCGACCCCACACTGATCTCCACGCTGGCCAGGCGCATCCCCGGCACCGAGACGGTCACGCTCGATCGCAACTACCGGTCGACGCCGCAGATCATCGCCACCGCAAACCGCATCCTCGACGGAGGGCCCGCGCCGACGCTGCGGTTGCGGGCGACGCGGCCTGAAGGTCCGATCCCGGTGCTCGAGTCACACGAGACGGACACCGACGAGGCTCGGGGAATTGCTCGCACCATCGTGCGCCGACGCTCCGCGACGACACCGTGGTCGCATCACGCGGTCCTCGCGCGGACGAACGCGCAAGCCGTGCTGTTGGCGGAGTCGTTGCGTGCTGCGGGCGCGCCGGTGCGGGTCCGCGGCCAGATGCCGTTCCTGCAACTGCCGGAGGTGCGGGAGGCGCTGCGGGCGCTGCAGCGAGCACGAGGTGATCTGCGCGACGCGCTCCGCGAGCTCGAAGCGCGCGTCGACCTGGACCCCGAGCTCGACGACGACGGCGACAACCCGGACGCTGACAGCACCGATCGTCCGGGCCTGTCCGACGCCGAACTGGCCAGGCTGCGCAACCTCGAGGAGCTGCTGCGGCTCGCCAACGAGTACATCGCAGAAGATCCGGCTCCATCCCCCGGCGGGTTCGACGCGTGGCTCAACGCGACCGTCGGTACCGACGACGTCGGCGCCGGTGGCGACGCAGTCGACGTTGCCACCTTCCACGCGGCCAAGGGTCTCGAATGGCCCGTTGTGCACCTCGCCGGGCTCGAAGCCGGGCTCGTTCCGATCGGACGCGCACAGATGTCCGAGGAGCTGGCGGAAGAGCGGCGGCTGTTCTACGTCGCGGTGACCCGCGCCGAACGCGAGCTGTTCCTGCACCGGGCCGAGCAACGAACGTTCGGAAACCGCCAGGCCCGCCGGAGGCCGTCGCCGTTCATCGAGGAGATCGAACCCGTCCTCGACGCGTTGCGGCGGGGTGCGGAACCTGCCGACATCGCCGAGCACCTTCCCGCGGTGCGAGAAACCGTTCGGGCGGCGCGAGGGAACAAGGGCGGCGCGCGCCCCAAAGCGACACTCGCGCCAGAGGATCAGGCTCTGTTCGAGGAGCTCCGCCGCTGGCGCTCACAGCAAGCCAAGGCGGCGGCCGTCCCCGCGTTCGTCATCTTCGACGACAAGACGCTCACCGAGGTCGCGGCACGCCGGCCGTCGGACCGTGACGCGCTGCTGCGAGTGCCCGGCATCGGTCCCGTGAAGCTCGAACGCTATGGCGACGACCTCCTCGCGGTGGTCGCGAATCACTGACCTTTGGCCGTTGACCGCGTCCGACCCGGGCGCGACAACAGAGCCATGACCGGTTCGCTCTCGTGGATCACCGACGACGCGTGGCCCAGCGACGAAGGTTGGCCGTATCCCGACACCGACGCCGAACTGCACCATCTGGAAGACGTGGAGGACATCGGCGCCGGCACGGACGACGATCTCGTGAGCTTGCACGCCGCGAGCATGCATCTGCTCGACGACCTCGATCCGATCGAACGCTCGGTGATCACCGCCCGCTACGGGCTCGACGGTCACCAGCCGCAGTCCATCCGCGACATCCAGCACGACCTCGGCCTGCCGCGCGCACAACTTCGCGTCGCCCTTGGCGACGGATTGGCCAAGCTCCGCCACCGCGTCGGCTGACGTCTCTCGAACCATCATGCATCGCCACCCTCCAGCCGCCGTGGCGATGCACGATGGTTGCTACTTCGCGTCGAGCTCCGCGATGAGCTTCTTGGGGGCAACCAGGCGGTAGGCGTCCTCGACGATCCCGGCGATCTCGTCCCAGTCCACGTCGACGTCGAGGCGCACACCGATCCAGCCGCGGTGCCCCACATACGCCGGCACGTAGAAGCGGTGCGGCTCCTCCTCGACGACCGCGGCCTGTACGCCCGCAGGCGCGGGGCACGTCATCGCGATGCGGTCGGCACCGTGGTGATGATCGTCGAAGCTGACGAACACCTTCTTGTCCTGGACGAACCACGTCGGCTCGCCGTGACTCAGCCGCTCCGTGGCCTCGGGCAACGCCATGCAGATCTTGCGCAGGCGCTCGAGGATCTGCTGCGACGTCGCCGGCATGAGGAGCTACCTGCGCTCCATCGACATCGTCGTCGGGCCGACGTGCTTGTCGAGCCACGCGTTGATCGGCTTCGCCGCGTGCAGCACCTCGACGATTCGACCCTTCGCCTTGGCAGTGCGCAACCACGCTGCGACCGGCCACTGCTTCCACGTGATGAGCCCCTTCATGCGCAAGAGCTCGATGCGGGGGTGATCCTTCGGGTAGCCCTTCGGCGCCGTCTTGAGCTCGTCGTGCGCGCTCACGTCGATGCCCGACGAGCGCACCTTGGCCACGAGCTTCTCGAGCGCGACCCCGGTCTTGTCGTCGGCGATCGCCCTGCGCAGCCGTTCGAGCTGGTCCGGCATCGGCATGTACATGCCCGAGCCAACTCCCAGCCCGTCAGCCGAGAACGACACGTAACCACCCTTCGCAAGCGTGCCCGCGATGTTCGTCTTGTACGGCGACTTGTCGAGACTGAAACGGACGTCACGATTCGGACGGAAGATCTTCCCTTCGCCGAACTCCTTGGCGAGTTCGTCGAGCAGCTCCTCCATCGGGCGACGCACCTTCTCGTCGTAGATCGCCTTGTGCGCGTGCCAGTAGTCGCGCGAGTTGTCCATCTCCAGACCCTCGAAGAACTCCACGGCGTCGCTGCTCCACCCCTTGAACGCCATCGCTACTCCTGTCCCCCGATAGCTGCGTCACGGGCCAGCATCATCTGCTCGAGCTTCGAGAAGTCCACGGTGATGAAGAGCCCCTCCGCTTCGGCGCACAGGACGTCGCCGGCGTGCATCGTCCCGCGACACAAGATCTTGCGCCCATCCGCACGTTCGAGCCACCCGCGCAAGGTCAGCTCGGTGTGCAACGGCGTCGGCGAGCGGTAGTGGATCGTCAGCCGTCCGGTCATCCCGTGGTGACCGGACAGGCCCTGCGCGAGACCCAGCAGATCGTCGAACATCGCCGCGATGAACCCGCCGTGCACGTGCCCGGGTGGACCCTCGTACGCGGACCCACACGTCACGGTGCCCGAGACCTCTTGGCCGACGATCGAGATGTCCATCGGAGGTGCGAGCGGGTTCGACAGGCCCATCAAAGGGCTGTTGTCGAGCATGGCCTCCGCCGGTCCAGCGTTGGCGGCCTCGGCGAACCCGAGGAAGAGATGACCTTGCGGGTACTCGCCGAGTCGTTCTGCGACCGCTTCGAGCTCGTCCGCCACGCCGTGGAAGACCTCGATCGGCGCGGTGGTCGCGACGAAGCGCTCGATCACCGCTCGCAGGGCGCTCGCAACTCGCCGGATCTCGGCGCGCCGTTCGGGATCTGCCTCGTCCTGCGGCATCGTCATGCGGCGAGTCCCTCCACGTCGAAGTCGATGATCAGCGGCGCGTGATCGGACGGTCCTTGGCCCTTGCGCGCGTTGCGATCGATCAAGGCCCACTGCGACCGATCAGCCAGAGGTGCGCTCGCCAACATCAGATCGATGCGCATGCCGAGATGCTTGTGGAAGTTGCCCGCCCGATAGTCCCACCACGAGTACAGGCCACCGTCGTCGTAGTGGCGGCGAAACACGTCGACCAACCCCCAGGAGAGGAGTTCGCCGAGCGCGTCTCGTTCGGGCTTGCTCACATGCGTCGCACCATGCACCGCCGTCGGATCCCAGACGTCGCGATCCTCGGGCGCGATGTTGAAGTCACCACACACGAGCACGGGGGTTGTGGGACTGCACGCCGTCTCGAGATGCTCACGAAGGCGTCGCAGCCACTCGAGCTTGAACTGATACTGCTCGTGATCGAGGGAGCGTCCGTTCGGCACGTAGACCGTGACCACTCGAATGCCCGCGCACGTTGCCGACACGATGCGAGCCTCGTCGCCGAGCATCTCGTCGTCCGGCGCGAAACCGAACGACGGCGCTTCGAGGCCGACCCGGCTCAGGATCGCCACTCCGTTCCAGCGCCCTTCGCCATGGTGCACACCTTCATAACCAAGGCCGGAGAACGTGAGCGCCGGAAAAGCGGAGTCGGCAAGTTTCGTCTCCTGCATGCACAAGATGTCCGGCTCGCACTCCTCGAGCCAGGCCTCGACCCGCGGCAGCCGCGCGTTGAGCGAGTTGACGTTCCACGTGGCGATCCGCATGAACTCGGGACTCTAGAGAGGTTCAGACGAAGTCGGCGCACGACAGACGCGCCGCGGTCGACGCCGCAGAGCTGTTCGGAGCGGATGGCGAGGGCTCGTGCTTCCTGGACTGCAGCCTCGCGAGCTCTACGAACGAATCGTCACCCGTCTCCGAGCCCGGCAGGGGTGAACCCTGACCGGGCTCGGAACGGTGACAGGCACAAAGCCGTCAGCTAGCTGAGCTAGCGCTTCTTGGCAGCAGCCCGCTTACGCGTGGTCTTCCGCTTGGCCGGAGCCTTCTTCGCGGCAGCCTTGCGCTTGGCGGGACGCCTCTTGGCCGGAGCCTTCTTCTTGGCCGTTGCCTTGCGCTTGGCCGGTGCCTTGCGGGCCGCGGTCTTGCGCTTGGCGGGAGCCTTCTTCTTTGCCGCAGCCTTGCGCTTGGCCGGTGCTCGTTTCGCAGCGGTCTTGCGCTTGGCCGGAGCCCTCTTGGCAGCTGCCTTGCGCTTGGCCGGCGCGCGCTTGGCGCTGGTCTTGCGTTTGGCAGCCTTTCTGGCGGCAGGGGACACGGGCGCCTCCTCGGCGTCAATTTCTTGGTTGGTACTACCGGCCGCAACTGCGACCGCCTCGGCGGCAGGAGTGCCGCGTTCGGTCTTGGGAACCGCACCGCTCACGGGCACCACATCGATCCCGCGCCGTGCCGGATCGAAGCGCTGCACTGTGAAGGGACGCGTTTCCCCGAGATTCAGTACCTCGCGCGCACTCCGCGGTGGTGGATCCCCCATCTCGCGGAGCGGGGCGTAGCACTGCGCGTCGCCCACATGGACGTACGCGCCGTGCGAGGCAAAACGATCAACCACGCCGTCGACCACCGTTCCCACGGGGTGATCGACGACGAATGCGGCGTACACGAGCTGGTCGTTGATGGGTTCCGCGCTCGTGGTCGGGCGCCGCCGTCGAGAGCGTGACTCCCCCGCCTCGGCCGCCGGCGCCGAAGCGGCGGGCGCCGCAGACGCGGCCGGAGCTGAAGGAGCAGCGGGGGCCGGAGGCGCAACGGTCGGCGCACCCACGGACGCCTTCGTGGCGGATTTCGTCACTGTCTTCGTGCCCTTCGCCGGTGCCGTCTTCTTGACGGGCCCCTTCCGCGTGTCCTTCTTGGCATCGCGGACGGATCGACGACTGGCGGGACCCCGCACAGGGGCGCGCAGTACGAACACCCAACCGACGTTCGGCACCGGTTTGCCACCGACGAGACGGCCTTCGTCGAACAGCCACGGGTACTGCCCGTGGAATTCCTGGAACGAGTCGTTGGAGAAGACGTCGGCATGCGCACGATCGGCGATCTGCAGCACGAAGGCATCACCACGACCGATCGCACCGGCCGGTGGAGTGATGAGCTCACCTTCGAGCACTGCTTCTTCGAATGCCTTTCGCTCCTTTGCATCAATGCGATGACCGAACGTCGCGTCGACAACGACGGTCGTGTTCTCGTACGGATACTCCTCGAGCAGTGCACGAACTGCACTGTCCAACTGAGCAAGGCTCGGTGTGGCGCGTCCTTCCGTCGCGATGTTCGA
>DASUCS010000060.1:0-11502 GCA_036275935.1 Acidimicrobiales bacterium
TTCGTCACCCAGGACGATGTGCTGGCCTTCACCGACCAAGCAGTGCTCGACGCAGCGGAGGCCGTCACCGGCGCGCGTCCCGAAGCGATCCCTCGCATCACGTGGCACGAGGCGATGAACCGGTACGGCATCGACAAGCCGGACCTGCGGTTCGGAATGGAGCTCGTCGATCTCGCCGAGGTGTTCGCCGCGACCGAGGCGCGAGTCTTCCAAGCAGAGTGTGTCAAGGGAATCGTCGCCAAGGGCATGGCGACCGAGCTCACCCGCAACAAGCTCGACGGTCTCACTGACCGCGCCAAGAAGATGGGGGCGAAGGGCCTCGCGTGGTTCAAGGTCGGCGATGGCGGCGCGCTCGACTCACCGCTCACGAAGTTCCTGTCCGACGACGAGCAGGCCGCGCTCCTGCGCGCGCTCGACGCCGGGGCGGGTGACGTCCTGCTTCTCGTCGCCGACGAGTGGATGGTGGTGTGCGAGGTGCTCGGTCAGCTGCGCAACGACCTCGGCCGTCCGCCCGTGAGCGAGGGACCGTACAAGTACGTCTGGGTGGTCGAGTTCCCGATGTTCGTCGGCATGTCCGACGAGGGGCGACCGAAGCCGGCACACCATCCGTTCACCAGGCCGCACCCCGACGACGTCGAGAAGCTCGAGAGCGATCCCATGTCCGTGCGCAGCCAGGCCTACGACCTCGTGCTCAACGGCTGGGAGCTCGGATCGGGCAGCATCCGGATCCACGAGCCCGAGTTGCAGCAGCGGATCTTCAACCTGCTCGGCATCGACGAGGACGAAGCGATGCGCCGGTTCGGGTTCTTCCTCACGCCGTTCCGCTACGGGGCGCCGCCGCACGGCGGGTTCGCCATCGGCACCGAGCGGCTGATCGCGATCCTCGCGGGCGAGGAGAACATCCGCGAGATCATCGCCTTCCCGAAGACGCAATCCGGCACCGATCCGATGACGGGCGCGCCGACCCCCGTCGACGATCGGCAGCTCAACGAGCTGGGTCTGCGAGTGCTACCGCCGAAGTCCTGACCGCAGGTCAGTAGGGGACGCACACCTCGATCACGACGGTCGCCTCCGTGGCGGTCGCCGGTCGGGGATCGATGTAGACGACGAGGTTGTCGTTCTCGCGCCGGGCGGCGAGCGACGTCTCGTCGAGCGGCGTCACGACGAAACCGAGGCGCTCGAGCTCGTCGGCGAAGGCTGGTCCGACGACGTCGGGGGGGACCCTCGAAGAGAAGGCCACTTGGTCGAGGACGCCCGGTCGGGCGGCGATGCTCGTCAGCGGGACGAGATCGTGCGGCATCGAGATTCCTGACAATGCTTCGGCCACCGTGCGGGCGCCGCGCTCCCCGGCGGACGCCGACGGCGAGGGTGCGGCCGGGGTCGTCGGCACCGCCCTCGAGGCCGAGGGCATGGTCGGGAGCGGTGACGCACCCAAAGGAGGCGGGGTGGCCCGTTGCAGCAGTTGGTCGCTCTGTTGGGACTCTGCTGCCTTGGCCCGTTGCTCGCGCCGGTACCGGTACACGAACCACGCGATGTAGGCGCCGAGGAGCAGCGCAGCGACGAGGTAGGTGAGGACGATGATCACGCGCCGCGATTTCTAGCACCGCCACCTCCTAGCCTCGGGCCCGTGCCGAAGGGCGAGGACCTCTTCGCCGCTGCGGCGGCCGAACGCCTTCAGTCGCGTGCGCCGCTCGCCGACCGGCTGCGACCGACGGCGCTCGACGACGTCGTCGGGCAACGCCACCTGCTGGCCGAAGGCGCGCCGCTGCGGTCGCTGATCGAAGCCGACCGTCTGTCGTCGGTGATCTTCTGGGGACCGCCCGGCACCGGTAAGACCACGATCGCCAAGGTCATCGCCCGGGTCACCGCCAAGTCCTTCGAGCAGCTCTCGGCGGTGAGCGCGGGTGTGAAGGACGTGCGCGACGTCCTCGAGCGAGCCGAACGCCGCCTCGGCGAGCACGACCAGGCGACGATCCTGTTCCTCGACGAGGTGCACCGCTTCAACAAGGCGCAGCAGGACGCGCTGCTGCCGTCGGTCGAGAGCGGATTGATCGTGCTGATCGGCGCCACGACCGAGAACCCGTACTTCGAGGTCAACGCGCCGCTGCTGTCACGCTCGACGTTGTTCCGGCTGGAACCGCTCGATGAAGAGGCCACGGGTGCACTCATCGATCGAGGACTCACGGCGGAAGGAGCGAGCATCGACGACGATGCGCGTGAGCACTTGGTGCGGCTCACCACGGGCGATGGGCGCCAGGCGCTGACCACGATCGAAGTGGCGGCGGCGCTGGCTCGGGCCCGAGCCGACGGCGCCACGCCCCACGTCACCCTCGCGGACGCCGAAGCGGCCATCGGTACCAAGGCGCTGCGGTACGGACGCGACGAGCACTACGACGTCATCAGCGCGTTCATCAAGAGCATCCGGGGCTCGGATCCCGACGCCGGCTTGTACTGGCTGGCCCGGATGCTCCAAGCCGGCGAGGACGCTCGGTTCATCGCGCGCCGTCTCGTCATCCTCGCGTCAGAAGATGTCGGCATGGCCGACCCAATGGCGCTGGTGGTTGCCGATGCCGCGGCGCGAGCAGTCGAGTTCGTCGGGCTCCCCGAAGCGCAGCTCAACCTCGCGCAGGCAGTTGTCCACCTCGCGACCGCGCCCAAGTCGAACCGTTCGGCCACGGCCATCTGGAACGCCCTCGAAGACGTTCGCAACGGCGTCGCGGGTGAGGTACCTGCGCACCTACGGGGGTCCGGCTACTACGGGGCGGCCAAGATCGGGCACGGCGCGGGTTACCACTATCCTCACGACGACCCCCGGGGCTGGGTCGAGCAGCAGTACCGCCCACGGGAGGCCGAGGGACGGACGTACTACGAGCCCTCTCCCCACGGCTTCGAAGAGGAGATCGCCGACCGCATGGCCCGCCTGCGCACGGAGACGACCGATGGACACGAGTGACGCCGCCGCGGTCGTCGTCGCCGTTGCGTGCGGACTCGCCGTCGCGGTGCTCCTCGTGGCGATCTACGCGCTCAACCGCACGCTGCGCGAGCTTCGTGGCGCGATCGAGGATCTCCGCCGCGAGACGCTGCCGGTCGTGAACGAGATGCGACATGCCGTCGGCCAGGCCAACGTCGAGCTCGAGCGCGTCGACAACCTGCTGGGTACGGCCGAGTCGATCTCCACGACCGTCGACTCGGCGTCACGGCTCGCGTACCTGGCGTTCTCGAACCCCGTGATCAAGGCGCTCGCCTTCGGGGCGGGCACGACACGCGCCGCCCGTCGCTTCCGCCGCGCCCGCGACGAGGACTGATGTTCAAGCGGCTGTTCTGGCTCGTGGTCGGGGCCGGGTTCGGGTTCGGGTTGTCGTTCTGGTTGATGCGCTTCGTGCGCCAGACGGTCGAGCGGTACACCCCCGAGCGCATGTCGTCGGATCTGTCGGGCGCGATCCGAGCCTTCGGCGCGGATCTGCGGGCCGCCGTGGCCGAAGGCCGCGAGGCCATGCGCGAGCGCGAAGAGGAGATTCGCGCTGAGCTGTCAGGGTCCCGCCGGTAGCCTGACTGGCTCTATGAAGTCCGACGAGCTGCGGCGCACGTTCCTGGACTTCTTCGCGCAGCGACAGCACAAGATCGTGCCGTCCGCCGGGTTGATCCCGCACCATCCCACTGCACCGATGTTCACGAACTCCGGGATGATGCAGTTCGTCCCCTACTTCCTGGGCGAAGAGCCGGTGCCGTTCGACCCGCCACGGGTCGCCGACGTGCAGAAGTGCGTTCGGCTCGGTGGCAAGCACAACGACCTCGACGCCATCGGCCGCACGCCGCGGCACCTCAGCTTCTTCGAGATGCTGGGCAACTGGAGCTTCAACGACTACTTCAAGGCCGACGCGATCAGGTGGGCGTGGGAGCTCTTCACCGAGGTTCTCGGCCTCGACGGCGACAACATGTGGGTCACCGTCCATGTGAGTGACGACGACGCCGAGGATCTGTGGGCCGACGAGGTCGGCTTCCCTCGTCACCGCATCGTCCGGCTCGACAAGGACAACTTCTGGGAGATGGGCGACGTCGGCCCGTGCGGGCCGAGCTCGGAGATCTTCTGGGACTACGGGGACGAGTTCGGGCCGGCCAACGGGCCCGGCGATCCGGCCGCCGAGAACCGGTACGTCGAACTGTGGAACCTCGTGTTCACGCAGTTCTTCCGCCGCCCGGACGGCGAGCTCGAACCGCTCGGCAGCGAGAACGTCGACACCGGCGCGGGCCTCGAGCGAATCCTCGCGGCGAAGGGCGGCGTGGCGTCGGTGTTCGAGACCGACGTGCTGGCGTCGCTGGTGGAACACGCGGCGTCGATCACGGGTCGAGGCCTCGGCCACGACGATCGCAGCGACATCGCGCTCAAGGTGATCGCCGATCACGCTCGGACGATGGCGTTCCTCGTCAACGACGGCGTGATCCCGTCGAACGAGGGTCGCGGGTATGTGTTGCGACGGATCATCCGCCGCGCGGTTCGATATGCGTACCTGCTCGGCGGCAACCGAGAGGTCACGCCGCCGCTCGTCGAACGCGTGGTCGAGCTCATGGGCGACGCATATCCGGACATCGTCAGCAATCGCGATCGGGTCACGAGCACGATTGCGCGCGAAGAGCACGCGTTCCGGCGCACGCTCGAACGCGGCTCGACCTTGCTCGACGCTCGCCTCGTGGAGCTTCCGGACGGCGCCGACCTGCCCGGCGACATCGCGTTCGATCTCTACGAGACCCACGGGTTCCCGTTGGAGGTCACGCAAGAGATCGCGGCAGAGCGAGGCGTCGAGGTCGACGTCGACGGCTACCAGGTCGCGTTGCGTCGCGCGCAGGAGATCAGTGCCCGCAAGGACAGCCACGCGGCGCACTACGAGAACCTCACCGACTTCCAGTCGGTGATGGACGAGTTCGGCCCCACGGAGTTCGTCGGCCGCGAAGAGTTCGACACGAAGGCCACCGTCCTCGCCGTCATCGGCGACAGCATCTTCCTGGATCGCTCGCCGTTCTACGCAGAGTCGGGTGGACAAGTCGGCGACACCGGGACGATCACCACGGAGACCGGTCGGGCCGAGGTCCTCGACACCACGTTCGCCCTGCCCGGACTGAACCGCCACGTCGTGCAGATCGTCGAAGGCGAGATCACGCCCGGACAGGAGGCGAAGGCCGCGATCGATGTTGCCCGGCGCGACGCGATCCGCCGCAACCACACCGGCACGCACGTCCTGCACTGGGCGCTGCGCCTTGTGCTCGGTGACGACGTCAAGCAGCAGGGCTCGCTCGTGGCGCCCGACCGTCTTCGCTTCGACTTCGGTCCCGCGGAGGCGCTCACCACCGAGCAGATCCGCCAGATCGAGGATCTCGCCAACGAGGAGATCCTGGCCAACGACCCGGTGCGCCACTACGAGACGTCGAAGGAACATGCGGCCGAGCTCGGCGCGATCGCGTTCTTCGGTGAGAAGTACGGCGACATCGTGCGCGTGCTCGAAGCCGGCCGTCACTCACTCGAGCTGTGTGGCGGCACGCACGTGCGAGCGCTCGGTGACATCGGGCCGCTCAAGATCGTGAAGGAAGAGTCGATCGGCTCGAACCTCCGTCGCATCGAGGCGGTCACCGGCACAGGGCCGATCGAACGGCTCCGCCACGACGAAGACGTCCTCGCGGAACTGGCCGGTGTGCTGAACGTGTCCACCGGTGAGGTCGTCGACGGCGCCCGCAAACGGGTCGACGAGATCAAGGCGCTGCGCGACGAGATCAAGCAGCTGCGACAGCAAGCAGCGGTCGGCCGGTCCGGTGCGCTCGCGGAGCAGGCCGTCGACGGCATCGTCGTGGCGCGGGTCGACGACGTCGACCGCGACGCGCTGCGCGATCTTGCGGTTGCAGTTCGCGACCAGAACGGCATACGTGCGGCGGTCCTGGGCGGGGCGCCCAGTGGTGGGGGCGCTGCACTGGTCAGTGCGGTTCGAAAGGACAGCGGCTTGCACGCGGCCGAGCTCATCGCTGAGGCCGCGAAGACGATCAAGGGCGGCGGCGGAAAGGATCCGAACCTCGCGATCGCCGGCGGCAAGGACGCCGGAGGGCTCGACGCTGCGCTCGATCAGGTCCGAGCCGCGGCGAACATCGCAGCTTCGTGAGAGCGCTCGGGCTCGACCTCGGGTCGCGGCGCGTCGGCGTGGCCATCAGCGACCGTGAGGGTCGCGTCGTCACGCCGCTGCTCACCCTCGAGCGCGCCCGCGATCGAGCGACGGATCACCGCGCGATTGCCGAGCTCGTCGACGAGTACGACATCGAGATCGTCGTCGTCGGGCTTCCGCTGTCGCTCGACGGGAGCATCGGACCGGCGGCGCGAGCGATCCTCGACGAGGTCGATGTGCTCACACCGCAGCTGGGCGTGCCGGTCGACACGGTGGACGAGCGCTTCTCCACCGTGGAGGCGGAGCAACAACTGCGGGACGCGGGAGTGCGGGGGCGGAACAAGACGAAGGTCATCGACCAGGCCGCGGCCGTCGTCTTGTTGCAGGCCTGGCTCGAACGGAAAGCTGCGACGTGACCCAGCAGGAAGATCTCGACATCGCACTCGACGATGCCGAGTACGAAGAGCTCCGACCGGAGATGTCGCGGCGCCGCAAGATCGGCGTGATCGCGCTCGGGATCGTGCTCGTGCTGGCACTGATCGCCGGTCTGGTCTCGTTCTGGGCGTACCGGCAGCTGTTCCCGACAAGTGGGCCCGGCACCGAGATCGTCCTCGAGATCCCGCGCGGCTCGTCGAGCAACGCGATCGCCGACCTGCTCGAGAAGAAGGGCGTGATCGACAACGCGTTCCTCTTCAAGCTCTATGTGCGGGCGAAGGGCTCGAGCGGATTCCAAGCCGGCACCTACCGATTCCCCGTTCACGACGGCGCGGACGACGTGCTGCATCGCCTACGTGCCGGCCCACTCGCGCCGCCGACGCTGCGCTTCACCGTCCCGCCCGGCCTGAACCTGCGACAGGTACCCGCACAGATCGTGAAGGACATCCCGACGTTCTCGGTCGACAAGATCAACGCCGCGTTGACGGCCGGCGTGGTGCGCTCGCAGTTCCAGCCCGACGGCAAACCGATCGAGGGCTTCCTGTTCCCGGACACGTACGAAGTCGGTGAGGGAGCGGACGAGACCGCTGCAGTGCGCACGATGGTGACGCAGTTCGACAAGGTCGCCACGGAAGCAGGGTTGGGGGATGCGCAGTCCCTGGTCGGCTACGACCCGTACCAGGTGCTGATCGTCGCGTCGCTCGTCGAGGAGGAGGCCAAGGTCGACGTCGATCGACCGAAGGTCGCTCGCGTCATCTACAACCGGCTCGCACAGGGCATGCCCCTGGGCGTCGACGCGACGCTGTGTTACCTGAAGGACGAACGGCCCTGCGTGTTGCATCAGAGCGACCTGACCAGCGACTCGCCGTACAACACGCGCCGCAACACCGGGCTGCCGCCGACGCCCATCGCCGCCATCAGTCGCAAGTCGCTCGACGCCGCGCTGCATCCCGACCAAGGTGACGCGCGCGACGCGATCTACTACGTGCTCGACCCGAACCTGCCCGCGGGCCAGCATCTGTTCACCGCGAGCGCGAGCGAGTTCGAGGCGGCCAAGGCGCGTTGCAAGGCCGCCGGTCTGGGCTGTGACTGACAGAAGGATCAGCGGGCGTACGCGCCTGGCCGCGGTCATCGGCTCGCCGATCCGCCACTCGCTGTCGCCCGCCATCTTCAACGCGGCGTTCGCCGAGGCCGATCTCGACTGGGTCTACGTCGCATTCGACGTCGCTGTCGGGGACGCGACGCGTGCAATCGACGCGATGCGCGTTCTCGGCCTCGGCGGGCTGTCGGTGACGATGCCACACAAGGACTCCGTCGCCGAACTCGTCGACCAGTGCACCCCGGAGGCCGCGGCGTTGCGAGCCGTGAACTGCGTCGTGCCGACGGTGGACGGTTTGGTGGGGGAGAACACCGACGGTCCGGGTTTCCTGGACGCGATCGACAACGAGGTCGGGTTCGAGGTCACGGGGCGGCGGGTTGTCGTCGTGGGCGCAGGCGGCGCAGCGCGCGCCATCGTCCTCGCACTGGCCCGCGCCGGAGCGGCGGAGGTCGTGGTCGTGAACCGCACGGCGGCCAAGGCCCAGGCCGCCGCGGCGCTGGCCGAGGCCTCCGGGCGTGTGGGGGAGGCATCGGAGATCACCGGAGCCGACCTCGTCGTGAATGCGACCTCGGTGGGGATGGGCGACGGCAGGACCCCGTTCGCACCGGATCTGCTGCGTCCCGGCCAAGTGCTCGCCGACATCGTGTACCACCCGTCGCCGACGCCGCTGCTCGCCGCGGCGCGGGACCGCGGGGTCACTGCAGTCGACGGTCTCGGCATGCTCGTGCACCAAGCGGCCCACGCCTTCCGCCTGTGGACCGGACAAGAGCCCCCAATTGCCGCGATGACGAATGCGGCGCGTCGCGAGCTGGCTGAACGAACCTGAAGCCCGACTGCACAACTACGGCTGAAGTAATTGCCGCCTGGTGCCGATGTAGGGGCAGACCGGCTCCCACCTCGTACCCGGAGGTCACCGTGGCCCTGCAGGGCACCCTCGACACCTTTGCCCTTCCCGACGTCCTGCGCCTGCTCGCGTCGACGAAGAAGACAGGACGGCTCGTCATCAGCGGCACGCGCGGCAACGGCAGCGTGTGGGTCGACGCCGGCTCCGTGGTGGGAACAGAAGCCTCCGGCGGTGGTCCGCACCCCGACGAAGTGTCCGTGCTCTTCGAGCTGTTGCGCTTCGGCGGCGACGGTTCGTTCACGTTCGAGGCCGGCACGACGGCGACCGACCCGACGACGCCGCGTCCGGTGGAACCGTTGCTGATCGACGCCGAGCGTCGGTTGGTGGAGTGGCGTGAGATCGAGGCCGTCGTCCCGTCGATGGACGCGTGGGTCAGCCTCGTGTCCGAGCTGAAGACGAGCGACATCACGATCACGGCCGCCCTGTGGAGTCGCATCGTGGCCATCGGCAGCGGCACGAGCGTCGGGGGTGTCGCCCGTGCGCTCGAGCTCGGCGAGCTCGATGTCTGCCGTGGCGTGAAGGAGCTCGTCGAACTCGGCCTCGTCGAGGTCGGGCCGGCGCCTGCGGTTGCGGTTGCGCCTGCCGTTGCGCCTGCGATTGCGTCGACGCCCGCTCCCCGTGCCACCGAGAACCTCGGCACCGGGGCGACCTGGGATCCGTTCAGCATCGACATCCCCGGCGTGGCCCCGGCCGATGGCGACGGCTCGAACGACGACGTGCCGATCGATGTCACCAAGGCTGCGTCCGACGACGTCAGCGCGCCGCCGGTCCTTTCCGTTGTCGCCGACATGCACGACGACAACGGCACGGTCATGGCCGACGACGTCGACGACGTCGACGACCTCGATGATGACGATGACGATGACGACGACCGCGCCGAAGCCGACGAAGTGGCGAAGCAGCTCGCCAGCCTCAGCCCCAAGGCGGCCGCCGCGGTTGCAGCGGCAGCCAAGGCCACCACGGACGAAGATCGCGACGCCGCCCTCGCCGAGGCGAGCGACGACGATGACGAGCCGCTCAATCGTGGCCTGCTGCTGAAGTTCCTCTCCTCCGTCAAGAGCTGAGAACTTGGCTAACTGATATCCGGATTAGTAATATCCGGATATGCAACTGGGTCAGGGCGTCGAGTGGTCGCTGCACTGCTGCACCCTCCTTGCGCTGGTCCCACCCGAGCGCACCCTGCCTGCGGCGCGGCTCGCCGAGTTCCATGGCGTCCCGCCGGCGTACCTCGCCAAGCATCTCCAGGCGTTGGCGCAAGCAGGCATCGTGGAGTCGACTGCGGGGCGAAAGGGTGGCTACCGCTTGGCGAAGCCACCCACCGAGATCACCATCCTCGACGTCGTCGATGCGGTGGAGGGCGGCGAGCCCGCGTTTCGGTGCACCGAGATCCGGCGGCGGGGCCCCGCACGCGTCGGGGCGGCGGAGTACCGCCATCCATGCGGAATCGCGATGGCGATGCAGCGAGCGGAGACCGCGTATCGAGCCGAGCTCGAGCGGGTCACGATCGCCGATCTCGTCCACGGCCTCGCCGAGACCGTCAGCCCGGTTGCCGTCCGGAAGTCCGCCAGCTGGTTCCAGGAGGTCCTGCGATGAAGGTGTTCGTGACAGGAGGGACGGGAGCGATCGGCCGCTACGCCGTGCCCGATCTCGTGGCCGCCGGCCATGAGGTGCATGCGCTGGCCCGCAGCGACGAGAAGGCCGCGCAACTGACCGCCCAAGGTGCGCAGCCGGTGCGGGGCGTGTCGCTGTTCGAAGCCAGTCAGCTGAAGGAGGTGTTCAGCGGCATCGACGCCGTCGCGAATCTGGCGACGTCGATCCCGCCGGTGACGAAGGCCCTGCGGGCCGGGGCGTGGGCCGAGAACGAGCGCATCCGCACGGAAGGGTCCGCCGCCGTGGTGGACGCGGCCCTCGCCGCTGGAGTCGGGCGTCTCGTGCAGGAGTCGATCACGTTCACGTATCCGAGCAGTGGCGACGAGTGGATCGACGAGAGCGTGCCGCTGGATGTGCCCGACGCGTTCAGCTCGGTCACGACCGCCGAGGCGAACGCGGCGCGGTTCACCGCCGGGGGCGGGATCGGAGTGGTGCTGCGTTTCGGGCTCTTCTACGGAAGAGGCAGCAGCCACACGGACCAGTTCGTGTCCGCCGCGAAGCGCCACGTCGCGCCTGTTGCCGGCGGACCGGACGTGTACCAGTCGTCGATCCACCTCGCGGACGCAGGCAGCGCAGTGGTCGCCGCGCTGTCCGTCCCCGCAGGCACGTACAACGTCTGTGACGACGAGCCCTTGACGAAGCAGGAGTACGCCGACGCGCTCGGCGCTGCGCTCGGCAAGCGGCCATGGGTGAACGCGCCGGGCCGGCTCGCGCGGTTCACCGGCAAGCAGTCCGACTTCATGTCGCGGTCACAGCGGGTCTCGAACGCAGGGTTCAAGGCGGCCTCCGGATGGACGCCGCGCTTTCCGTCCGCACGCGAGGGATGGCGGGAGATCGTCGATGCGTGACACGACGACGCGCGTGCTGCTGATCATCGTCGGGGTGGGCAACGCCGCGGTCGGGCTGTGGGCCGCGCTCGCACCGCAGTCCTTCTACGACGACTTCCCCGGGGCGGGCCGCCACTGGGTGGCGGTCGACGGGCCCTACAACGAACACCTCGTGCGCGACGTCGGCGTGCTCAACCTCGCGCTGGCCGCGCTCGTGCTCGCGGTGCTCCTGCGGCCGGAGCGCTACTTCGTGATGGTCGCAGCGGCCGCGGAGCTCGTGTACACGGCGCCGCACTTCCTGTACCACCTCGCCCATCTCGACCTTTTCGGGTCCGGCGACAAGGTGGCGTTGATGGTGTCGCTGGGAGTGACCGTCCTCGCCCCAATTGCGCTGTTGATTCGCTCTACGGTCGCGCCGTCTCGCGCCCGAGTGAGTGCTGGCTA
>DASUCS010000061.1:0-4610 GCA_036275935.1 Acidimicrobiales bacterium
CCTCGAGATGGGTCGTGGCGATGAGCCATTCGGCCGCGGGATCCAGCGTGTCGGCAGCGCGGGCGATGTGCGTCCTCGACTGCCGCGCTTCTCGAGCACTAGTGCGAGCGATCATGCGGTCGGTCGCGTCGACGGTCCGGATGGTCGTCAAGTCGGGTGCGAGCTCGAACCCGGTCTCGCCAAGCCCCGTGGTGAGAATCGTGTCGGCGATCACATCGAGGCGAGTGAGCGCTTGAGGGGCGGGTCGGGGTCCTGGGACGCGTTCGACGCCGAGCACGTCGGCGGTCGGATCGGTGAGGATCCAGCGGTTGCGATAGGCGAGCGCTCGGCCGTCGCGGATGTCGACGCGGTGCACCATCGGATCGGTTCGACCGGTGGACCATCCGCCGATTGGGTTGGGTCCGAGGGTCAGGTGCACGCCCGCCAAGGTCGGTGGGAGCTGACCGCGAACGGTCAGGTGATAGATGGTGGTTTCGTCCGGTACCGGCGGAATCGCGTGGAGCGGGTCCAGATCGCTCGTGGCGTGCATGGGCTCATCGTCGGGCTAAGGCCCTTACGCCCACATCGGGAGGTGCCCCTCATACTCGAGGGAACAAGTCAGGGGGAGTCGAGATCCAGACGTTGTGCGATGGCAGCAGCATCGACTCGGGTGGTGACGCCAAGTTTCCGCAGGATGTTGGACACGTGCACGCTCGCCGTTTTCTCGGAGACGTAGAGGGCCTCGCCGATCTGGCGGTTGGTACGTCCCGCGGCGACGAGGGAGAGCACCTCGGCTTCGCGGGCGGTGAGTCCAAGCTGCTCGATCGATGTCGACGGCAGCCGGGTCGGTGTCACCGGCTCGACGCTGATGCGGGTACGGCGCGACACGGCGTCGATCGCGCTCAGGAGTAGGGGAGCGCCAAGGTCGGTCGCGGTCTTGTGCGCGGCTTGGAGCGCATCCGTCGCCCGTGCAGCCTCGCCGGCGGACGCCGCCGCCTCGGCCTCGTGCATCCGAGCGGTCGCAGCCGAGAGTGGTTGGTCGAGCTCGTCCCAACGGCTCGCGGCACGCGCCCACGCATCAGCATCCGCGCCCGTGAGCCGCGTGGCGGACGCCCGAGCGTCCGCGAGGTTGGCGGCGACGTCGCGGCCCTCGAGCGCTTCAGGTGAGCGGAACGCGGCGCTGGTCTCGTCGACTCGTCGGAGGATGTCCGCGGCGACGTGCGCAGCGTCGATCTCCTCCCGCCGGGCGACGCGGTCGAGCGTGTCCTCCACGATCGCCACGGCGTAGTAGCGAAGGAATTGCGCTCCGAGCTGAGCCAAGTACTCGATCGTCGACTCCCACCCGCGAGATGCCATCTCGACCGCGGCGGGCCAGTCGCCGAGGATCGTCAACGCGTCGGCGATGGCAAGGTCGAGGAAGACCCGGTGCCACGGGTCAATCGGGTAGCTCGCCCCTTCCGCAAGGGCCGAACTTGTTCCGTCTTCGTCGCCCCGGCGGGCCGCGAGCATGGCGCGCACGCAGGCGCGACGGATGTGCCCGACTGGCAACGTGGCTCGACCGGCCTGGCGGGCGAGGATGGACTCGGCCTCGTCCCAGCGTCCGAGGTGAACAAGCGCCTCGGCGGCGACCGCGTCGATGTAGGGAGCGAAGCTGGCCTCGACGCCGGTGACCTGGGCCTCGGCCACCGCATCCAGCGCAAGCGTGAGTGCGTCGTGGTAGCAGCCCGCCCCGACCAGCCCGACGCCGTAGTACAGGGTTGCCAACGCGCGGGTCTGCGCTGAGGGCGCGGCGGCGATTGACTCGCGACAGAGCGCCGCGCCGTTCTCGACCTCACCGCGGTGGATGGAGATGACGCCGCGCACCCGTTGCGCCATCGACCACCCGACCGGATCGACGTCCGGTGCGCCCAGGAGCTCGATCGCTCGTGTTGCCCAGTTCTCGGCCGCGTCGTAGTGCTTGAACATCAGCTCGCCCTGACCGAGCCCGGCCATCGTCGCGCCCAGCCCCGGTTCGGACACACCCTGTTCGATGAGGCGAGCCGCCATCTCGTACTCGCGAGCACTGTCGTCGAGACGGCCCGATCCCCACAATGCGCGGCCAAAACGCTCGTGGGCCCAGGCCTCCCCGCGCGAAGGCGGACCGTAGGGAGCGGCGCGCTCGAGGATCTCGACGGCACGGGCGTTGCCAACTGTCGCCGTGGCGAGGTCGGCGGTCTGCCAGATGCGGTCCGCCCGCGACTCGTTCTTCGCGACTTCGCCCGCCTGGTCCCACAGCTCGAGCGCGCGTTCGAGCTGCCGGTAGGCGGCTGCAGGTGAGAACGCGGCGTTCGCGTCGGCAGCAGCGAGCAACGCGGTGAACGCGGTGGGAATGTCGTTCGCCCGGTCGAGGTGGAAGGACAGTTCGGCAGCACGGTCGGCGCGCGCCAGCTCCGATGGTGGCTGTGCTTGCAGGATTCCCGCGAGGCCTCGATGGAGCCGAACACGTTCGGACGGCAGCAGGCCGTCGTAGACAACCTCGCCGATCAGCGCGTGCCGGAACCGGTACGCGGAGGACTCGGCGTCGATCACCAAGAGCTGTGCATCGATCAGCTCCCGCAGCGCCGCCTCCAGCACCGTCTCGTCCAGGTCGGCGAGCGCAGCCACGACGCCGTGGTTGGTGTCGTGTCCCGCGGTCGCCACGATGGCGGCCACCTTCTGCGCCGGGTCGCCGAGCTCCGCCAGGTCGGTGGCAATGAGGTCCGACAGGATCGCGGGGATGGTCTCGCCGGCGAGATGTGCGGAGACGAGCTCATCGGTGAAGAAGGGATTGCCCTGTCCTCGGGCGACGATCGCGTCGACGAGATCGACCGGAGGGGGCGCATCCAGGCGTGACGCGATGCGTGCGGCGATGTCATCGCGCTCGAGGCCCCCGAGGTGCACGCGATGGACGTTCGGTACGCGAGCCAGTTCGCCGAGTCGGCGTCGTTGGGTCACGTCGGCTCCGACTTCGTTGGCGCGATAGGTCCCGGTGAGCACAAGTGCTTCGTCGGTGAGGTTCCGCGCGACGTAGTCGAACAGGTCCCAGGTCACCGGGTCGGCCCAGTGCAGATCCTCGATAACCACCAACAGCGTCTGGGTGGAAGTCATCGCGCGCAGCAGGTCGAGCACGGGACCGAACAGCATTCCCGCGGGACCGGTCGACGGTCCGCTCCCCGGCGTCAGCCAGTCACGCAACGGCGCGAAGTCCGGGTCGGAGTCGAGTACCTCTGGCCACCGGCGTCGCACGCTGCGAAGCAACTCGGTGAGGGGCGCCAACGGGATCGTTTCACCGGCCATTGGCACCGATCGGCCGACCAGCAACGGCACCTCGCGACGCCGGGCCGCTTCGGCGACGAGTGTCGTCTTGCCGATACCGGCGTCCCCGCCCACCAGCACCGCCGCGGGCGCGCCCTCGGAGGCGCCCGTCAGCAGCCGGTCGAACGTCGAGAGCTCGGCCGCGCGTCCGAGAAAGGTCGCCATGTTCCCGCTCACCGCACATGAGTGTGCCCCGAACGTGCGGAGTTTGAGGTCTGCTTCCCGATGTGCCCCCGGGGGCCTTAGCCCGACGCTGACCCATGCCCGCCACCGCGGGCGATCACCCCAGCCGAAGGGAAAGTCCCATGTCCGAATTCCTGTTCCGCCTCGGTCGCAGCAGCGCTCGCCATCCGCTCCGGGTGTTCGGGCTCTGGCTCTTGGTCGCCATCGTCATCATGAGCGTCGGCGGCAGCCGCGGAGGCACCTACAACGACAACTTCCGTGTTCCGGGCGTCGAGTCGCAGAAGGCGGCTGACGTTCTCAAAGCCCGTTTTCCGTCCCAATCAGGCGCAACTGGGCGAATCGTGTTCCACATCACCAACGGTCGGCTCGACGACGCCGGACCGCGTACTGCAATCGAGCAGACGCGGCAAGCGCTGTCGACTGGCCACGACGTCGGCACCGTGTCGGATCCGTTCGCCCCGTCCGCTCACGCGGTCAGTGCCGACGGTCGGACCGCCTACGTCGACGTGCAGTACACGGTGCAACACCTCGACGCCGCGCACCTGGCGGACGCCAACGCGGCGACCGAGACGACCCGTCGCGCCGGCGTCCAGACCGAGCTGACCGGCACGATCGCCAACGCCGGCTCGGAAGAGCAGGGCAAGGAGATGATCGGCATCGCCGTCGCCATCGTCGTGCTCCTCGTTGCCTTCGGCTCCGCGGTCGCGATGGGCATCCCCATCGGTACCGCACTCATCGGGATCTTCGTCGGCCTCGCCGGAGTGAAGATCCTGTCGAGCTTCTCCGACGTGCCGTCGGTCTCCGAGATGCTCGGCATGATGATCGGCCTCGGCGTTGGCATCGACTACGCGCTGTTCGTCGTCACCCGTCATCGCCAGCAGCTGCACGAGGGGATGTCGGTTGCCGATTCCGCGGGCACAGCCAACGCCACCGCCGGACAAGCCGTGCTGTTCGCGGGTGGAACGGTCGTGATCGCCATCCTTGGCCTGCAGATCGCGGGACTGCCCAGCATCACGATGATGGGTGTCGCAACTGCGATCGTCGTGGCCGTCGCCATGGTCGCCGCGGTCACGCTTCTGCCCGCATTGCTCGGCTTGGCGGGAACGAAGATCGAC
>DASUCS010000062.1:0-9757 GCA_036275935.1 Acidimicrobiales bacterium
CGTACAGCGCTGCCGAACGCGATTGGCGCGATGGATCGACGACGCAGTTGCGGCCGGTGAGCTCGCAGAAGTTCCATCCAACGCGCTCGCGGCCATGCTGCTCGCACTCGCCGACGGGCTGATGCTCCATCACGCCGCCGATCCCTCGGGCTTTCGTTGGACCAACATCCGACGTGCCGTCGACACGCTGCTCGACGGCATCGCGACCTAGCAAGGACGAACCGTTCGTGCCTCAACTGACGGTCGACAACGTGAGCGCCCCCGACATCGGCGTCAGCGTCGCTCGACCTCGCACGGCATGTCGGTAGGCATGCGGGCTGACCTGTCCATCGACCGTCCCAGGCGGGCATGGGCTGCCCCTCTGCGCGTGCTGCTGACGATCTGTGTCGGATTCGCGGTGGTACTGCCGGCACAGCCATTCGACGCGTGGACGAGCGTTGCCGGAGGGGTCGGACATGAGTCCTCGGCAAGCTTCGAACACGCGCTCGACCCTGCCGACAGGAAGGACGAAACCGCTGGACGTGGAGCGCGCGTAGCGTCGGTCACCCGCAAGCGTCGAACGAGGACTCCATCGCACGCGATGGGTCCTCGAATCCTCTGCACGCAACTGAGGCGGTTGAGCGGCGCGACCGTGCAGGCGCTCGAGCTGCGATGTCGAAGCGGTCCGAACCGCGCGCCTCCTGTCCCATCTCCGTGATCCGGGTTTGAGTCGCGCGCCGTGGGGCGCGCGCCACAGGACGATGAGGAGATGGCAAACAATGGGCAGTCACCATCAGGACGCCTCCATCGGTACACGCCGTAACCGGTCGCTGTTGCGCGATGACTGAGCGCGGCGATCAGGAGCGCGAACTCGCCGACGTCGAGCGGCAACGAGCCGCTCGACGACGCATCGCCGCGAGCATGGCCACAACCGACGATGACCGCGAGTTGCACGAGCGAGCGGCGTGGTTCCATGACGAAGCCGCCAGGCTCCACGCGCATCTGGCAGATGTCTACGACCGCGAGGAAGCGAGTAGCTCGAACTGAACGCGCCAAGCTCGATCAGCCGTGGGGCTGCACGCCGGATATCGGCCTCGGCGTGCAGCCCATCACGGCTGTGCAGACGTAGCTGACACGGCGGGATGTCGGTCGAGGTTGTCGGCAATGAGCTTCAGCGCGCCGTCGACGCGTTCGTCCTCCATTGGCAGGGGCCACCGACGAGGGCATGAGCGCGGTCGACGTCTACGAGTCGCGCCCCGCTGCGGACCGGCTGGTCCAGCACTCGATCGCGCCAATCGCGACAGGACTCGGACTGCCCGTTCCCGACATCACCGAGTTCGACGTCCACAACCTGTGTCGGTCTGACGCCGACGTCGCGGGCTGACGTGGCTGCGATTGCGTGCGGTCGATGAGCGGTGGTCCCACGAAAGGACCTTCGGACCTATCGCAAGGGGGCCGAACCGCGGTTCGCTGGTCAGGTGCAACCGGGCACTTCGCCGCGAGTCATCGAGGTATTCGCTGACGTGCGCTGTCCCTTCGCGCATGTGGGGCTACGGCGAATCGTTTCCGAGCGCGAAGCGCGGGGCGTGAGTGTCCCGCTGTGGGTTCGGGCCTGGCCGCTCGAGCTGGTCAACGCGGCGCCGCTCGATCCGGTGCTGATCGCAGAGGAGATCGACGCGCTGCGGTCGCAGGTCGCGCGCGAGCTGTTCGCCGGGTTCGACGTCGCCACATTCTCAGCGACGTCCCTGCCAGCGATGGCATTGACGGCCGGCGCGTACGCGATCCGGCCCGAAGTCGGCGAACGCGTCGCCCTCGCGCTGCGCTGGGCGCTGTTCGAAGAAGGTCGTGACATCTCGACGCCCGCGGTTCTGCTCGACATCGCGGAGAGCGCCGGCATGGGGCTGCCACACAACTGCGAGCAGGATCGGGTGCGCGACGACCTCGCCGAAGGCCGTGACCGAGGGGTGATCGGCTCGCCACACTTCTTCATCGGTGACGCCGACTACTTCTGTCCCACCCTCGACATCACACACTCCGATGGACGCCTGCTCGTTGCCCGCGACCGAACGACGTTCCTCGAGATGATCGACAAGGCGTTCGCGGTGCGTCGCACCTAGGTCGTGGAGGTCCGGCGGCCGGTGTGTGCCGGGCGGGTCCGACGTCGTGCGCGGCGGCCCTCGTACAGGCGGGCGTCGGCGAGGTCGAGAAGGCTGTCGGGTGGATCCGGCGGGGCGGTGGCGGTGCCGATGCTGATCGGTGGTGCGCCACCGCGTTCGAGACGCGCTTGGAGCGCCTCCGGATCGATCAGGACCGCGTCGCGGAGGATCACCGCGAACTCGTCGCCGCCGAGGCGGTAGGTCCGGTCGCCGCGGCGAGCTGCGGTGCGCAACGCTGCGGCTGTGCGGCGGAGCATGTCATCGCCGGCCGGGTGGCCCTGTCGGTCGTTGATGGCCTTGAGGCCGTCCACGTCGATGACGGCGAGGGTCACGTGGCCGCCGTGGCGAACCGCGTGCGCGAGCTCGGCGGCGAGATCGTTGTCGAAGGCGCGTCGGTTGCCCACGCCGGTGAGGGGGTCGACGAGCGCCATGCGCGCCAGCCGGCGTAGGCCCGCGTCGGCGACCGCGACCATGGTGCGATTGATGATCATGCTGACGCGGCGAAGCGCATCGAGTTGGTCGGCGACGGGGAGTGGCTCGACGACGAGCCGAGCGAACGCCTCCTGAAGGCAGACGAGTTGCGCAAGGGCGATCGTCGGATCGCCGACGTTGAGGCCGAACGCCTCCGCCGCGGGCTCGAGCGCGGGGTCGAGTCCCCACCCGAGCGGCTGGGGACGTTCGAGCGCCGCCGACACCGCGGCGATGATCGACGCGGTGACGGGCGGCTCGGCCCCGACAGGTACGGCGGGATCCCACCGGCACAGCTCCGACCACGCGTCGGCGAGTAGATCGGCGCGCCGCATGGCGAGATCCACAGCCGGATGGCTGCTTGCTCCGAGCCGGTGGTCGTCGAGCCCGAGCGCAGTGATGAGACCGTCGACGTCGCCCTTGGGTACGGCGGGTCGCCCAGGGACGCGTTCATCGAGCGAGCTGTGGATGACCACGACGGCGTCGGGGGCGTGCACCGCGATGTCGGGCAGGAGGTCGGTGCCGTCGCCGTCCGGGAGCTGGCGGTCGAGCACGATGCCGTCGGGATGCTCTTGGAGCAACGCGCGAGCCTGGTTGACGGTTTCGGCTTCGATGACGGCCACGTCGACGAGGTCCAAGCCGAATCTGACGAGCTGACGGATGCCGGCGTCGTCGTCGACGACGAGCACGCAACGAGCTTCCATCCGTTCGACCGCTCTAGGTCTGCACGGCGCCGGCCCACGCGGTTGCGGGACGCCCGTTGTGCAGCTTGTGCTTCTTCCCGCACACGTCACAGCGGCCGACGAGGTTGTTGTCGAGCCACCAGCGCCGCCGGGTGAACCGCACACGACCGTCGCACTCCGACCGACGACACGCCTGGACGATCGTGAGCATCAGTCGATACCTCGGTGGTCGTCCTCGAGTGAGTCGATGGCGTGGGGCATGTGCACTGGTTCTTTCCGCGTGGGTTCGCTGCACCCTTCCCACCTCGGCGGAAGGCCACACGTCCGGCGGACGCGACAAATCTTGCGTTCGGCACAGATATCGCCCCGCGATGCGTCTACGCGGTCGCCGGTGGTGGAAGACAGCTTCCGGTGGCAATCGATGATGCCGCGCTCGCGGCACGTGAACTCGAAGCGTCGATCGAGCAGGCGCGCGAGGCCGCGGAGCACACGGCGCCGATGGTGCAGAGGGCGATGCACCTGCGGGACCGGGTCGAGGACACCCTCGAGCGCATCGGTGCATTCGCCCCAGCTGACATCCTCCACGAGGGAGATCCTGGGGCCTAGCCCGCGGCAGGATCCTCGTATGACTTGTGCTGGTGCGGCCGGCACAAACAGGATCGGCCCCATCGGCGCACTCACGAGGCAGACCATCGACTGGATCGATCACGCGCCGGTTCGCATCTCGGCTCGTGCGGAGTCGACCGCTTCGGCGGCCAGGGCGTTCGCCGTGCTCGCGGATCACGAGCGCTGGCCCGAGTGGTTCCCGTCGGTGAGGAAGGTCACGGTTCTCGGTCGGGGCGAGGGTGTCGGAGCCCGGCGACGAGTCGAGATCCCCGGATCGAGGGTCGACGAAGAGTTCATCGTGTGGGAGCCGGGTGCACGCTGGTCGTTCACCGCCTATGAGGCGCGTCCCCGATTCGCCCGCGCACTCGTCGAGGACTGTGTCCTCGAGGCGCTGCCCGACGGCGGCACGGCGATCACCTACACGATGTACCTCGACCCCGCCGGCGTCCTCGGCTTCCTGATGAAGCTCGGCGTCGGGCGGGTGCGCAAGAACAACACGAAGGCGATGCAGAACCTGGCGGCGCGGGCGGCGGGCTGACCCGCCGAGCTGATCCGCCGGAGCGGTCATTGGTGGCGTCCCGAAGGAATCCAGTACCCTGACGCCGTCAATGCACCGGCGTCTGCGCTGGTGCCGCGCCGGATCTCGCGACCGGCGGAGCGTGCCCGAGAGGTTCTCGAGCAGTGCGCTCACCCTCGTAGCGCCCTCGAAAATCGGAGCACCCGCGTGTCCCCCTCGTTCGCCGAGATCGGCGTTCCCGCCGACCTCGCCACTTCCCTCGTCCAGCGCGGCATCACGGAGCCGTTCGCCATCCAAGCCGCCACCATCCCCGACGCCATGGCCGGCCGTGACGTCTGCGGCAAGGCGCCGACAGGGTCGGGCAAGACCCTCGCGTTCGGGCTGCCGCTGGTCGCCCGGATCGGCAAGGCCAAGCCCCGGCAACCACGTGCACTCGTGCTGGTACCGACCCGCGAGCTCGCGGCGCAGGTGGCGGCGGAGCTCAAACCGCTCGCGGCGCTGCGCGGCCGGTCCGTCGCCGCGTTCTACGGCGGCACGAGCTACGGCCCGCAGCGCAAGGCCCTCCAGTCCGGGTGCACCATCGTCGTGGCCTGCCCCGGCCGGCTCGAGGATCTCATCGACAACGGCGACCTGACGCTCGCCGGTGTCGACCGCGTCGTGATCGACGAGGCGGACCGCATGGCGGACATGGGCTTCCTGCCCGTGGTCCAGCGCCTGCTCGACCAGGTGAAGCCCGATCGCCAGACCCTGCTGTTCTCGGCCACGCTCGACGGCGTGATCGACGGGCTGGTTCGCCGCTACCAGCGCGACCCCGTCCGTCACGAGCTCGAGACGCCTGAAGAGGCGACGGGCGACGTGCAACACCGGTTCTGGCGAGTCGACCGATCTGAGCGGGTGACGGTCACCGCCCAGCTCCTGCAGCGGGAGTGGCCGGCGATCGTCTTCTGCCGCACCCGTCACGGCGCGGACCGAGTCGCAGCGCAGCTCAAGAACACAGGTGTCGACGCGGTCGCGATCCACGGGGACCGCTCACAGAGCCAACGTGAGCGAGCGCTCGCCGCCTTCAAGAGCGGCAAGGCGCAAGCGCTCGTTGCCACCGATGTTGCGGCGCGGGGGATCCACGTCGACGACGTTGCGTGCGTCGTGCACTTCGACCCACCGGCGGACAGCAAGGACTACGTGCACCGATCGGGCCGAACCGGCCGCGCTGGCGCGGATGGTCTCGTGGTGTCGCTCGTGCACACCGACGTGGTGTCCGCGGTCAAGAACCTCCAACGCAAGCTGGGCCACCCGCTGGGTACCACCGCACCGGAGCTCACCGGGGAGCCGCCGGCCCGAAGGGTGCCGACGGTCCCCGCGCCCACCCCCACACCACGGCACCGACCGCGACCGGCGGCGTCGCGTTCGACTCGAGGACCCCGTCAGCGCTCGGGCGCCAGCCGGGGCCGGCGCCGCCGCTGACCCTCGGTCATCCCTGTCGGGTGACGCCGCCAACCGGCCCCTCGCCGCACACTGAACCGTGCGACACCAATCGTGGTGAGGAAGGGGAGTACCGGTGGCGCTGGTCGAGCAACACGTCGGTCCGCCGTCGATCGGGGTCGAGCCCCGCTGGGAGTCCGCGCATCAGGACGTCTCCCGCCGGCTCGCGATCCGCTACGACCGGGTCGACCTCGCGCTGATCGAAGCCGTCGTCGCCCGCCACTTCGACGCGTACGTCGACGCCCGGATCACTCTGTACGTTCCGCTGCTCGTCGAACGGTCGGCGAGCGACGAGATCCGCCGGTGCGCCTCGGTTCGGGAGCTCCGACGGCCGTAAGCGTTCCGCCGAGCGTCGTCGCCGCGGACGCCCGTCGTCACGAGGAGCGTCGGGCCGCTCGCGCCGAACCGGAACGGGTCACGAGAGCTGCAGGTGACGCGCTCCGGCTCGCCGTGGCCGCCGTGCTCCTGCTCGTGACCGCGCTGCTCGGTTGGCTGTTCGACGCGACACTGGTCGACAACGCGGCGGGCGTGTTGCGAGGACTCGACACGGTGTCGGCAACCGTCGTCGCGCTCACGGTGTCGATCGCCGAGGTCCTCACGCTGTTGCTCGTGATCGGTGGGCTCGTGGTGGCGGTGTACCGACGGGCATGGCTGTTGATCGCGTCGAGCGCGGTTGCCATGGCGATCGCGGCAGGCCTGGTCGGTCTCCTCGATCACCTCTTCGCCGCCAAGGTGCAGGTGACGAACGTCGACGACTCGCTCGCGCTCATCGGTCCGGGGCGGCTGGTGACGGCCGAAGCACTGGCAGCGATGACCGCATTCGTCACCGTGGCCGGACCGTGGATCTCGCGGCGGTGGCGTCGCGCGGCGTGGACCGTCGTCATCCTCGTCACCGGGGTGAGGTTCGTCGCCGCGGAGGTCTCGTTCGACACGATCGTCGCCCTGCTGAGCGGGTGGATGGTCGGTGCTGGCGCGGTGCTCGGCTTCGGCGCGCCGTCGCGACGACCGACGCCGTCCGCGATCGGGGACGGGTTGGCCGCCGTGGGCGTGCCGCTCGCCGACATCGAGCCGCTGTCGGTGGACGCGCGGGGATCGACCCCGTATCTCGCGAAGTCCGCCGACGGACGACACCTGTTCGTGAAAGCGCTCGGTACCGACGAGCGCAGCGCGGATCTCATGTTCCGCATCTTCCGTGCGCTCCAGCCGCGCAACCTGGCCGACGAGCGCCCGTTCTCGTCGCTGCGGCGCATGGTCGAGCACGAGGCCCTCGTGGCACTGGCCGCCCGCGACGCGGCGGTCCGCACCCCGAGATTCGTTGCGTTCGCCGAAGCGGATCCGAACGGTTACGTGCTCGCGTACGAGGCGATCGATGGCCGTTCGCTCGACCGGCTCGAGCCCGCCGAGATGACCGATGACGTGCTGCGCTCGACGTGGGAGCAGCTCGCAATCCTGCGCCGGCACCGAATCGCCCACCGCGACCTGCGGCTGGCAAACGTCTTCCTCGACGATGCCGGCGAGGTGTGGATCATCGACTTCGGTTTCGCGGAGCTGTCCGCGTCACACACGCTGCTCGCCAACGACCTCGCCGAGTTGTTGGCGTCCTCGAGCACGTGTGTCGGCGCAGCGCGCGCGCTCGCTGCGGGGCGCGGTGCGGTCGGGCACGACGCGCTGGTCACGGCACTCGACCGTCTGCAGCTGCCGATGCTCAGTGGGGCGACGCGGGAGGCGATGAAGGCGTCGCCGGGCGCGCTCGACGAGCTGCGAGCACTGCTTGAAAGCCCCCCGCGAGATCTGTCGCCCGCGTGAGGCCGAGCTGCTGCAAGGTCGCTGCCGCGAAGCTCGACGCGTAGCCCTCGTTGCACACGATCACGATCTCGCGATGAGGATCCGTCGCCTCCGCGATCGCGTTCGGTGACGTCGGGTCGAGCCGCCACTCGAGGACGTTGCGCTCGACGACGATCGCGCCCGGCAGCTCTCCGTGCTCTTCGCGTTGCGTGACGGGTCGGATGTCGACGACGAGTGCGCCCCGAGCGAACACGGCCGGAAGCTCCTCGGCGGTCGGCCGGTGCGGAAGCGTGCTGCGCGCGATCTCGAGCAGCTGATCGACGGCGGAGCGGTTGGGCTCGCTCATCGGAGCGGATGCACGCCCTCGAGATGCACGATCATCCTCTCGGCGGAATGGTCTTCGTGCGTCACGCTCTTGATCAGTGCGACGCCGGCGTGCCGACCATCCGGCGTGTCGAACGACACGGGGATGGTGTGGCCCTTCTTGTCGGGCACGCCGTAGGCCTCGTACATCCCGACGACGTCGAGCGACCACGAATCGCCGTCGCGATCGAGTGAGCACTGCTCGAAAGGTGTCGGGATGCCGTCGAGCGTCAGATGCGTGACAGCGATCGATTCGGACATCAGCTCATCGTCGCGCCGTCGCGGCGCGGTGTGTCACAGACCGGTGCCGTGCGCCGAATCGCAGAGCCGCACTTCGCCGGCCTTCACCTGACCGGCCCCCACGCCCGTCAGCGCCGCGAACGGACCGCACGGGTTCGGCGTGATCCACACGTGGATCATCGGGACCGGCTCCAGCTTCACGAGCGGCGCCTTGCACGAACCGCTGCTGTCGGTCAGCCCGGCGACGTGCGGCGAAACCGGGTCGTTCGTGAAGCAGAGGTTGTCGTGGATGTGCCACTGCGTCAGCGCGCCACCGATGTCCGGAACGGTGTCGAGCGTGGAGCCCTGCGGGAGCATGTACATCGCGGACTCGAGCACCCGGCCACCGCCACGCGTGTTGTAGACGAGCGCCTCGGGATAGTCCGGGTCGAGCGTGTGATCGTCGTTGATGTAGTTCCAGTTGACGAGGTGCTCGTCCCCGGTGGCGGCGTCCCCGATCGGGAAGAAGCCCTTCGAGAGCGCGTAGTTCGCGTCCGCCCACTGCGGCAGCTTGTACAGCGTGGCCGCAACGAGCATCTCCGCGCGCGCCTGCTGCTCCGGCGTGACTCCCGGGGTGCCGCTGAGATCGATCGGCTTCGTCGGGTCGTACGCCCGAACCTGCGTCGGTCCCTCGGCGACGACCTTCGCCTTCCCGTCCGCGCCGACGACGACCGTCGAGCCGTGGCTGTGCACATGGTTGCCGGCCTGCACCATCCCGGGCAGCGCGAGCGCAACGAGTGCGATCACGACCGCGTACGTCAGCATCGGGCGAGCGTCGCCCCGAGCGCGGCGACCGCGCAGCGCCACGGCGAGCGCGGCGACGAGTGACACGAACGCGAGCGCCGCAGCGAGACCGTCAGCCCATTGCACGGGCTCCTTGACGTCGAGACCGGAGATGAACCAGAGGCCCTTGGTCTTCGCGACCGCCCACCCGGCAACCAGTCCCGCGTTGAGCGCGACACCGATCCACGCGAGCTGGCGAGACGGCCGCACGAGTACGTAGGCCCCCCAGACGAACTGCAGCATCGCGACGCCGACGAACGCGCGAGCCGCTTGCGGGTGGTCCGCGTGCGCGCCGATGGCGGCGGCGTGAATGAATCCAGCGCTCAGCGACGCCGCGCCCGCGATGAGCAGCGGTCGTGGTCGCCGAGGCCGAGGCGGTGCTGCGGCCGCGGCGGGTTCGAGGGGGACTTCGGCGGGCGCGTCGACAGTGGCAGTCACGTAGTTCCCTTGTGTGCTGGGTGTCAGGAGGATACGACGACCGGCCGTCCTTGGAAATCGCCGATCAACGAAACGGGAACCCGATTTCCGGACGCCGACGCTGCGAGCTCCGCAGCCTTCTGGCGGTAGTAGTCAGCGCGGAGGTCGCCCTCGGCGGCCGCGTTGTATGTCGGGTACAGCGCGCGCCGTGGTCTGGTCGAGTGGTTCGGGCCACTGCGATG
>DASUCS010000063.1:0-11574 GCA_036275935.1 Acidimicrobiales bacterium
CGCCGCTGGCAGCGCGAGCAGTCCCCACGCCGAGTCGACGAGGCCCATCACCGACATCACCACGAGAAAGGCCGCGCCGTAGAGCGCGCCGCGGATCAGGCACCACGAGATCTCTCCGAGCGCGACGTCGTCGACATCCACCGGTGTCGCCAAGACCGCGTCGTAGATCTTGGCGTACTTCAACTTGTGGAAGATGTTCATCGTCGACTCGAGGGTGGCGCCGTTCATCGCGGACGACGCCATCAATGCCGGCGCGACGAAGGTCCGGTAGGGCACGCCGTTGACGGTCCCGACGAGATGACCGATGCCGATGCCGATCGAGAACAGGTAGAAGACGGGCTCGAAGAACCCGGAGAACAGGATCATCCAGGTGTGCCGGTAGACGAGCACGTTGCGCTCGACGAGTCGCGTCGCTCGGGTGGTGGCGATGATCACAGGACCAGCCGCCGTTGGAAGGCCTTGTACGCGAGGTACGCGCCGCCGGCAACGAACGCGGCGAGGTACGCGACGTGCACGACGGCGGAGCCGGCGTCGACGGTGCCCAGCGCGAGCGACCGGCACAGGTCCACGCCGTGCCACAGCGGGGTGAGGTAGGCGATCCACCGGATGCCCGACGGCAGCTGCGAGATCGGAAAGAACGTTCCCGAGAACAGGAACATCGGGATGACGACGAACCGCAGCACGGTGCTGAGCGCGTAGTCGTTGGTGCGCGTCGCCGAGAACGCGCAGATCGGCGCACCGATGGCGAGACCCGTGAGCACACCGGCCGGTACGGCGAACACGACCCACGGCGACTCGACCGCGCCGAACAGCACCATCACCACGAGGAAGATGACCGTGGTCTGCGTGAGACGCAGCGCGATCCACGACAGCTGCCCGATGAGCAGGTCGCGCACGACGAGGGGCGTCGCCAGCATCGCTTCGTAGATCCGGTCCCACTTGATCTTGGCCATGATCGGATAGGTCGACTCGGAGGCGGCGACCTGCATCGCCGTGGCCGCGAGCAGCCCGGGCGCGAGGAAGGTGAGGTAGTCGACGCCTCCGAGCGAGCTCGTCGCGTCGCTCGTCCCCTTGTCGACGAGCGAACCCAACCCGATGCCCATGCCCAGCAGGAACATGATCGGGTTGATCAGCATCGTGGTGAGGCTGAACTTCCAGGTGCGCTTGTAGGCGAGCAGGTACGTCTCGACGACGCGCATCGACGGCGGAGCGGCGCGCATCACTCCACCAACGAGCGACCGGTGAGCCGCAGGAACACGTCCTCGAGCGTCGACCGGCGTTCGACGACGTTCTCGGGCGTGAGGCCGCGGGCATGCACGTCGAGCACCGTGGTGTCGGCGTCGTTCGTGTACAGCAGCACGCGGTCGGGCAGCACCTCCAGGCGCGGGGCGATGCCCTCGAGTCGGGGAACCATCGTCTCCTGCTCCCCCACCGGGAACCGCAGCTCGACCACTTCGCGCGTCGAGTGCTGTTCGATCAACTGGCGTGGCGAGCCCTCGGCCACGATCTGCGCCTTGTCCATCACGACGAGGCGATCGCACAGCTGCTCGGCCTCGTCCATGTAGTGCGTGGTGAGAACGAGCGTGACGCCCTGTTGCTTCAGCCGGTACAGCCGGTCCCACAACACGTGACGCGCTTGCGGGTCGAGGCCGGTGGTGGGCTCGTCGAGCAGCAACACATCCGGGTTGTTGATCAGCGAACGGGCGATGGTGAGGCGACGCTTCATGCCCCCCGAGAGCGGTTCGACTCGGTCCTTGCGCCGGTCGGTGAGCTGCACGAAGTCGAGCAACTCGTCGATACGTGGCCGGATCACCGACCGGGGCAGGTCGAAGAACCGTCCGTAGATGAGCAGGTTCTCCTCGACGGTGAGCTCCATGTCGAGGTTGTCGTCCTGCGGCACGACGCCGAGGCGGCCGCGGATCGTCGGGCCGTCCGTTGCAGGGTCGAGACCGAGCACCCGCAGCTTGCCGTCGCTCACCGGCGAGACGCACCCGATCATTCGCATCGTCGAGCTCTTGCCGGCGCCGTTCGGTCCGAGGAAGCCGAACGCCTCGCCCTTCGCGACGTCGAAGTCCACGCCGTCGACCGCCGTGAACTGCCCGAAACGCTTGGTGAGCCCTCGGGCTTCGATGAGGGTCGAGGGTGCGGCGGCGTCGGACGGCATGAGCGGTCCGAAACTACCGGTCCGATAGCCTCCGACCTCTTGACCGACCTCGCTCGATTCGCGTCCCGCCACATCGGTCCGTCCGACGCCGACGTCGACAAGATGCTGGCGGCGTTGGGCTACGGATCGCTCGACGAGCTCGTCGCGGCGGCCGTTCCGGAGGCCATCAAAGCGACCGAAGGGCTGTCGCTCGAGCCGTCCACCGAGGCCGAGGTGCTGGCCGCACTGCGCACGCTGGCCGAGCGCAACGACGTGCTGACGTCGATGATCGGCCTCGGCTACTACGACACGATCACGCCGCCCGTGCTGCGGCGCAACATCCTCGAGAACCCGGCCTGGTACACGGCGTACACGCCGTACCAGCCGGAGATCTCCCAAGGCCGGCTCGAGGCCCTCCTCAACTTCCAGACGATGGTCGCCGACCTGTGCGGGCTCGACATCGCCAACGCGTCGCTGCTCGACGAGGCGACTGCTGCGGCCGAAGCGATGGCGCTGTGCCGGCGTTCGTCCAAAGCGGTCGCGGATGCCATCTTCGTGATCGACCGCGACGTCCACCCACAGACGCTCGCCGTCGTGCAGACCCGGGCGGAACCGCTCGGACTGACGTGCGTCGTGCACGACGTCGCCGCCGACGGACTGCCCGACGGCGAGATCTTCGGAGTGCTGTTGCAGTATCCGTGCTCCAGTGGGCGGGTGGTCGACTGGACCGACCACATCGCCGCCGCGCACGAACGCGGCGCAGTGGTGGCGGTGGCAACCGACCTGCTCGCGTCGTGCGTGCTGCGGCCCGCGGGAGCGCTCGGTGCTGATGTCGCCGTGGGATCGGCGCAGCGCTTCGGCGTGCCGATGGGATTCGGCGGACCACATGCCGGGTTCATGGCGGTCAAGGAAGGACTGCAGCGATCGTTGCCGGGCCGATTGGTCGGCGTGTCGGTCGACGCCGACGGCGACCCCGCCTACCGCCTGGCGCTGCAGACGCGCGAGCAACACATCCGCCGCGAGAAGGCGACGTCGAACATCTGCACCGCGCAGGTGCTGCTGGCCGTCATGGCCTCGATGTACGCCGTGTACCACGGGCCTGATGGGTTGACCGAGATCGCGGAACGCGTGCATGGCTTCGCTCGTGACATCGCGGCGATCGGCGATTGCGTGCACGACTCGTTCTTCGACACCGTGCAGCTGCGCGTGCCCGGCCATGCGCGTCAGCTCGTCGAGCAGGCCCGCGAGCGCGGCATCAACATCCATGCATGCGACGATGACGTGATCTCGATCGCGTGCGACGAAGCCACGACCGCCAGGCATGTCGAGATCTTGCGCGAGGCGCTCGGAACGGGTGGCGGCGAGCAGTCGCCGACCGGTGTGCCGGACGAGCTGGCCCGTACCGAGCCGTTCCTCACGCATCCCGTCTTCCACGAGCATCACAGCGAGACGGCGATGCTGCGCTACCTGCGACGGCTGGCCGACAAGGACGTCGCCCTCGACCGTTCGATGATCCCGTTGGGCTCGTGCACCATGAAGCTCAACGCAACGGCGGAGATGGAGCCGATCACGTGGCCTGGCTTCGCGAACGTCCATCCGTTCGCGCCGCTCGATCAGGCGGCGGGTTACGTCGAGCTGATCCGTGATCTCGAGCAGTGGCTGTGTGCGATCACCGGCTACGACGCCGTGTCGCTGCAGCCGAACGCGGGCTCGCAGGGTGAGCTCGCCGGTCTTCTCGCCATTCGCGAGTGGCATCGCAGCCGAGGCGACGTCGACCGCAACATCTGTCTCATCCCGTCGTCTGCCCACGGCACCAACGCCGCGTCCGCGGCCATGGCCAACATGCGCGTCGTGGTCGTCGCCACTGACGACTCTGGGAACATCGACCTCGACGATCTGCACGCGAAGTTGGACGAGTACCGCTCGGCCATCGCGGCGCTGATGGTCACGTACCCCTCGACGCACGGCGTGTTCGAAGAATCGATCACGGATGTGTGCGCCGCCGTGCACGATGCCGGTGGACAGGTCTACGTCGACGGCGCCAACCTCAACGCGCTCGTCGGGCTGGCGTTGCCTGGGCGGTTCGGTGCGGACGTCAGCCACCTGAACCTGCACAAGACGTTCTGCATCCCGCACGGCGGTGGCGGGCCCGGCGTCGGACCCGTCGCAGCGCGATCGCACCTCGCACCGTTCCTGCCCAACCATCCCCTCGTGCCGGAGGCGGGCCCGGACACCGGCCCTGGTCCGGTGTCTGCCGCGCCGTGGGGTTCCGCCGGGATCCTCCCGATCCCCTGGGCCTACATCCGGCTGATGGGCTCCGACGGCCTGCGCCGCGCCACCGAGGTCGCCATCCTCAACGCAAACTACGTCGCCCGCCGCCTGTCACCGCACTACCCCGTGCTCTACACCGGGCGAGGTGGTCTGGTGGCGCACGAGTGCATCATCGACATCAGGCCGATCACGAAGGACTCCGGAATCACCGTCGACGACGTCGCCAAGCGGCTCGTCGACTACGGCTTCCACGCGCCGACCATGAGCTTCCCGGTCGCCGGAACGCTGATGATCGAACCGACCGAGTCGGAGGACCTGCACGAGCTCGAACGATTCTGCGACGCGATGATCGCCATCCGCGCCGAGATCGACGCGCAACCGGAGCTGCTGCGCAACGCGCCCCACACCGCCGCGATGCTGCTGCGCGATCCGTGGGAGCAGCCGTACACACGCGAGGACGCGGCGTATCCGGTGGCCGAGCTGCGATCGTCGAAGTACTGGCCGCCCGTGCGTCGCATCGACGGCGGCTACGGGGACCGCAACCTCATGTGCAGCTGCCCGCCGCTCAGCGCTTACGAGTGACGCCAGAACGGCAGCTTGACGACCCGACCGGTGAGGTTGTCCCCGCGACCTTCGATCTCGATCGCTTGGCCGTCGGTGACATCCGGCGGGAGGAAGCCGAGCGCGATGCCGTGCTCGAGCATCGGTGAGAAGTTGCCGCTCGTGACGTCACCGACGGGCTGACCGTCGATCAGCACGCGCTGCTCGGCGCGTGGCGGACGGCGGCCCTCGGTGGCGATGCCGCGCAGCTTGCGAGTGACGCCCCGATCCTTCTCGGCGGCGAGCGGAGCGCGGCCGCGGAAGTCGCCCTTGTCCCAGCCAACGACCCAACCGAGCCCCGCCTGCAACGGGGTGATGCCAGCCCCGAGCTCGTGGCCGTGCAGCGGGAGGCCTGCCTCGAGCCGAAGGGTGTCGCGGGCGCCCAGCCCTGCGGGCTCGACACCAGCGCCGATCACCGCGTCCCACACCGTTGTCGCGTGCTCGGCGGGCACCGCGATCTCGACGCCGTCCTCGCCCGTGTAGCCGGTGCCGGCGACGATGCACTCGACGCCGTCGATCACGACCGGCGCGACGTGGTGCCGCTCGACTGCAGCCGCGTCGCCGGACACCTTGGCCAGGCGCTCCCGCGCACTCGGCCCCTGCACCGCGATGACCGCTCGTGTCGCGGTGACGTCCTTCCCCACGCCCAGAGCACTCACGACCCGCGATGTGTTGGACGCATTGGGCATCACGTCGAAGCGAGCCTCGTCGACCCACCAGACGATGATGTCGTCGAGCACGGACGCGTCGTCCTCGTCGAGCAGATGCGTGTACTGCGTGCGTCCGGGTTCGACCTTGCGCAGGTCGTTGGTCAACGCGAGCTGCAGCCGGTCGAAGCCATCCGAATCAGTGACCCGGACGGTGCCGAGGTGGCTCACATCGAAGGCAACCGCGTTCGTGCGACAGGCGCGGTGTTCGGCCAATGTCCCGGCCGCGTAGTTCAGCGGCATCTCCCATCCGCCGAATGGGACGAGCTTGGCCCCGAGGGCTCTGTGTGCGGCGTCGAGCGGTGAGTGCTGGAGATCGTCGGACGCGTCGGTCACCCGTTGCCGGCCGGCGCCAGTGACCCTGCGCCGTTGCCGGTGTTCTCAGCGAGGGGACGCAACTGACTGATCGACGCGTCGACCTCCTCCTGCACGGTGCCCAGCGCCAGGATGTTGAGGACGCCTTGGCCCCTGCGGACGAGGTCGATCAGCTCGCCGTCGTCCAGGGCGAGCATCGCGCTCGAACCCGAGATCACGAGGTTGGCGGCCGCGAGGTCGTCACCCAGACGGGCACGCAGTTCGGTGAACACCTCGCGTACCACCTCGAGCCGGATCCCGGCGTCGAGCAGTTGCTTGATGATCTTCAGCTCGAGCAGATTGCGGTACGAGTACAGCCGGCGGGTGCCGCTGCCCTTCGCATCGGTGATCGCCGGACGCACGAGATCGGTACGAGCCCAGTAGTCGAGCTGCCGGTACGTGATGCCCACGACCTCCGCCGTGCGGGTGCCGCTGAAACCGTCGGTTGCTACTTCGTCCACAATGCCTCCCCCCGGAGGATGACACCGCCGGAACTACAGCGATGAAAGTCGCTGGACAAGAGTAGGCCCGCCCGCGCGCGCCGTCAACGAAAAGTGCTGTTCAGCTGGCGAAGTCTTCGGGGTTCACCGAATCGATGAACTCCTTGAACTGCTCGACGACCTCGTCCTGCTCCTCGTCGGACTGCTCGTCCGGCGGATAGGCCGCCTCGTCGAGGACGCTCTCGTCGGCGTAGATCGTCGTGCCGGTGCGGGCCGCCAGGGCGATGGCGTCGGACGGACGGCTGGAGATCACATGGGTCGAGCCGTTGCTGGTCAGGTGCAGCTCGGCGAAGAAGGTGCTCTCGCGCAGCTCGGTCACGACCACCCGCTCGAGCTGCCAGCCCATCTCCTCGAGGACGTTCTTCATGAGGTCGTGGGTCATCGGTCGGGGCGTCTCGACGCCTTCGAGCGCGAAGGCGATGGCCGTCGCCTCGGGGCCGCCGATGAAGATGGGCAGGGTGCGGTGGGAGCCGTCGGTCTCACGCAGCAGCACGATCGGGGCGTTCGTCGGGAGCTCGACCCGTACGCCGACCAGCTCCATCTCGACCACGAATTGCACGATACCCGGCCGTCGGAGCGGTGTGGCCCTCAGCCGGTGTAGCTCCGGAGGGCCTGGCGCAGCATCGCCGCTCGCAGGCTCTCACCGAGCGACGTCAGCTCGCCGAGGTTGGTCACGGCCTGTTGGCGCGCCGCCGGATTGCGCTGCTTGACCAGCGGCAACACCACCTGTTCGAAGAACGACGCCTCCCGCTCCGCGCTCACCTTGTACATCCGCAGATGGCGCGCCTCGACGCCGAAGCGCATGAAGCTGGCCGCGAGTCGCGCGACGACCAACGCTTCTTCGTCGTAGAGGGTGTCGCGTCCCATCGGACGTCCCGTGATCAGTCCGTAGCGCTCGAGCTCGGCGAGCGTGCGCTCGTGCAGTCCGCAGGCGTTGGCGAGCTCGTCGCGCGTGAGGCTCACCGCGGTCGGTCCGCTGTCGAGCGATCCGGGCCCGGGCGGGGGCGGCTGCTCCGACAGCGGCGGCCGCACGGGATCGGGTCGGGACGCGGCGGGCGTTGGCGCGGGCGCAGGCCGAGGTGCGGGTTCGGCGACACGCGGGGGCGCGGTCGGCGCGGCAGTGGGTGCCGGACTCGAAGGCTGCGCAGGCGCGCTCGGTTCGGGCGGGCGCGCCGCCGGCGGGGCGCCGCCGCTCTGCAGTCGATCCTTGATCACGCGCAGCGGCAGGAAGTTCTCGCGCTGCTGACGCAGGATCCACCGCAGCCGTTCGATGTCGGGCTCGTAGAACTTGCGGTAACCCGACGGCGTGCGCTCCGGGTCGAGCAGGCCTTGGCTCTCGAGGAAGCGGATCTTCGAGATCGTGATGTCGGGGAACTCCTCTTGGAGGAGGGCCAGGACTTCACCGATCGACAGGTGGGCGCGCTCGGCCACGGGCATCAGGACGCAGATGGCCCGGCGAAGAACGCGAGCTTGAACTTGCCCACCTGCAGCTCGTCGCCGTTGTGGATCGGGCTCTCCTCCACCCGCTCGCGATTCAGGTAGGTGCCGTTCAGCGACCCGACGTCGCGGACCACGAAACCGGACCCGACCCGTTGCAGCTCGGCGTGGCGCCGGGACACCGTGATGTCGTCCAGGAAGATGTCGCTGTCGGGGTGCCGGCCGATCGTGGTGATCGGCTGGGTGAGCGCCAGGCGCGATCCCGCATTCGGGCCCCGGGTGACGACCAGCAATCCGGCACCCGGCGGGATGTCGTCGAGGTCGAACGTGACCTCGTCGTCGGGAGCCTCTGGGGGAACGTCGATCTGGAACGTGATCGTCGTGCGCTCGCCGGGCTCCTGTTCGAGGGGAGCGCCGCAGGACGAGCAGAAATTGGCACCGAGCGCATTGCGGTGTCCGCACTGGTTGCAGAACACATATGCGTCGGTCATGCGGTGATCAGCCTTCGATCAAAGCTCGGTACGCGGCGGCGTCGAGGAGCTGGTCGTACTGCGACGTGTCCTCCGCCTCGATCACGACGAGCCACCCCTCGCCGTACGGATCTTCGTTCACGCGCTGCGGCGCGTCCGCGAGCTCCTGGTTCACCTCGACGATCGTCCCCGAGATCGGCGCGTAGATGTCCGACACGGACTTCGTGGACTCGACCTCGCTGAAGCTCTCCCCCGTCGACACCCGCGCGCCGACATCGGGGACCTGCACGTACACGACGTCACCCAGCGCGTCCTGCGCGTAATCCGTGATGCCGATGCGGACCTTTCCGTTCTCGAGACGGGCCCACTCGTGGTCCTTCGAGTAGCGCAGGTCATCGGGCACATTCATGAGCGTGAGGGTAGTCCACCCTCAACCTTCTGTTTACGGTGAAGTTCCCCGTTGCGTTCTGCCGGTGATATGTCGCGCACGCCGCGAGAAACAACCGCACAAACGGTCAGCGCAACAACTGGCGGATGCGGCGCGCGTACTCCTGGGCGAGGCGTCGGGCGTCGACGTCCGAGTCGGCTTCGGCCCACACGTGGGTCACCGGCTCCTCGGGATCGGGCAGCGCGAGCGCCCATCCCTCGTCGTGCATGACCTTCACGCCGTCGACCAGCTCGAGCTCGCGGTCCTTGGTCATCTCCATCAGTGACCGCATCACGGTGCCCTTCTGCTCCCACGGCGTCACGACCGTCTCGTGGGCGATGTTCACCCGCGGCAGGTCGTGCACGATCGACGAGAGCCGCACCTGGTGGCGGGCCAGCAGCTCGAGCACCTTCACGAAGGTGGCGGCGGCATCGAACGCGGGCAGGAAGCCCGGAAGGATGTAGCCACCGTCGAGGCTGGCGGCGAAGCCGACCCCGGGCTCGGACGCCGCGTCCATGAGCGCGGGCGTCGCCATCTTCGTGTGCTGGAGGCGGATGCCGTGGGGCTCGAGGAGACGCGCTGCGTGCCGGGTCACCGCGACGGGCAGGGCGACTCGATCGCCGACGAGGTGGTCGGCCACCAGCTGCAGCAGCGCGAGCACGGCCTCGGTGTGCGAGAGCACGTGGCCCTCGTCGTCGATGAGCGTGAGGTGCTCGCCGTCCGGGTCGATGGCCGCACCGAGGTGAGCCCCTGACGTCCGGACCAGCCCGGCGACCTGTTCGGCGTGGCGCCGGGGCTCGTAGGCGAGAACGCCCCGAGTCGATGCGTACGGGTTGACGGCGAGCACGTCGGCATCGAGCTTGGCGAGGAGGTTCGGCATGACGAACGACGTCGAGCCGAAGCCGTAGTCGACCACCACCTTGGGTCGGCTGGCCTGGATCAGCTCGACGTCGACGGTCGACTCAAGCGCGACCGAGTACTGCTCGAGTGCTCGCGGCGGGAAGCCGATGTCGCCGATCTCGCCCGGCAGCGCCCGGCGGAAGTCCTCACGGTTGAAGAGGCGTTCGATCTTGCGCTGACCCGCCTCGGACAGGTCGAGGCCCTTGCCGTCGAAGAAGCGCATGACGACGGCCTGCGTGTCGTCCTCGACGAGCCGGATCGTGATCCCGCCGACGACGTTCGGCTGGCGGGCCAGGAAGCGGGTGACCGGGACCGACGCGACCTCGAGGTCCAACACGTTCACGCCGGCGGCGTTGATGCCGGCCATCATCGCCCGCTTGAGCATGCGGGCCGACCGCGACGAGTCGCGGGACGTGATGACCGTCGATTCCTTCTTCAGTGTGGTGGCGTAGGCGAGCGCCAGCTTCACCGCGAGCTCGGGACTCACGTCGACGTTGGCGAGGCCGGACACGCCATCGCGCCCGAACAGCGCGCGGGCGCCGCGGGACTCCCACACGATCGAGGAGTTGACGACGGCGGAGGTCTCGACGGTCTTGAACGGATAGACCTTCACGCCCGCGCCGAGGACCGCGTTGTCGCCGACGAAGCATTCGTCGCCGAGGACGACGCCTTCCTCGCAGCGGACGTTGGTGCGCAGGTCGCAGGATCGTCCGACGACGGTGCCGCGCAGGCGTGCGTTCTGCCCGAGGTAGGCGTTGTCGTGGACGACGACCCGTTCGAGGTCGGCACCCTCGCGCACGCGCACGTTGCCGCCGAGCACCGCGTATTCGCCGAGACGGGCGCCGGCTTCGACGCGGCAGTTCTCGCCGATCACGGCCGGACCGTCCACCTTGGCTTCTGGATGGATCTCGGCGCCCTCCCCGAGCCACACGCCGTGCTCCAGGCGGAACCCGGGGATGTCGACCTGCACCTTGTGGTCGAGCACGTCCTTGTGGGCTCGGACGTAGGCCTCGAGCGTGCCGACGTCCTCCCAGTAGCCGTCGGCGATCGCGCCGTAGAGGGGACGCGAGTTGGCGAGCAGCTTCGGGAACACCTCGTTGGAGAAGTCGACCGCTTCGCCCGCCGGGATGTAATCGAAGATCTCCGGCTCGAGCACGAAGATGCCCGCATTGATGGTGTCGCTGAAGACCTGGCCCCACGTCGGCTTCTCGAGGAAGCGCTCGATCGAACCGTCCTCTCGGGTGATCACGATGCCGAACTCGAGCGGGTTCTCGACGGCGACGTCCGGCGCGATGTGATCGAAGATCTCCGGCTCGAGCACGAAGATCCCGTTGTTGACCGTGTCGGAGAAGACCTGGCCCCAACCCGGCTTCTCGAGGAAGCGCTGGATCGTCCCGTCCTCCCGCGTGATGACGATCCCGAACTCGAGCGGGTTGTCGACGGCGACGAGCCCGATGGTGGTGAGGGCCTCGCGCTCGTCGTGGAACTCGACGATCTTCGACAGGTCGATGTCGGTGAGGACGTCGCCGGAGATGACGAGGAACGGCTCGTCGAGCTCGTCCATGGCGTTGCGCACCGAGCCGGCCGTGCCGAGCGGCTGTTCCTCGGTGGCGTAGACCATCCGGACGCCGAACTCCGACCCGTCACCGAAGTACGTGCGGATGGCGTTGGGCATGAACGCCAGGGTCACCACGATGTCGTCGAAACCGTGCCGCTTCAGCAGGCTGACGATGTGCTCCATCATCGGCTTGTTGGCGAGCGGCAA
>DASUCS010000064.1:0-4926 GCA_036275935.1 Acidimicrobiales bacterium
CTCGTCCCGGTGGGGTCGTCGTACATCGCTCGGACGTACGAGATCGGCGCGCGCTCGTTCAGGAACCGTCGCACCGACGCCCGCAGCTCCTCCTGCTCGGAGGTGAACTCGAAGTCCACGGTTACCGAGGCATCCCGAGCACGCGCTGGGCCACGATGTTCTTGTTCACTTGGGTGGTCCCGCCGGCGATCGACACCTGGCGCACACTCAGGCGCCGGACGTCGACGTCACCGGTCACTTCGGTCCACGTCTCGGCCACGTGGTTCGACACGTCGCTCCACACGAGCTTCACGAGGCTGCTCTCGGGGCCCGTCGGCCGTCCGTGCAACTGGCCCGAGATGGCGCGGTCGGCGAGCAGCTTGAGGTACTCCGCTTCGAGGTACAGCCGCGCCAGTCGTTGTCGAAGCACGGGTTCGTCGGCGCGTCCGCGGGCCTGCGCCGCCTCGATCAACTCGCGCACGTCGCGACGAAGGGCGAGGTGCAGCTTCGCGACGCCGGCTCGCTCGTGCGACAGCGTGGTCGTCGCGACCTTCCACCCTTCGTTGAGCGGACCGAGCAACGCGCTCGCAGGCACGCGCACGTCGGTGAAGAAGAGCTCGCTGAACCCGTGCTCGCCCGTGATCGTCACCATCGGGCGGACGTCGACGCCCGGAAGCGACATGTCGACGAGCAAGCACGAGATCCCGCGATGCTTCGGCGCGTCGACGTCCGTCCGCACGTAGAGCTGACACCACGCGGCGACGTCGCCGAGCGTGTTCCACGTCTTCTGCCCGTTCACCACGAACGAATCACCGTCGAGCACGGCGCGGCACTGCAACGAGGCGAGATCTGACCCCGCGTTCGGCTCCGACATCCCCTGGCACCAGATGTCGTCGCCCCGCAGCATGCGGGGCAGGAACCGCGTCTTCTGCTCCTCAGTGCCCCACTGCATGATCGCCGGCGCGATGTTCGGCATCCCGATGATGTTGACGGGACCGGGCGCACGCGCTCGATCCATCTCCTCGTTGAACACGAGCTGGTCGAGCACGCTCGCCGCTCGGCCGCCGTACTCGACCGGCCACGAGAGCGCGGCGTAGCCGGCGTCCGCAAGACGCCGGTTCCACTCGCGTCGTGCCTCCAGGGGTGAGCTCTCGGTGAGACCCTCCGGAAGGTTCGCCTCCAGCCAGTCCCGCAGCTCGGAGCGGAACGCCTCTGCCGACGCCGGATAGCGCAGATCCATCAGCGAATGGCGAGCGCGTTCGGCGGCGAGGCCACACCGTTGCGCAGCCGCAGCGGTGCCGACGTGAACATGAAGTCCCACCGGCCGTCGGCCGCGCACGCGTCCGCAAGTGCATCGAGGTCGAACAGCTCACCGATGGGCATCCCGAGTCGCGGCAGCAGCTGCATGTGCATGAAGAGCTGCTCGAGGTCGTCGATGCCTTCCGTGCCGGTACCGGGAGGGAACACCTCCATCGCGGGATGGTCTCCGGCGACCGCGGCGATGCCGAGGTCCCACAGGAACCGCACCGTGCGCGGTCCCGCGACCAAGCCGCATGACTGTCGCTTGCCCGCCGCGCTCTCGCGTGCAGCGGTGTCGAGCGAGCGATACCACGTCGTCCAGCCCGTGCGGATCAGCAGGATGTCGCCGTGCTCGACCGCGACGCCTTGCGCGTCGAGTGCCTTGGCGACGTCGTCGGGATCGATCGGATCGGCCTCACCGGGCTCGATCGACCGCACGCGGGTGACATCCGCGAGCACGCCCCGCGTGACGATCCCGTGCTCGGCCCAGAAGTGCACGCCGTGCTCCTCGTCGGCGACGCCGCCGTAGAAGTCGAGCTCGCGGCTGCGTACGTGACGGAAGCCGTCCCACTGCGTCGACGACTGTGTGTTGAAGTTGTCGAGCCGCTCGTCGTGGCCGATGTCGCCCAGCCACAGCACCTCGCGCTGCAATCGAGCGCGCTCGAAGAACGGAGGATCCGGCACCTCCGGATCGAGGTCGAGCGGGAAGACGTCGCCCGTCCGTACCAACGCGGCTGCGCGGAGTCGACACTCGGGCGTGATGCGGTTCAGGCAACCGAGGACTTCGCGACCCGGCCACACTCCCCACGACGTTCCCGGCGGACCGTCTGCGCGCGCGAGCAACTCGTCATAGGTCGGTTCGGTGCCGGGCATCCGCCGAAAGTAGCTTGCGCCGATGGACCAAGTTCTTGCCGGGGTGCGCGTCGTCGAGGTGGCGACGTGGACGTTCGTGCCCGCCGCCGGCGCGGTGCTCGCGGACTGGGGTGCAGAGGTCATCAAGGTCGAGCATCCAGTCACCGGTGATCCGCAGCGAGGCCTGATGACGTCGGGACTCATGGGCGGCGGCGGTGGGATCCCGAACTTCATGATGGAGCAACCCAACCGCGGCAAGCGCAGCATCGGCATCGACATCCGCTCGGAGGAAGGGCTGAAGCTGCTGTACAAGCTCGTGGAGTCGGCCGACGTGTTCCTCACGAGCTTCCTGCCGGCGGCGCGCGCGTCGATGAAGATCGATGTCGACGACCTGCGCAAGGTGAACCCGAACATCATCTACGTGCGGGGCAGCGGCAACGGGCAACGCGGCCCCGAGTCAGAGCGCGGCGGTTACGACGGCGCGACCTACTTCGCTCGCGGTGGGCACGCGTTGGCCCTCACGCCCGGCGAGCTCGAGTACCCGATCGGCCCCCGTGCTGCGTACGGCGACCTTCCCGGCGGCATGACGATCGCGGGTGGCATCGCCGCCGCACTCTTCCGACGTGAGCGCCACGGTGTGGCATCGGTCGTCGACATCTCGCTGCTGTCGTGCGCGATGTGGACGCTGTCGCCCGACGTGATGGCGAGCAAGATCTTCGACCTCCCGAAGCTGCCCACCGGTGGCAACCGGGAGATGAACCCGAACCCGCTCGTCGGCAGCTACAAGACGAAGGACGGACGGTTCCTCATGCTGTGCATGCTCGAGTCCGATCGCTTCTGGCCCGACCTGTGCCGGCAGATCGGGCATCCCGAGCTCATCGACGATCCACGGTTCAAGGACCACGCCTCGCGTGGTGAGAACAAGACCGACTGCATCCGCGCCCTCGACGCTGCGTTCGCCGAGCGGACGTTCGACGAGTGGAAGGAAGAGCTCGCCGACGCCGAAGGCGTGTGGTCGCCGTACCAGCTGCCGATCGAGCTCCACCAGGATCCGCAGGTCCTGGCCAACGGCTACCTGCGCGAGGTCGAGAGCGATCAGGGCCCGTGCACTGTGGTTGCCAACCCGGTGCAGTTCGACGAGACGCCACCGGATCTCGAACGGGCGCCGCAGCACGGTGAGCACACGGAGACGCTGTTGTTGGAGCTGGGCTATGACTGGGATGACATCATTCGCCTGAAGGACGCAGGCGCAATTCTCTGAGGAGTCGTTTCGATGGAGTTGAAGGCAGGGTCGCGTTGGCGCAGTGCGGTGTGCGACACCGAGGTGGTGGTCGTGCGCGCCCCGTCCGGTTCACCGTCGCTGGAGTGCGGCGGCGCGGAGATGGTGCCGCACGACGCGGAGAAGCCCGCCGGCGCGCAGCTCGATCCCGCGCACAGCGACGGCACGCAGATGGGCAAGCGCTTCGCCGATCCGGACAGCGGCATCGAGGTGCTCGCCACCAAGGGCGGCGCCGGTTCGCTCTCGCTCGACGGCAAGGCCCTGCCCCTCAAGGACGCCAAACCGCTCCCGTCCTCCGACTGACCCCATTCTCGACGAAATAGCCATCGCCCAGCGATGGCTATTTCGTCGAGTTCACTCGATCGAGTCGATCAGGCCCCAGTCGAGCGCGGTGGACGCGTCGATCGCGTCGCCGGTGCTCGCCATCGTCATGAACCGCTCGCGGCCGATGCGACGGGGGATGCTCACCGTTCCGCCCGCACCCGGCACCAATCCCATCGCGACCTCGGGCAAGGAGAACGTCGTGTCGGGCGCCGCGACGACGTGACTCGCGAACGCCGGTAGCTCGACCCCGGCGCCGACGCAGGCACCGTGGACATGCACCGTCACCCTTTCCCGCAGCCGGTGGATCGCCCGCGCCACGCTGCGCTCGACCCGTAACAGGTGGGCGCTCGCGGGATCGGCCAGCGTGCCGAACTCGTCGAGGTCGCCACCGCTGCAGAAGTTCGGACCGTTGGCGTCGATGACCACCTGGTCGACGGACGAGTCGATCGCGGCGACCTCGAGCCCGTCGAGCAGCTCCTCGCGCATCACCGCGTTGAACGCGTTGCGACGGTGAGGCCGGTTCAACGTCAACCGCACGATCGACCCCTCGCGAGCCATCACCACGACGTCCTCCTCGTCGTCGACCGGGCGGCGCGTGCGTGCCGCGAGCCAGGCCTGGTGCTCGGGACCCGCCTGCAACACGGAGTACGTCGCCGACTCGACGATCAACGCCTGCTCCACGTCAATGCCTTCTGTCGCGTCGAGCAACAGCTCCAGCGCGGCGAGGGCCATCGACACGTCGGTACCCTACGGCGCCTTGCAGTTGGCCGATCTGACTGGACATGCGGACGGACCACCGATCGACACGCCGCCGCGCATCCTCGACGCCATCCACGCCCTCGCGGCACCTCTCGGCATCGACCCCATGCCCCGGCTCACCGAGCGCGCCGAGATCTGGAGCTACGGCCGCAATGGGCGCACGTCCTGTGGGGGAGCGACCCGCTTGCTGCGCGCAGAGGACGGCTGGATCGCCGCGTCGATCACCCGGCCGGACGACGAAGATCTCGTCCCCGCGTGGCTCGGTTGCGACTTCGAGTGGGCCGCCATCGAACGAGCCATCAGCACGCGGTCCGCACGACACGCCGTCGACCAGGGTCGACTGCTCGGACTCCCGGTGGCGCGACTCGGCGAGCGGCGAACGACCCTGCCATGGACACGCACAGAGCTCGGTGACGTCGCGCCACTGGACCGTC
>DASUCS010000065.1:0-6254 GCA_036275935.1 Acidimicrobiales bacterium
GCAGGGTCACGCGATGACAGTAAGCGCCCGCTACGCGCATGACTCCTCAAGACGCGTCGGGCGTCTCCGATGTCTCGCGACATCACACGAGTGGAGGTGATGGGATTCGAACCCACGACTTCTTCGATGCGACCGAAGCGCTCTACCGGACTGAGCTACACCCCCGGGTCGTGTTGGCGGGCAACACAACGGGAGGACTGAGGATAGTCGGGTGACCTCACGGCTTCGGTACCGATCGCTCGATGGATGTGCGCAGTTCCGTCTGCAGGACGGTCGTGGTGACGTCGCCGCGGGTGCGTTCGAGGACGGCGCGAAGCGCGTCGAGAGTGCGGCGGAGTCCGCCAGTGATTGCATCGGGGAAGTCGACGAGGACCAGCGCGTCGTAGGCGTCGTCCATCACTTCGAGCAGCGCTTCACCCTGCTCCAGATCGCCCGCTCGCAGCCGGTCCAGCAGATGACGGCGCAACTCGCTGGCCGCTTCGGCCAGACCCTTGAGCCACGACGGTGGCATCACGTCGAGGTCAGCGGCCGACGGCAACGGCGCGCCCTGCACGAGCGCGAGGGTCAGCGTCGCTTCGACGAACTCCTTTTCGGCGTCCGTGAGGAACCCGGCATAGGCGACGGCCGGATGAGCGGCGAGGGCGCCCTGGGCCTCGCGCAACGAACGTTCGGCTTCGGCGATGATGCCGGTGGCCTCGTCGAACTCGAGACGGTGCACCAACCGGATCGCACTGCCCGACGACCGGATGACGCGCCGGCACGCGGGTAACCCGATCTCGCGGGCCTCGTTGGCTTCGGCCAGCGAGGCCGACGCCTCACTCACCAATCGTCCGAGTTCGCTGCGGCGGTTCACCCGCCTAGTTCAGCGTCAGCTGCCGGAGCGGCGCAGCGCGAAGGCCGGCTCGGGAGCCGACGAGCGCTGCGGCAGGTACCGCACCTTGGCATCGCGCTCCATCGCGCGCTGCTGAGCCTGCGCGAGCAGGACGACGTAGGCGCCGAGCAGCACGTCGCACGCGAGGTGCAGACCCCACACGAGTCCGCCGAGCATGAACGCGAGCAGCAAGGTGACCGCGGCAGCACCGGCAAGCGTGAACAGCACGTCGCGGCGACGCTTCTTGGCATCGTTGCGAGAGCTGCGCATCATCGGCGCGAACGAGTTCTGGGCGCGCGCCGGGCGGGACGAGGTCGAGCTCGCATGCTTGAGTGCGGGATTCACCACCACCGACCGCCGCTCGAGCACCGAGAGCTGGCGCTGGAACGACGAGATGGAATCCGCGGGGCGGCTCTCGCTGCGATTCTGCAGATAGGGCGGCAGCAACACCGCAGCCCAGATCACAGCGAGAATGAAGAGCACCAACAGGGTCACGCTCCGTGCCTGCCTTTTGGACTCAGGGACCGTAACCCTCCGCGCCAAATCAGCGGTGGATGGGCTGCGGTCCGGTGGACGTCGGACGGAAAAAGCGTTACCGCCGGATGGCGGTTGTTACGGTTCTACTACGGTTCGACGGCGAGCGTCCACTCCCTGCTTGCAAAAGTTCGCAGCTGGCAATTGGCGTAGCCGGCGGTCCCGGAGATCGCTCGAACCGCTACGTAGCGTCGGATTTCGGGGTCAGATGCCGAGGGCGTCGTCGTCGAGGTCGAGGGCTCGGCGATAGGCGCCGGAGCGTCCGCCCGTCTTCTCCCAGAGGGTGATGTCGCCGATGACCATCGACCGGTCGGCGCTCTTGCACATGTCGTAGATCGTGAGAGCGGCGACGGAACACGCCGTCATGGCCTCCATCTCCACCCCGGTCCGGTCGACGGTGTCGACCTGCGCCTCGACCTCGATGAACGTGTCCTCGATCCGAAAATTCACCAGCACGGAGCCCACCAGCAGCGGGTGGCACAGCGGGATGAGGTCGGGGGTGCGCTTGGCGGCCTGGATGCCGGCGACTCGGGCCACGGCGAGCACGTCGCCCTTGGTGACCGCGCCCCGCGCCACGAGCGACGTCGTGTCGGGCTGCATGTACACCCGGCCCCGGGCGACCGCACGACGGTGGGTCGCTTCCTTCGGGGTGACGTCAACCATCCGGGCCCGGCCCAGTGGATCGAGATGCGTCAGGCCCCTGTCCGACATGCGCCCGTGAGTCTAGGCGACGGGCCTCACCTGCGTTTCAGCCCAGCGCGGCCCCTCAACCGCCGATCTGGCTCATTGACCGTCGGGGACGGATGAACTGCACCTGGTTCACGGCATGGCCTGCCCACTTGGCGCCGACGCACCGCTCCACCGCCGCCGCGACCTCGTTGTCATTCGCACCACCGCGCAACAACGCCCGCAGGTCGAACTCGTCGAGGGCGAACAGGCACGAACGCAGCTGACCATCGGCCGTGAGCCGCACGCGGTCGCACGAATCGCAGAACGCGTTCGTGACGCTCGCGATGACCCCGATGTCGCCGCGCCCGTCTCGATAGCGGAACACCTCGGCCGGCTCGGACCCGTCGTGGTCGTGACCCGCAAGCTCGAGCGGATACACGGCGTCGATCGCCTGCATGACCTCGTCGCGAGTCACGACCTGTGTCGGCGTCCACTCCCCAGTCGCGTCGAGCGGCATGAACTCGATGAAGCGCACGCTCACGCCGCGCTCACGGCCGAAGGTCGCGAAGTCGACGACCTCGTCGTCGTTGACGCCGCGCACGAGCACGGCGTTGACCTTCACGGGCGCCAAACCCGCGTCCAGGGCGGCGTCGATGCCGTCGAGCACCTGGTCCAGGCAGTCACGGCGCGTCAGCGCGAGCACGCGGTCGGACTGCAGCGAGTCGAGCGACACGTTGATCCGCTTCAGCCCGGCGGCGGCGAGGTCGTGAGCCAGCAAACCGAGCGTGGTGCCGTTCGTCGTGAGCGCAAGGTCGGTTCCCAGTGCCGCCAACCGCTCGACGAGCACCGGGAGGTGCGCACGAACGGTGGGTTCGCCGCCCGTCAGCCGGATCGACGTGAAGCCGTAGCGGGTCACGAGCAGCCGGGCGATGCGCTCGATCTCCTCGAACGTGAGGATCTCCTGGCGCGGCATCCAGTTCATGCCTTCGGCCGGCATGCAGTACGTGCAGCGCAGGTTGCAACGGTCCGTCACCGAGATGCGCAGGTCGCGATGCACGCGACCGAAGCTGTCGGTGAGGGGCTGCACGCGTTTCTCGGGGGCTCCGCCCCCGGACCCCATCTGCGTCCGGCTCGCTGGCGCTCGCTCGTCCGCCGTGCGCTCGCTGCGCTCGATCACGTCGGCCAGGTTACGGGGATCACCTCGACATCGTCACCTGCGCGCGCGCCGTCCCCGTCCGGCAACACCGCGAGGGCATTGGCGTTGGCCATCGCCGCCAGCTGATGTGAGCCCTGGCCGCCGGCAGAGCGAGCGTGCACGCGACCGCCGCGCGTCGTCAGCACGACGCGGGCGAAGTGGGTCTTGCCGTCAGGGTGACGGCGCAGGTCCTCGTCGGCGATCGCGGCCAGGCGCGGCCGATCCAGCTCGTCGACCGCGAACCCGAGCATCTTGCGCAGGGCGGGGCGAGCGAGCAGCTCGAACGAGATGATCGACGAGACCGGATTGCCGGGCAGACCGAACACCGGCGTGCCCGAGAGCGTCCCGAACGCGAACGGCTTCGCGGGGCGGATGGCGATCTGCATCCAGCGCATGTCGTCGGCGCGCTCGGACAGGACTGCCTTCACCTCGTCGAAGTCGCCCATGCTCACGCCGCCGCTGGTGAGCAGCGCGTCACACGTCTCCACCGCGCGCTCGATGGCCTCGGCGATGGCCGCACGGTCGTCCTTGATGAGCCCGAGATCGACGGCGTCGCAACCGGCATCGGTCAACATCGGCAGGAGCGCGTGACGGTTCGAGTCGCGCAGCTGCCCCGGTTGCAGCGACACAGCGCCTTCGACGAGCTCGTCACCAGTTGACAGCACACCGACACGCGGGCGGCGCGTGACCATGACCGCGGTGACCCCGAGGCTCGCCAACACCCCAAGGTGCGCGGCCGTCAGTACGACGCCGGCATCGAACACGACATCGCCGGCATGGATGTCGTCGCCTGCCAGCCGGATGTGATCGCCGGCGGTCGCGGCCGCGCCGACGCGCACCCGCGCGCCGTCGTCGAGCGACTCGGTCTGCTCGACGATCACGATCGCGTCCGCACCATCGGGGATGACCGCGCCCGTCATGATGCGCACCGCGTGCCCGGCGTCGACGCGAAAGGTCGACGGGTCGGCGCCGGCGGCGAGCACTCCCGCAACGGGGAGCTCGACCGGCGCGCCCACCGTGTCGGCAGCGCGTACGGCGTACCCGTCCATCGCCGAGTTGTCGAATGGCGGAACGTCCTCGGACGCGACGACCGGCTCGGTCAGCACACACCCGAGACCTTTGGACGCAGCGACGCGCACCGACGGCAACGGCTTCACGCGATCAAGTACGTGGGCACGCGCTTCGTCGAGAGAGATCACAAGTTGTGCTCGCGTACGAAGTCGGCCAGGTACGCGCGGAACGCCGGGCCGAGATCTTCGCGACGCGTCGCGAGCTCGACCGTGGCGCGCAGGTAGTCGAGCTTGTTGCCCGTGTCGTACCGGCCCTCGCTGAACGTGTAGCCGTACACCTCGGTGTCCTTCATCAGCATCGCGATCGCGTCCGTGAGCTGGATCTCACCGCCGTGGCCGGGCTGGACCTTCGCGAGCTTGTCGAAGATGTCGGGCGTGAACACGTAACGGCCCATCACCGCGAGGTTGGAGGGCGCGTCCTCGCGCTTCGGCTTCTCGACGATCTCGGTGATCCGTACGAGGTCGTCCGCCACCGGTTCACAACGCGCACAGCCGTAGATCGATGGATCCTCGACCTCCATGAGCGCGATCACGCTGCGCTCGAGTTGGTCGTGGTGCTCGATCATGCGCTCGAGATGGGGCATGCGCTCGTCCATGAGGTCGTCGCCGAGCAGCACGGCGAACGAGTTGTCGCCGATGTGCTTGCGGGCGACCGACACGGCGTGGCCCAGGCCGAGGGCCTCGCCCTGGCGGACGTAGTGGATGTCGGCCAGGTCCGCGAGCGCCCGGATCTCCTTGAGCTGGTCGAGCTTCCCGCGCTGTTCGAGCTCGAGCTCCAGCTCGACGGTGCGGTCGAAGTGGTCCTCGAGGGTCCGCTTGTTGCGGCCGGTGATGATCAGGATGTCGTCGATCCCGGCGCGCACGGCTTCTTCCACGACGTACTGGATCGCCGGCTTGTCGACCACCGGCAGCATCTCTTTGGGCTGTGCTTTGGTGGCGGGCAGGAAGCGGGTGCCGAGACCAGCGGCCGGTATCACTGCCTTGCGCACAGTCATGGCGCTCACTGTACGGATCGCCGGAGTGGCCGCTATCCTCTGGCACTCACACCACTCGAGTGCTAATCGCTTTCGGGAGTTCGCGAATGCCCACGTACGAGTACCGCTGCAAGGAGTGTGGCGAAGACCTCGAGGTCGTGCAGGCGTTCACCGACGATCCGCTGACCGTGTGCCCGAACTGCGGCGGCGAGTTGCGCAAGGTGTTCGCCGTGCCGGGCATCACCTTCAAGGGCTCGGGCTTCTACAAGACCGACAACCGGTCCAAGAGCTCCTCGTCCTCGAAGTCGACCTCCGACTCGTCGAGCGACTCGAATTCGAAGTCGGAGACGAGCTCGGACGCCAAGTCCGACTCGAAGAAGGAGTCCAGCTCGACGAGCAGCTCGGGCTCCTCTGACGCCAAGACGGCGTAGGCCTTCGTGGCCCGCGCCGACGTCGGAGTCTTCGGTGGGTCGGGGTTCTACGAGTTCCTCGACGAGGTCGAGGAGCACGAGATCGACACGCCGTACGGTCCGCCCGCCGCGCCGGTGACGATCGGGACCCTCGGAGAGGTCCGCGTGGCCTTCATCCCCCGTCATGGCCGGGCCCACGAGTTCCCGCCGCACGCCGTTCCCTACCGCGCCAACGTCGCCGCGATGCGCGCACTCGGGGTGCGGGCGCTGCTGGCGCCGTTCGCCGCCGGTTCGTTGCAGCCGACGATCCATCCGGGCGACTTCGTCGTCGTCGACCAGTTCGTCGACCGCACCTCGGGTCGCGCGGAGACCTTCTACGACACGTTCGACGACGGCCCGACGCACGTGTCACTCGCCGATCCCTACGACGCAGGGCTGCGGGCCGAGCTGGTTGCCGCGGCCGACGAGCTCGGCATCACGGTCCACGACGGCGGCACGGTGGTCGTCGTGCAGGGCCCTCGGTTCTCGACG
>DASUCS010000066.1:0-3493 GCA_036275935.1 Acidimicrobiales bacterium
CCGGCCCCGGAGCGGTTGAGGTCGGGGGTGGCGACGGTGACCCCGTGGCGGCGGGCGTCCTGCACCAGCGAGTGGGGCGAGTAGAAGCCCATGGGCTGGGCGTTGAGCAGACCGACGCAGAACGCCGCCGGCTCGTAGCGCTTGAGCCACGACGAGGCGTAGACCAGGTAGGCGAAGCTCACCGAGTGGCTCTCGGGGAAGCCGTAGTTCGCGAACGCGGCGAGCTTCTCCCAGATCACGTCGGCCGTCTCCCCCACCACGCCGCGCTCGGCCATGCCGTCGTAGAGGCGCTGGCGGATGCGCTCCATGCGCTCGCGGCTGCGCTTCGAGCCCATCGCCTGGCGCAGCTGGTCGGCCTCGCCCGGCGTGAAGCCGGCGATGTCGATGGCCATCTGCATAAGCTGCTCCTGGAACAGGGGCACGCCGAGCGTCTTCTCCAGCACCGGCTTCAGCAGCGGATGCAGGTACGTGACCGGCTCGGTGCCGTTGCGGCGCCGGATGTACGGGTGCACCGACCCGCCTTGGATCGGACCGGGACGGATGAGCGCCACTTCGACGACGAGGTCGTAGAAGCACTTCGGCTCGAGCCGCGGCAGCGTCGCCATCTGCGCCCGTGACTCGACCTGGAACGTGCCGACCGAATCGGCGCGGCACAACATCTCGTACACCTCGTCGTCCTGCGGGATCGTCGCGAGGTCGAGCTCGACGTCTTCGTGTTCGCGCACGAGATCGATCGTGTAGTGCAGCGCGCTCAACATCCCGAGTCCGAGCAGGTCGAACTTCACGAGTCCCGCGGCGGCGCAGTCGTCCTTGTCCCACTGCAGCACCGACCGGTTCTCCATGCGCCCCCACTCCGTCGGGCACACCTCGATGATCGGTCGGTCGCAGATCACCATGCCGCCAGAGTGGATGCCGAGGTGCCGCGGGAAGTGCTCCACCTGCTCGGCCAGCTCGAGCACCGGCAGCGGGATCTCGTGATCGTCGAGCCGCTTGGTCGCGTCGACCGCACCCCACGCGTCGACCTGCTTGGACCACGCGTCCTGCTGACCCGTCGAGTAGCCGAGCGCCTTGGCCATGTCGCGGATCGACGACTTGGCGCGGTACGTGATGACGTTCGCCACCTGCGCGGCGTGCTGGCGGTCGTAGCGCTCGTACACGTACTGGATCGCTTCCTCACGCCGGTCGCTCTCGATGTCGATGTCGATGTCCGGCGGGCCGTCACGTTCCGGTGACAAGAAACGCTCGAACAACAGGTTCAGCGACACGGCATCGGCGTTCGTGATGCCGAGCGCGTAACACACCGCGCTGTTGGCCGCGGACCCGCGTCCTTGGCAGTAGATGTTCGAGCGCCGGCAGAACTCGACGATGTCCCACACGATGAGGAAGTAGCCGGGGAAGCCGAGCTTTTCGATGAGGTCGAGCTCGTGCGCGATCTGCGCGTACGCCTTGTGCGCGCTTGGATCGTCGGGGTTGCCGTACCGGCGTTGCGCGCCCTCCATCGTGATGCGGCGCAGGAACTCCATCTCGTTCAACCCGTCGGGGCACGGGTAGGGCGGCAGCTCCGGCGCAACGAGGTGGAGATCGAACGCGCACTCCAATCCGAGCGCGGCGGCACGATCCACGACACCGGGATACCGACGGAAGCGACGCGCTTGTTCGTGTCCGGCGCGCAGGTGCGCGGTCGCGGCCGCGGGCAGCCAGCCGTCGATCTCGTCGAGGCTGCGTCGAGCGCGCACCGCGGCCAACGCGGTGGCCAGTGGACGCCGAGAAGGAGTCGCGTAGTGCACGTTGTTCGTCGCGACGCACTCGACACCGGCACGCGCCGCGATCTGCACCAGCGCGTCGTTGCGCGCAGAGTCGAGCGGGTCGTTGTGGTCCCACAGCTCCACCGCCACGTTGTCCTGACCGAACAACGCAACGAGATCCGCCAGCGCACGGCTCGCAGCCGCGGGACCGTCACGCAGCAGCGCGCTCGGCACCGTCCCCTTGCGACAACCGGTGAGCACGAGCCAGTGACCGGCGTGCGCCTGGGCGAGCTCGGACAGGTTGTAGAGCGGCTTGCCCTTCTCCTGGCCCCGCATCTGTGCCGCGCTGATCACGCGGGCGAGCCGGGCGTAACCGCCAGGGTCACGGGCCAGCACGAGCAGGTGCGTGCCCTCGGGGTCGGCCATGCCGTTCTGCGGCTTGTGCAGCCCCAGGCTGAGCTCGGCCCCGAACACCGTCGGGAGCCCGACCTCTCGGGCCGCCTCGGCGAAGCGGACCACGCCGTAGAACCCGTCGTGGTCGGTGATGGCCAGCGCTTCGAGCCCGAGGCGGGCCGCTTCCTCGGCCAGTTCCTCGGGATGCGATGCCCCGTCGAGGAACGAGAAGTTCGAGTGGCAGTGCAGCTCGGCGTAGGGCACCGAACCCTTCGTGCGCTCGACCGTCGGGACGAACGGCTGACGCTTGCGGGACCACGCCGGGCTGTCGCCGCCATTCGCGTGCGGCGGTAGGTTCGACGGCCGGCCGTCGCTCAGCCGACGCTCGAGCTCCTTCCAGGGCATGGCCGGGTTGTTGAACCCCACGCCCGGAGGCTATCGAACAAGTGTTCGCTGTGCGAGAGGGGGTTGCTACCGACGGCCTGTCAACCAACGGACCTGCGGGCGCGTTGAGAACGGTTGCATGACCACGATGGCGGCGTCCTTCGACGAGCGGTTCGACGCACTGGCAGCAGTGGCGTACCGCGTCGCCTACCGGTTGCTGGGCGACCGGGCCGACGCCGAGGAGATCGCGCAGGAGGCACTCGCCCGGGCCTATGTGCGCTGGCGCAAGGTCGCGGACCACGACGAGCCATGGGTGGCACGCGTGGCCACCAACCTCGCCATCGGGCACTGGCGCAAGCGCAAGCCCACGATCGTGTTCGAGGACGAGCTGGGCACCCCCACGCCGGGGCCAGACGCCCTCGCGCTCGAACGCGTCGGACTGATCGAAGCGATCGCCCGACTCCCCCGTCGGCAACGAGAAGCGGTCTCGCTGCGCTACCTCGCCGACTTGTCCGAGCGCGAGGTGGCCGAAGCGATGCACACCACCGTGGGATCCGTGAAGCAACACACCTACCGCGCCCTCGCTCGACTGCGCGTCGACCTCGCGCCGATCGTCCTCGCTTCGGAGGCTGACGATGCTTGACCGCCTCGACGACCCGACGCCGTTCTACCCGGACGAGCAGTTCCGTTCCCGTGTCGAACGGCGCGCCCGCACGATCCGATTCCGGCGGCGCCTGCTGACCACGTCGATGGTCAGCGTCATCGTCATCGCCGGTCTCGCCGTGAGCGCGCTCGCCTACGTCGCACGCCGCGATGCCGCGCTCGAGCGCATCCCGATCGCGACGCAGCCGTCCACCGACGGTGCCACCAACCTGCTCGTCGTCGGCAGCAACGATCTTCCGACCACGGGAACCGATCATCTCGCCGACGAAGTGGCCATCCTGCGCTTCGAGACGGACGGCTCGGTGCGC